>NZ_JBQKUK010000001.1:0-350242 GCF_054968585.1 Marinobacter sp. G5_S1_61_S3 | reverse complement strand
ACGCGCCATGCCTGGCGCACAACAAAAAAACCCGGCCGCGTGGGCCGGGTTTCTTTCAATCCCCTGACGGCCTTTACGACATCAGGTTGTAGACAAACACGATCGCAACCGCCACCGGTGTTACGAAGCGAACCAGGTTGTACCAGAGCGCAAAGCTGCCTCCGGAAAGGGCCAAATTGCTCTGCAACGACTCTTTCGCCACGCACCAGCCGACAAACAGGGCCGTCAGCAGGCCGGACAGCGGCAGCATCACGTTGGCGGTAAAGAAGTCGAGCAGATCGAAGATGGTGTTGCCCTCGAAACGCTCGAACATGCCCAGGGGCGCGAAACCAGACCACTCGTTCAGGGACAGGATGGACGCAATACCCAGCAGCCAGCAGGCAACCCCCCCCACCACCGTGCTTCCCACACGGCCAACGATCAGTTTGTCTTCCAGCCATTCAACCACTGGCTCCAGCAGTGAAATAGCGGAGGTCCAGGCCGCGAACAACAGCAGCACAAAGAACAGGGCACCAAATATGCTGCCCATCGGCATCTGGCCGAAGGCCAATGGCAGGGTCTGGAAAATCAGGCCGGGGCCCGCACCGGCTTCCAGGCCATTGGCAAAGACCACCGGGAAAATCGCCAGGCCGGCCATCAGCGCCACCACGGTATCCATGATGGACACGGTCACTGCAGTCCGCCCGACCGACACATCGTCTCCCAGATAGGAACCGTAGGCCATCATGATGGCCATACCCAGGCTCAGGGTGAAAAATGCATGGCCCAACGCTACCAGTACGCCATCCATGGTCAGGGCGCCAAAATCAGGGGTAAACAGGAAGGCGACAGCAGCACCGAAGTGGCCGGTGGTAGTGGCATAGCCCACCGCAACCAGCAGCAACACGAACAGGGCGGGCATCAGGATGGTGACGGCTCGCTCCAGGCCGGATTTGAGGCCACGGGCCACCACGAAAATCACCAATGCCATAAAGATGGTGTGCCAGATCAACAGTGTAACCGGGCTGGCCAGCAGGCCGCCGAACAGCTCACCGATGGCGTCCGCGCTCTGGCCGGTAAAATCGCCCATGGCCGCGTGGCCAACGTAGGACGCCGCCCAGCCCCCGATGACAGAATAGAACGACAGGATAATGAACGCTGCCAGCACACCCACAATGGCAGAGATCCGCCATACCGGTGACGCCAGGTTGCGCTCGGCCACCAGGCGGAAACTGGTGATCGGATTATGTCGGCCACTACGGCCGATATAAACCTCCGCCATCATGATGGGGATACCGACGATGGCGATACACAGCAGGTATACCAGTACGAAAGCGCCACCACCATTTTCGCCGGTGACATAGGGAAATTTCCAGATATTGCCCAGCCCGACGGCCGAACCGGTCGCGGCCAGGATAAAGGCCATCCGGGAGGACCATAGCCCACGATGGGCCGGGGTAGATTTGGAACCAGTCATTGTTTCATCCTGTGCTTTTGGCTGATGAATCGATTAGAAGAGGTATGCCGAAGGCCTGCTTCAGCAGATGGGGCGGGATTTTGCCAGCAGTATGCGCAGGATGCCAGCCAGGGCCGGCACCGGGACGTAAACATCTCCGGGGCCGGCCGATAACTAGCCGTTTTTACTCACGAACCGGGAGACCAGATCTTTCAGCCCGCGGGACATCTGGCTCAGACTGTTACTGCTGTCCTTGGCGGAATCCGCCTGCTGGGTACTGTGATCGGCCAGTTCGGCAATATTGACCACCTGATGGTTGATCTCCTCGGATACCTGGCTCTGCTCCTCAAAGGCCGCCGACATGCTGATGAAGCTGTCGGAAATATCATGGATCGAAGACACGATTTCCTGCAAGGACGTTTCTGCCTCCCGCACCTTCTCCAGGCCCTTGCCTGCATCCTGCTCCCCTTCACGGGTGGCCTGAACGGCTTGTTCCACCTGGCTACGGAAGTCGTCAATGACCTGCTGTATACGTACTGTGGAATCCCGGGTGCGGCGGGCCAACGACCGGACCTCGTCCGCCACCACGGCGAACCCTCGACCCTGCTCGCCAGCACGGGCGGCTTCGATGGCCGCATTCAGTGCCAGCAAATTGGTTTGTTCAGCAATGTCTGAGATCAGGCTGGCGGCCTCACCAATGCTTTCTGTTGAGGCACCCAGTTTCTGGATGGCCGTGCCAATGCCGTTCACCCGGGTGACCAGCTGTTCGATGGCCGTCAGGGCCTCACCGCTGCGCTTGCTGCCGGTGGCCGCCATCCGGTTGGCTTCTTCCGCCACTTTGGCGTTGCCATTCACGGTTTCAGTCACTTCCTGGATCGACACCGTCATTTCGTTAACGGCCGATGCGGTCTGGTCGGTCTCGGCCCGCTGTTTGGCAATCGACTCGGCGCCCTCGCTGATGTAACGGTGGCTCGCCCTGGCATGCTCATACAGTAGCTCCGCCTGGTCATCAATACGGGCCAGGGCGGTACGAATCCTCGCTTTCTCGCTCATGATCAGCATGGCCATCTGCGAGAACAGGCCGCTTTCATCACTGTAGGTCCGTGCCACAACGGCATCACGGAAGGCGTCAGGGCGCAGGTCAAGCAGGCTCTGCAGGCGGGCGGTTATGGACCTGAGGGTCAGCCCCGCTGCCAACACATGAGCTACCACGATCACGCCGATGGCCATCCCGGAATTGCCCAGCATGGTCAACGCCACCAGGCTCAGGACCAACGACAGGGCAAAGGGCCATCCTGACCGCAAGACAGATGCAATCCGACTTTGGACACTGACGACCGCCTTGCCGGCAGACAGCTTCGGATAGAGTTTTTCAGCCCGCGCCACTTGCTCACGGGTTGGCGAGACTCGTACCGACTCGAAGCCAATCATTTTTCCGTTTTCAAGAATCGGGGTCACGTAAGCGCTCACCCAGTAGTGGTCACCGCTCTTGGTGCGGTTCTTGACCACCCCCATCCAGGGTTTTCCGGCCTTGAGGTACTCCCACATTCCCTGAAATACAGCCGACGGCATATCCGGATGACGGATTACGTTGTGGGGCTGGCCGACCAACTCCTCTCGAGAGAAACCGCTAATGTCGACGAACTCGTCATTGCAGTACGTAATGACGCCTCTTGAATCGGTGGTGGTAATCAGTCGACCGCTTTCGGCCATTCGGACTTCACGCTGGGTAACCGGAAGGTTTTTTCGCATTACAGGCTGTCTCCCTGACATGGCCATTCCACATTTGGTTTGGCAATTATGGCAACTCTAAGCGTAGACGCCGTCAGCAAACATTGTGAAATATCCGATATCCAGAGGATGTCAGAGTGAACCGGGACGACCGTTTACAGACAACGGGGAGTACCGTTACACCGCCAGCCTTGCCCGCGGATGAAAGCGCGCATTCAACCACAGCGACAGGGCGATAACACCGCCTCCTATGGCCAGTCGCAACAGGTCGGCATCCCGGTTCCAGATCACCAGATTGACCAGCAACCCGGCGGGCACCAACATGTTGTTCATGATTGCCAGAGTGCCGGCATCCACATGGCATGCCCCCCGGTTCCACAGGAACAGCCCGATACCGGACGCTGCCAGGCCCAACCAGGCGAGGATGCCCCACTGCAACGAGGTCGTGGGCAGACGACTGGCATCGCCAAAGATCAGGAAGGATGGCAGGGCAATGATCAGTGCCCCGAAAAAGAAATAACCAAACGTACGGTAGGCCGGCAGTTCCGTCGGGAAGCGCATCATGGTGTGCTTATAGCCGACCTGGCCCGCCGCAAAGGTGAAATTGGCCACCTGCAACAGCAGGAAGCCAGTGATAAAGCCCTGGCTCAGGCCGTCGTAACGGATAATCCCTGCACCCAGCGTTGCCACGGCTGCGGCAACCAATGCAATCGGCGAAAAGCGCCGGTACAGGGCGTCATCGATCAGGGTAACGTACAGTGGCGTGAAAATGGTAAACAGCAGAACTTCCGGCACGGTCAGGTAGCTGAACGAGCGGTACAGGCACAAATAGGTCACACCGAACTGCAGCATACCGGTGACCAGTACACCCAGCTTCAAGCCTCCGGGAACCCCACGCCAGCGGGTCAGCGGCAGAAACACCAGGGCGGCAAGCACCACACGGGTCAACACCGCGAAATCGCTGTCCACACGCCCGGCCAGAAATTCGCCAATCAGGCTGAACGAAAACGCCCACAGGACTGTTACGAAAATCAGAAGACCCATATTACCCGCACCTGAAACATTGGAAGGCGGCACTTTACCCGCTACTGCACTGGGTTGTACACAGTGCCACGGAAACACCCTATGACATCCGGAGTGGAGAATGGGGTACCATCCAGCGCACCTGACAGTTTCCAATTTATCTCTCCGGCCCGGGCTCACGATTCCATGGACGAAACCCACCAGCCATTACCAGAAGTCCGCCAGCCTCTGGTCCAGCGCACACTGACCGAGTGGCGCACGCTGGCCGTCCTGGGCGGACCGATCCTGATTGCCCAGGTGGCGCAGATGGCCAACGGGGTCATTGATACCGTGATGGCAGGCCACGCCAGTGCCGAAGACCTGGCGGCCGTGGGCATTGGCAGTAGTCTGTGGATGCCGGTGTTCCTCTTTTTCATGGGCCTCCTGGGGGCCCTGCAGCCGATCATTTCCGGTTATAACGGGGCGCGCACCACCGAGAAAATCATGCCCGCGACCTGGCAGGGGCTTTATATCGCAGCCGGCGGCACGGTGATCATGATCCTGCTGCTGACCAACGTGCACCCGGTGCTGGATGCCCTGAATCTGGAAACCAACACCGCCCGCATCACCCAGGGCTACCTGGACGCCTTCGCCTGGGGCATTCCTGCGATGTTGATGATCATGGCACTGCGAGGGCTGACGGACGGGCTGGGCCATACCCGGGTGATTATGGCCTTCTCGGTGCTGGGAACCCTGATCAACCTGCCCCTGAACTACATCTTCATTTACGGCAAACTCGGCCTCCCGGCCATGGGCGGCATCGGCTGTGGGTGGGCCACCTCCATCTCCAACGGCGTTGCGGCCCTGGCGTTGCTGATCTACCTGAACCGCAGTGCGGTGTATCGCCGTTTTCACCTGCTGGCAGACTGGGCCAAACCGGACGCAGCGGGCATCCGCTATATCCTGCGCCTGGGCATCCCCATTGGTTTTACCATCTTTGTGGAAGCCAGCATGTTCTCGGTCATAGCCCTGTTCCTGGCACCGCTGGGGCCAGTGATTGTGGCGGGGCACCAGATCGCGCTGAACGTGGTATCGCTGGTGTTCATGCTGCCGCTGAGTATCGGAATGGCGCTGACCCTGCGGGTGAGTTTCCTGGTGGGTGCCAAGGCGCCGGATACTGCCCGGCTCATCGCCCGCAGTTCGCTGATTCTGGCGTCAGCGGTGGCGCTGGTATTTGCCGTGCTGCTGTTTGTGTTCGCAGAAGGAATTGCAGCGCTCTACACCGGTGAGCAGGACGTTCAGGCCGTGACGGTGACACTGCTGGTGTATGCGGCCTTCTTCCAGATTGCCGATGTGATTCAGGTGACCTGCATCAGCGCCTTGCGGGGCTACAAAGACACCAGCATTCCCATGCTCATCATGCTGTTTTCGTTCTGGGGCGTTGGATTGCCGCTGGGGTGGGTGCTGACCTTTACCGACTGGTTGCTGCCTGCCATGGGGGCCGCTGGTTTTTGGGTGGGGCTTACCTGTGGGCTGGCGTCCGCCAGTATCCTGTTGGGGCTGCGATTATTTCTGTACTCGCCAAAACCAGAGTAGTCTTGCCGGGGCGATCACGCAGGGCTGGCGACCATGTCGTCCGCGTAGACAATACGGTCGCGCCCGGTGTCCTTTGCTTCATAAAGTGCTTCATCCGCCCGCGCCAGCCAATCATCAGGTTTTTCGCCAGCCTGGAGCAGGGCAACGCCAAAGGAGGCGGTAACCTGCCCCCCGGGGTGACGCAGGAACTTGTGCATGATGTGCTGCAGGTTGTGCATGACCGCCTTCAACCCGGTTGAATCCACCCCGGGCATCAGCAATACAAACTCTTCACCGCCAAAGCGGAACAGTTGATCGGACTTGCGGATGTTCTGTTCGATCAACGCCACCATTTCCACCAGCACGTCATCCCCTACGTTGTGCCCATACTCGTCGTTGATCTTCTTGAAGTAGTCGATATCCAGCAACACCAGGGCGTAGGAGATGCCGTTTCTGGAAGCGCTGGCAACGGCCATTGCCAGCTCCTGATCCATGGAGCGGCGGTTTTTGACGCCCGTCAGGGGGTCGATTGTGGCCAGGTGTTCCAAGCGCTCCCGCTGGTTCTCGTTGCGATGGGCAAACACATAGGCGCAGCAGCTGACGACCATAGCCGTGGCGGCGAAGGTCCACATCTGGACAAGAGAACTGAAGGCCACGCCATGCACCATCAAGGCAACAACGGCGGCCAGATTGATAAAAATTGCGTAGCGGGGTTCCGTCAGGAAGAAGCTTGTCACCAGGCACGGATATAACCAGAACAGCCCAGGCTCTCCGACCAACGCTCCGACTGTCACCGCCCCGCCGCAGGCCACCAGGGCCATTGCAAAACCACTGCGAGCGGTATCGCCTGTTATCCAGGCGTAAATCATTCCGGCGGTGATCGCCAGCATAATACCCAGATCGACCACCCCGGCCAGCACGTTGCCCTGGACAAACCGCATCACCGCAAAGGGGGTTATCCCCAGAATGGCACTGATGGCCAACAACGTGATGATGGACAGCCTGAAATCTGTTTTCAGACGATAGAGCATAGTGACAGTACATTCCTACCAAGGTCTTATTAGCAAACTATCATAGCGCAAGATCCGATTACGGAAGCTGAACGCAACGAAATTTAACAAACGCACAAATGAAATACTTTGTTAAATCAAAGGACGCAGATTCCCATATCACCGCAAACGTCCCATTCCCGACCGTTCAACAACTGGAGTTGGTATCGGCTTAAGGGGTAAACTTAAGCATTATTATAATAAGCACCAGGAAGCCATTGAGTGCAGAACCTTCTTCGTATCGCACCCGGCGCATTGACCATTGGAAAGCCCTTGCCCTGGACGGTCTATGACGCCGATGGCAATGTTCTGCTGAGACAGGGCTACGTCATACAGAATGACATTCAGCTGGAGCAGTTGTTCGAGCGTGGCCTGTTCCAGCCCCGGGTGATTGAGCGCCCCGACGAGGATATTCAGGAAGATATCCGTCTCCGCAACCCGTTTGCGGATTATCCCGTATTACTGCAAACCCTGGAATCCTCGCTAAACGCCATTACTAACCAGGATGACAGTGCCCGCCAACGGGTACTTGGCCTGTCACGAATGATTGACCAGATGTGCCAGGAATCCCCGGAGGCCAGCCTGGCACTGGTGCACCTGTACTCGATCGAGCCCACCATCCATGAACAGATACTGTTCTATGCCGTTCTCTGTCAGTTTACTGCACGCCGGTTCGGCCTCGATGACAAGCGGATCGCCGTACTGATCAGTGCTGCGCTAATGGCAAACCTGGCTCTGGTGCCGGTGGCCGACAAACTCAATGCTTCCAACCGGGTATTGACCGACGAGCAGCGCGCGGTGATACGCAAACACCCCGAACGCAGCGTTCAGGCACTCAAAGAGGCCGACATCACCAGCCCACTGCTACTCAAAATCATTGCGCAGCACCACGAACAGGCGGACGGTTCGGGCTATCCCCATGGGTTGAGTGGTACCGACATACGGGGTGAGGCGGAAATCCTGGCGCTGGCGGAACGCTATGTGGCAATGATAACGAAGCGGGCTTATCGCGAACGAATGAACATAACCGAGGCCCGCAAACTGATCGCTTCGCTGGCCGACGGCAAACTACGCCCTGCCATTCCGCGGGCTCTGCTGGCCATTCTGACCGATCATCCGCCAGGAACTCTGGTGAGGCTCGCCAACAACGAAGTGGCGGTGATTGTCCGGCGCCCGCACCGTCACCGTGGCCCGTTTGCCAAAGCCATCATTGGTCCCAGGGGCAATCGTTACAGCGGCACCTTTGAGCGGGATTGCAGCCAGCCGGATTTCAATATTATCGACGTTGAACAGCCCGAAGTGATGCCCTCCATGGACTTCGGGCTACTCTGGGGTTTCCACTAACGCTCTACGCGCTCTGTATTATCTCAAGCCCAACGCCTGGGCGTGATGCTCCAGATGGTCATCGATGAACGAGGCGATGAAGAAGTAGCTGTGATCATAACCCCGGTGCATTCTCAGATTGATGTGGTGATGCACCTTCTCACATGCCTCGACCAGCGCCTCGGGATTGAGCTGACTTTCAAGGAAGTCATCCGCTGTACCCTGGTCCACCAGCAGCGGTAAGCGTTCGCTGGCGCCGGGAATCAACAGCGTCGCATCCCACTCTTCCCAGGTTTTCGGGTCGTCCCCCAGATAACCGCTGAAGGCTTTTTGACCCCAGGGGCACTCGCTGGGGTTGGCAATCGGCGCAAAAGCAGACACGGATCTGTACTGCCCGGGATTCTTCAGCGCCGCGATCAGTGCCCCGTGACCACCCATGGAATGACCACTGATACTGCGATCCTCTGTCACCGGCAAGTGGCCTTCCACCAGTTGCGGCAATTCCTTCACCACATAATCGTACATTCGATAGTGAGGGGCCCAGGGTTGGCGTGTGGCGTTCAGGTAAAAACCGGCACCACTACCGAAATCGTAACTGTCATGTTCACCGGGCAGGTCCAGACCACGGGGGCTGGTGTCAGGGCACACAATGGCGATGCCCAACTGCGCCGCTTTTTTCTGGGCCCCGGCCTTCTGCATGAAATTCTGGTCGGTACAGGTCAGTCCCGACAGCCAGTAAAGAACCGGCACTTTTTGAGGGTTGCTGCCCACGGCAACAGGAGGAAGGTACACCGCAAACTCCATATCGCAGTCCAGGGCTGCCGAGTGGTGCTGGTAGCGCCGGTGTTCGCCGCCAAAACAGACGTTGGTGGAGAGCAGTTGCATGGGAACCTCTCAGTCGGAAAATTCACAGTCTTCTGACTACGCGTATTTCGGTACTTCTATGCCATAACCGGCCTTTGCAAACTCTGCCAGGATGGCAGTGCGGGTCACAATACCGATCAAACGATCATGGTCAACCACCGGGTAGACCTTGGGCTTGCCTGCGCCCAGGTTCTGGGCCAGATCCACAACAGACATTTCCGGGGATATGGTGACCGGATTGCGAAACATAACGTCGTCCACGATCGGGTCGCCTTCGTGGTGGTAGTTGCTCACCAGCAGGGCGTGGATGCAGTCCTGTTCGGAAACAAACCCGATCACCTTGCGGTGGTCATCCACGACCGGCAGCCCAGTGACGTGGTTGTGAAGCAGTGTTTTGACCACTTTGGTTAAGGGCGTTCCACGACGAATGGGCTCGATGTGGTTCCACATGACATCGGATACTTTTAGCGATTGCATTGGCAGACTCCCTGACCAGTCATATTCTGGATTCGTCCCTCTTTAAACATAGGCAATGGGGGCGAAAACTGGAAGTATAAACCCGCAACCGGCCATCTCTTTCTGCGGGCACCGGCCGTCAGCCGTTGCCCTGCCTCGGCTGTTGCGCCATGGTTTCAAAGCCGATCTGGGCAAACCGCGACAACAGAGGTTCCGGAAGATCGTGCCCCATTCCGTCAATCATCTCAACGCGGGCATGAGGCATCAGGTATCCCAACTGCTCCGCAGCCACCGGCCGCACCAGCGGGTCGGCCTTGCCATGAATCACGGATACCGGCACCCGTATGCGCCGTGTGGCTGATGACAGGCTGCCAGTGGCAAGGATGGCACGGGTCTGGCGGAGAATGCCGGCGGGATGATAGCTGCGCCGGAACTCCCGTACGATCCGGTCCCTCACTTCCTGTTCGCGAGGTGGGTAGCCCGGACTCTGAATCGCCTTCCAGAAGTCCAGGGAGCGTGCGACAACTGCGGCTTCATCATGCCCCTTCGCGCCAATACCTGCCAGGCGCCAGATCAGCTTTGATTTTGGCATCGGCAGGCGCGGGCTGTTGGTGGAGGTCATGATAAGGGTTGCCGAGCGCACGCGTTCGGGGCGATTCGCAGCCACCAACTGGCTGATCATGCCGCCCATGGAAACACCCACCAGGTGAGCGCAGGTCAGGCTGAAGGCGTCCATCACCTTACAGACATCGTCCGCCATGTCATGCAGGGTATAGGGCGCGGCGATCGGCAGGCCCATCCGGTGCCTTGCCATGACCGCAACCGGATGACCCTCCAGGCGATCCTTCAGGTGCGATGACAGCCCGATGTCGCGATTATCAAACCGGATTACCCGGAAGCCTTCACGAACATACTGGTCCAGCAACGCCTCCGGCCAGAGCGTCATCTGCGCCCCCAATCCCATCACGAAGATCACTGGCTCCCCGGCGGGATCTCCCCGGGTTTCCACACAGAACGACAGCTCGCCTGCCTGGACGTGAAGGGTCTCGGGCATGGCGTTGACCGACGTATCGGCAGAACTCCAATCAGAGTGGCTTAGGGTTTCCGGCATTGAGGGACTCCTGAGATAACCAGTCCACAGCTTAACCCGAGAGGCTACGAATCCAATAGCTTTGCAGACCCACGTCGCGTCAGAACAGCGAATTCTTTGCAGCGAATATTTACAGATGGAAATAAGTATATAAACTCAATGAGTTATACGCTTCCGCCGAGCTCAGATCTGTACTACTCAGATCCATATCGCCGGTGTCGCGGAAGCTCCTCAATACCAAGGCACAAACACAGGGAGATTCCCATGGAAGCCTTTGAGTCGTTTATTAGCAGCATTAACGCACTGGTCTGGGGCCCGCCCATGCTGGTGATGATTCTTGGTGTCGGCCTGTTTCTGAGCATTGGCCTGAAGCTGATGCCGGTATTGAAACTGCGAGCCGGTTTCCAACTGATGTGGAAAGGCCGTACCGGGGCCGAATCAGAGGGCGAGATTCCTCCATTCCAGGCCCTGATGACCGCGCTGTCGGCTACCGTTGGCACCGGTAATATTGCTGGCGTTGCCACCGCGGTATTCCTGGGCGGCCCCGGAGCGCTGTTCTGGATGTGGCTGACCGCCCTCGTGGGTATGGCGACCAAATATTCCGAGGCGGTACTGGCGGTACGCTTCCGGGAAGTGGACGAACGCGGCGCCTACACGGGTGGCCCGATGTACTACATTCGCAACGGCCTGGGTAAAAAATGGGCCTGGCTGGGCGTGCTGTTTGCCATCTTCGCCGCTGTGGCCGCGTTTGGCATTGGCAACACCGTGCAGGCCAACTCGGTGGCCGATGTTCTGGAAACCAACTTCAACCTGCCGCACTGGGTGACCGGCCTTGTGTTGATGGTACTGGTAGGCCTTGTGCTGATCGGTGGCATCAAACGCATCGGGCAGGTGGCGAGCACGTTGGTGCCCTTTATGGCCATCGCCTATATCCTGGTTGGCCTGATGGTACTGGCCATTAACGCCGAGCAGATTCCGAACGCCATCGCCATGGTATTTACACACGCGTTCAGTCCGGTTGCCGCCGAAGGTGGCTTTGCCGGCGCCGCCGTCTGGGCCGCTGTCCGCTTTGGTGTGGCCCGCGGCATTTTCTCCAATGAGGCAGGTCTCGGTTCCGCCCCTATCGCCCACGCGGCAGCCCAGACCAAGAACCCGATCAACCAGGGCATGGTCGCCATGCTGGGCACGTTCATCGACACGATCATCGTGTGCAGCATCACCGGCCTTGTCATCATCAGCTCTGGCGCCTGGACGTCAGGTGAGACCGGTGCGGCACTGACCTCACTGGCCTTTGAAACCGGACTGCCCGGGTTTGGCAATTACGTTGTCGCCATCTCCCTGGCGATTTTTGCCTTTACCACGATTATCGGTTGGTCGTTTTACGGCGAACGCTGCATTGAGTTCCTGTTCGGCGTCAAAGCCATCGTGCCGTACCGCGTGATCTGGATACTGGCGATACCGGTCGGTGCCACCATCAACCTTGGCCTGATCTGGCTGATCGCCGACACGCTCAACGCCATGATGGCGCTGCCAAACCTCGTGGCCTTGCTGCTACTGAGCCCGGTGGTGTTCAAGCTCACCCGTGAGCATTTCGAGAAAGAGCGGTCAGTCGGCGTTAGCTGATACGTAAGTGGAGTCGGATGAGGCAAATCAAGACCCCTTGGTTTTCTCCCATCCGCCTCCACTGTTTATCGTATAGACTGAATTTTGTGCCGGCGCTTCGTCTGGCCGGGCTTTCGTATCATCAAAGGAGGAAACGCGATGAGTTTACGTCTGGGAGATACCGCACCGGATTTTGAGCAGGATTCCAGTGAAGGCAGGATCGACTTTCACCAATGGCTGGGCAACAGCTGGGGCATACTGTTCTCGCACCCTGCCGATTTTACGCCGGTGTGCACCACCGAGCTCGGCCTGACGGCCAAGCTGAAAGACGAATTCGCCAAGCGTGACGTCAAGGCAATCGCTCTGAGTGTGGACCCGGTCGATTCCCACAAGGATTGGATCAAGGACATCAACGAAACCCAGGGTTGTGCCGTTAACTTTCCGATCATTGCCGACCACGATCGCAAGGTGTCTAACCTTTACGACATGATCCACCCCAGCGCCAGTGAGACGCTGACCGTGCGATCGCTGTTCGTGATCGACCCGAATAAGAAAATCCGCTTGATGATCACCTACCCGGCCAGCACCGGTCGCAACTTCAACGAAGTGCTGCGGGTTGTAGACTCGCTGCAGATGACCGACATTCACAAAGTGGCAACACCAGGCAACTGGGAACCCGGCGGCGACGTGGTGATCGTGCCGTCCCTGCAGGATGAGGATGAAATAAAAGAACGTTTCCCGAAAGGCTATCGGGCGGTGAAGTCCTACCTGCGGATGACGCCGGACCCGGGATCGAACTGGAGTGGCGATTAAGCGCTGAACGCGCAATCCGCTGAAACGAAAAAGCCGGGCTGATGCCCGGCTTTTTTATGCCTATCGTTCCTGGCCTCAGAATGCCGGAACCACGGCTCCCTCGTACTGCTTCTTGATAAACGCCTTGACGTCATCCGTTGTCAGCACCTTCGCCAGCTTCTGGATTGCCTCATCGTTGGCGCGGCTTTCATGAGCCACCAGAATGTTCACGTACGGCGATTCAGCCCCCTCAATAACCAGCGCATCTTCCGTCGGATTAAGGCCGGCTTCCAACGCGTAGTTGGTGTTAATGAGCGCCAGATCCACCTGGTTCAGGATACGCGGCAGGGTAGCAGCCTCCAGTTCCTTGAATTCCAGGTCTTTCGGGTTATCAGCGATATCACGCGGCGTAGCGGTGATCTTGCTGCCGTCCTTCAGGGTGATCAGACCGGCTTTCTGCAGCAGAAGCAATGCACGGCCACCGTTGGTGGGATCGTTGGGGATCGCCACTGTGGCCCCGTCTTCAAGCGCTTTCAGAGAGTCGATCCGGCTTGAGTAGGCACCAAACGGCTCAACGTGGACACCCACTACGCTGACCAGGTTGGTACCACGGCCATCGTTGAATTCGTCGAGGTACGGCTGATGCTGGAAGAAGTTCGCGTCCATCCGCTTCTGATCCACCTGCACGTTAGGCTGGACATAATCGGTAAACACCTTCACATCCAGCTCCACGCCCTGCTCCGCCAGCTTGGGCTTAACAAATTCCAGGATCTCGGCGTGAGGTACCGGCGTTGCCGCCACGGAAAGCTTTTCCGCAAGGGCTGCGGAAGAGAATGTCGCAATGGCAGCCACTGCCACCAGGGTCTTTTTGAAGTTCATAAGCACGTTCTCCTGTTGTTTAAAATATCATTCAGACCTCGGAAGCCAGCAAAGACTCCGGGCCCGTGGCGGGAAAGCCCTTCCGAAAACGTGGAGCGCCAGGGATGGCGCGACCGAGCCCTACAGGGACGTACTTACGGGCGTTTTTCGGAAGGGCTTTCCCGCCATGGGCTTGCACCCAAACTGAGCCTATTTGCGGCTGAAATACAGAACGAGACGGTCGCCCGCCATCTGGAGCAATTGTACAAAAATGACCAACAGCGCCACTGTAATCACCATTACGTCAGTCTGGAATCGTTGGTAACCGAAGCGGATCGCCAGGTCGCCAAGACCGCCACCGCCGACTACGCCGGACATGGCAGCGTAGGACACCAACGTAATCGCGGTAACCGTAATACCGGCGATGATGCCCGGCAGGGCCTCCGGCAACAAGGCTCCGAATACAATTTGTTTTACAGTCGCGCCCATGGCCTGGGTAGCCTCGATGATTCCCCTATCCACTTCGCGCAACGACGTTTCGACCAAACGGGCAAAGAAAGGAGCACCACCGGCCACCAGTGGCGGAATCGCGCCGGCCACGCCAAGAGATGTACCAATCAACATCACTGTGAACGGGATCATCACGATCAGCAGGATAATAAACGGTACGGAACGCAGCACGTTCACCACAAAGGACAGCACCGCATAAGCGATGGGCTGTTCCAGCAGTTGGCGCTTGCCAAACAGGAACAGCAGCACGCCTACCGGCAGGCCGATCAGCACGCTGAACAGCAGCGACATGCCCACCATCACCAGGGTGTCCCAACTGGCCCAGCCGATCTCGGTCCAGTCCACGTTGCTCAACAGGTCTCCCATCAAGGCTTCCATCAGCGCAGCACCTCCACATGAACGTCCGCCGCCTCAAAGGCCTGCATGGCGGTATCGAGATTGCCGCCCACCAGCGAGAGAGTCAGCTGGCCGTAGGGCGTGTCCTTGATGTGGTCAATCCGGCCGGAGAGGATACTGAAATCCACGCCGGATTCCCGTGCCACGCTGCCCAGCAGTGGCGTGTAGGTGGATTCGCCACGGAAGGTGAGACGCAGGATGCGGCCTTTGGCGTGCTGCAGGTCCTGCTGCATTTCCTCATGGTCGATGCTTTCGCTCTCGAAGACGAAGTCCCGGGTGGTGGGGTGCTTCGGGTGCAGGAAGACATCACTGACCGCGCCCATTTCGACCACTTCGCCGGCATCCATCACCGCTACCCGGTCACAGACACGGCGTACCACGTCCATCTCATGGGTGATCAGTACGATGGTCAGGCCGAGTTCGCGGTTGATGTCCGCCAGCAACTTCAGGACCGATTGGGTGGTTTGCGGGTCGAGGGCGCTGGTGGCTTCGTCGCAAAGCAGGATCGTCGGGCGGCAGGCCAGGGCGCGGGCGATGCCAACACGCTGCTTCTGTCCACCTGAGAGCTGCGATGGGTACTTATTGGCCTGATCCACCAGGCTGACCCGTTTCAGCAACTCGTCCACCCGGTCACGAATCTCGGTGCGGGAATAAATGCCCGCGAGTTTCATGGGGAAGGCAATGTTGTCCGCCACCGTTTTCGAGGACAGCAGATTAAAGTGCTGGAATATCATGCCCACCTTGCGACGGAAGGCCCGTAGCTCGCTGGCGTTGTAGCCGGTGATATTTTCATCATCAATCAGGATGCGACCACCGGTGGGTGGCTCCAGCAGATTGATCAGGCGCACGAGGGTGGACTTGCCCGCGCCGGAGTGGCCGACGATGCCAAACACCTCGCCGGTGTCGATGGTCATACTGGTGGGGTGTAGCGCGGGGATCGCCCGCCCACCTACCTGGTAGGACTTCTGTACCTGGTCAAATACAATCACAACGTTGCCTTGTGAACGCTTTGTCAGCGCCTTGTGGGTGCAGAGGTAAAACGCGCGATTATAAACCAAACCGATGGCAAACCCGAATCCGCCACCTTGGTAAATCCCCTTACACCATTTGCCACCTGACACGAAGACCACGACTGAACTAGACTGATTCATTACAAGAACATGACTAACAATCCCGAGGCGCGCGCAATTTTGACCACAAAAACCGAGACTCCGCCCTCAAGGATGAACTCGACCCAGGCATGGGTGACCTACCTCAGCAAAGTGGAACTGCCGGTACTGGCAAACACTCTTCGCAGAATTGGTGAACTGACTGACAGCAGTAACAGCACGGTTAACGAGCTTGCAAACGTTATTCTCAACGACGCCCAGCTCACTTCCCAGGTGCTTCGGCTGTCCAATACGGTGTTCTACAACCAGACTCGCACCCAGGTAAGCACCGTAAGCCGCGCCATCACCCTGATCGGCTTCGACGCCGTGAAGTCCATGGCCATCTCGTCCCTGATCGTGGACTCCCTGCTCAAACGCAACGACCGCCCACACCTGCTTCGCTGCCTGGCCCGCGCCATCCACGCCGCCGTCCAGGCCCGCTGCCTGCTGCCAAAGCGCAACGAGCACGCCCTGGAGGAAGTGTTCATCGGGGCCCTGCTGATGAACATTGGCGAGTTGGCTTTTTGGTCCTGCGAGACCGAGCAGGCCAGTGAACTGGAATCCCGGCTGCGTGAGGGGGAGCCGACACTGGAGGCCCAGAAAGCCGCGCTCCACACCACCTTTACCGAAATTACCCGTGGCCTGGTGGACGCCTGGTCACTCGGCCCCTTTATTCGCGAGGTGGTTGCGCCCGGGCAGGCCAATTCGAAGGCCGCCAGCCTGGTGCGCCACTCCGTTGAGATGGCAAGACTGTCCGAGAATGGCTGGCGCGGCGACGACATGGAAAAGGTCATGGAAGCCCTGGGGCAGGACATCGGAGAGAACCCTGCAGCCGTTCGGGACCAGCTCAAGGTGAATGCCGGAGAAGCCGCGCGGGTCGCGGTGTCGCTGGGCATTCCCCAGGTGACCGCGCTGATGCCTGGCAGCCAGGGCAGCTCCGGCGAGGAGGCGGTGCGCGCACCAGAGGTGGACCCCAACCTGCAGTTACAGATTCTCCGCGATCTTACCCACAGCCTTACCGACAAACCGGACATCAACGAAGTCTGTCAGCTGGTCATCGAGGGCATTCACCGGGCAATCGGCATGCAGCGGGTTGTGTTGCTGATGAGCGACCGCAGCGGGCTTGAACTGGTGCCGCGCAAGCTGGGGGGCAGGGGCACCGAAGCCTGGAAGGACAACTTCACCATCCGCAAGGATGGCACCGGTCCTCTCGGGGCGCTCTTACCCCACGCTGATTGCAGTGTCTATCTGCCAAAATCGAAAACCGAAGGGGTTGCCTATGATCGCTGGCTGGGGAACGTGCCGGCGCTGATCGGCCCCCTGAAAGCGAAGGGGCGACTGGTCGGCCTGTTTTACGCGGACAACGCGGCGGCGGACTATGTGCCCTCCGACGATCAGCTGACGGCGTTCGGACACTTTGTCCAGAACGCCCAGCTGTGCATCACGCTGCTATCGAGCCATTAGTTTGCCGAGCCATTCATCCGCACTCAACGATTAGAGTTCATACAATTTCGCAACGTGCAGGATCGGCCCGGTCGGCTGGCCGGTGGGAGAGCCTCCCACCGGCTCCAGGCTGATCGCCAGTGTTCGGCTATTGCTGAGAAGCGCACGCGCCTCATCATCCAGAGTTACCTGATAGGTTCCACCCACCGGAATAACCCCGAGCGACAGGGGCTGGCCATCCGCCGGCACGATCCACAATTCATAATCCTTGCCCTGCTGGGCCGCCGTCGCAGCAACGGGACGCAGTTTCAATTGCCTGTCGAGCGATGACTCACTGACCAACCATAGGGGATCGCTCACGTCCGCCTGTACGATGGCGCCTGAAAGACGGTCATCCACCTCTGGCTCTGGCTGTTGCACCAGGACAACGGCCAGCACCAGCGCCGCAGCCGTTGCCAGCATGCTCCAGCCAGGCCAGAACCAACGGCCGGACGCATCATTGGCCGCAACTGCCGACTCGGGTTTATCCTCCCGGGCCCAAAGCCGGCGTTCGATGCCAGCCCAGACCGACGCCGGAGGCTGTTCTTCCTCAATGCGTGCGCCCAGGTGCCCCAGCTTCTCTTCCCAGAACCAGACTTCCTGGCGGACTCGAACCGACTCCATCATCCAGCGCTCGAAACGCCGACGGGCTGCCCCATGAAGGGAGCCAAGCACGTATTCCGCTGCCAATGCTTCTATTCTTTCCGGTGTCTTATTCATCGTTCCAGACACCTCTTCAAAGCCATTAATCCGCGCCGAATCCAGCTTTTTACGGTTCCAATGGGAGAACTCAGGGCCTCGGAAAGCTCATCGTGGGTAAACCCCCGATAATAAGACAACAGGATACTGTCCCGCTGCGTCTCTGAGAGTTCATCCAGGCACCCGCGAAGCTCGGCGCTGCCCGCCACACGAAGTGATTCGTCCAACGGACCGTCACGTTCATCGGCAACACGCTCAAGGTGGGCATCGCCGGACGTCGGCCGCGATTTCCGATTCCTCATAAGATCGAGTGTGCGATAACGGGCAATCGTCAGCATCCAGCTCAGGGGAGCGCCACGCTCACTGTGATATTCACCAGCGTGGTGCCATATCTGCACAAAGGCATCCTGAACGGCCTCTTCTGCCAGATCTCGCTGACTGGCCAGTTTCAGGCAAAGCCCGAACATCCTGCCGGAAATTTTTTCATACAGCCGCTGAAAGGCCAGTCGGTCTTCCCGGGACACTGCGATTAGCAGTCCCATCAGATCATCCTGCTCAGAATTGCTGGTTACCATCTATACGATCCCTTGTTTTGTTCTACAGGTATTAGTCGACCTTACGTTCAGAATGCCCATCAGGATGCATGCAGGTCATCAGATCGGGCTCAAACACGCCGCTTTGATCAAAATCGTCCAGCGCTTTTTCCCACTTGGTTAACTCCAGGCCCTGGTTGGCAAGCCACGCGGGATTGAAATAGGTGTCGGTGTAACGGTCGCCACCATCGCACAGAAGCGTGACAACCGACCCGCCCTCTCGGGCGCTTTGCATTTCACTGGCGAGGCTCAGTGTGGCAATCAGATTGGTACCGGTAGAGCCGCCACAACGCCGGCCAAGATGATGTTCCAGATACCGGAGCGCGGCAAAACTGGCCGCATCGGGTACGCGAACCATGCGCTCAATCACCGTCGGGCTGAAAGAGGGCTCAACCCTGGGGCGACCAATACCCTCAATGCGCGAACCGCACTGGCCGACAATATCAGACCGCCCGCTAGCGAAGGCGTCATAGAACACCGAGTTTTCCGGGTCCGCCACGCACAGCTCACAACCCCGGGCAAGATGGCCGCCGTAGCGGATGTAGCGCCCGATGGTTGACGACGTGCCACCGGTGCCCGCGCTGACAACAATCCAGCGCGGTATGGGGTGCGGCTCCCGTCGCAACTGCTCGAAAATGCTTTCGGCAATGTTGTTGTTACCCCGCCAGTCTGTCGCCCTCTCAGCGTAGGTGAACTGATCCATGTAGTGACCACCGAGCTCACGGGCCAGACGCTGAGATTCAGCGTAGATCTCACTGCCATTCTCCACCAGGTGACACTCGCCCCCATAGAACTCGATTTTGGCAATTTTCTGTGCCGACGTCGTTCGGGGCATGACTGCGATAAAACGCAGCCCGAGGAGCTTGGCAAAATAGGCCTCGGAGACCGCTGTCGATCCACTCGAGGCCTCGATGATCGGGGTGCCTGGCGTAATCCAGCCATTACAGAGCCCGAACAGAAACAGTGAGCGTGCCAGCCGATGTTTGAGGCTGCCGGTCGGGTGGGTCGACTCATCCTTGAGATAGATATCAACGTCACGCAGGCCCGGCAGGTCCAGCTTGATCAGATGGGTGTCTGCAGAACGATTGAAATCCGCATCAATGCGGGCAATGGCGTCGGAAACCCATTGGGTGCGATGGAGCATGTTGTTGGCCCTGAAATCAAACAAACACCATGAAGCATAGTCGCTCTGGGTCGACTTGAAGAATAACGCTGTGTTGGACCGCCAGCCCCGCCACCTGACACACGCCTCACAAGTTGGCTGAACGTGATGTACTCACTATTCGTACTAAGTCAGCCTGCTTCCGGATAAGACGCTTTCAATTTTTTTTGGTGAGAACTGCATCCTTTTCTCTAATCGCTCCGTAACCCCCTTTGCAACACCAACAATAGAAGAGGAAAACGGAATGAATACTTTACTAAAACGCTCCGGCCTCGCCATTGCGGTTGCCGGACTCTGTATCAGTGCCGGCGCAGCAAACGCCTCAAGCCACCGCGAAGCACCCTTTATCACTGAAGTACCCAAGGTGGACGGGACCGATTTCTACATGTTCCGCAGTTACGAGACGGGACGTGCGGATTTCGTCACCCTGATCGCGAATTACCTGCCACTGCAGGATGCGTATGGCGGTCCCAACTACTTCGATCTGGATGAAGACGCGGTTTATGAAATCCACATCGACAACAGCGGCAACGCACAGGAAAACCTCACGTTCCGCTTTCAGTTCTCGGATAACCTAGAGGATAAACAGTTGCCGGTCGGCCCCGATGGCGACCAAAGAATGGTGTCCGTACCGCTCAAAAACATCGGTGATGCCAGCGACGAAGCGAACGTACAGTTCAGCCAAGACTATACTGTATCGGTTATTCGGGGCGACCGTCGTACCGGTACTGTCGAGACCGCCACCAACGTCACGGATGGCACCGCCACCTTCGACAAGCCACTGGACAACATCGGCGGAAAATCGTTTCCCGGCGGATACCAAGCTTACGCCAACCAGCACATCTTCGAGATTGGCATTCCAGGCTGCGCCACCAACGGGCAGGTCTTCGTGGGTCAACGCAAGGAAGCTTTCGCGGTCAACCTTGGCGAGATCTTCGACCTGGTCAACACCAACCCGCTCGGCCCACGTGACGGCGAAGGTGCCGGTGATCTTGCAGACAAGAACGTGACCTCCTTCGCCCTGGAAGTACCGACCGAGTGCCTGACCGGCACCGCAGTCACCGGAATGGATCAGCCCGTCATCGGCGGCTGGACGACCGCCAGCGTTCGCCAGGCCCGAGTCATCAATCCGCAACCGACCGTTGATGGCAAAGGTGCAACCGTTGAAGGCGGCGCATGGACCCAGGTATCACGTCTCGGTATGCCGCTGGTAAACGAAGTCGTGATCGGCCTGAAAGACAAGGACCGGTTCAACGCCAGCGAGCCCATGAACGATGGCCAGTTCGCTACCTACGTGACTCATCCGACCCTGCCCGAACTGCTGGAAATATTGTTCAGCAGCGCAGGCGCTGAGGCACCGAATAACTTCCCGCGGACCGATCTGGTAACAGCGTTCCTGACCGGCGTACCCGATGTAAACATGCCGGTAGGCGTGCAAACGTCAGAAATGCTGCGACTGAACCCGGAAATCGCAGCCACACCTGCAGCCTCGCAAAATGACCTGGGTGTTCTCGGTGGTGACAACGCCGGCTTCCCGAATGGCCGTCGCCCGGTGGATGACACCGTGGATATTGCCCTGCGTGTAGTCATGGGCGCATTGACCACTGATGCCCCGAACAAGGACGCCCCGTTTACCGACGGTGTGCAACTTGACCCAGCTGAGCTCCAGGAAGTGTTCCCATATCTGGCAACTCCGCTGGCCGGCTCACCCAACTCATAAGGAGTGAATCATGAAACTCACTATGAAGTTAGCCGGAACGGGCCTGATAACCCTGGCACTGGCGGGGTGTTTCGACGGCTCCAGCAGCGGCGGCGGTGGCGGTGACAGGCCAGATCCGGCGGTGGATTTCTCAACCTTTGTGAAGGCTGAGATCGCAAACACCGACGACACCCGTGAAGCCGTTCAGATCAACGACAAGGAGTTCAGCTTCAATGACCAGAATAATGAACAGGCCTTCGACGATCTGTTCATCCAATAGGACCCCTTGCCGGCCTTCAGTACGCCTGAAGCCGGCAAGCACATTCCCTGCCCTTCGGGGCGGGGCTTTTTGTGTCGGGCTGTGGTTGATGGCCGGTTTTCCAAACGTCGCAACCGCTGCACCCGGACCTATCGAGACAGATTTTTCCGACACCGATATTCTTGTTGAACTGCCAGAGCCGGCACTGACCACGTCCGAATTACCGGTTTCGCCCGAGCAGCTGGCAGACACCGTACAAAATCAGATCTCCCGTGCCAGAAGCACCGGAGACCCCCGTTTCCTGGGCTATGCCGACGGGATGTTGCAGCGATGGTCCGGAGAAATGACCGACCGGCTGCTTACCCTCAGGGCAACACTGGACCAGAGCCTCCACCGCTTTGACAGTGCCAGGAAAGACCTGGAAACCGTCGTAGCCCGATCCAGCGCCACACTCCAGAAAAACCAGGCTCGGTTGCTGTTGGCCAACCTGGAAATCGTTCAGGGCAATTATGAAGACGCACGAAAGCACTGCGCCCAGTTGCAACAATCCTACCCCGGATTGATTGCCGACAGCTGCACGGCTCAGGTTGATGCCCGCACGGGTAGCCCCGAAGCGGCCTACCAGAAACTCCAACGACGAACAGACGCAACCGATGCCGATGTCACCAGTCGGCTTTGGGCGGAGGGAACCCTGGGGGATATCGCCGCGCAGATAGGTAGCCCCGCTGCGGAGGATCACTGGCAAACGGTGCTCAGCATCGCCCCCGACGATCTCTATACCCGCACCCAACTGGCAGACTGGTATCTGGGCCGAAACCAGAATGACAAGGTACTGGCCCTGACCGACGACTATGAACAAGTGGATTCGCTGGCCGTTATTCGGGCTATTGCCATGGCTGAGTCAGGGCACCCGACTGCAGAGACGTTGGCCGAAAGCCTCAGGGAGCGCTTCGCAGAGGCTCGTTGGCGCGGAAACCTGCTGCACCAGCGAGACATGGCGCGTTTCCAACTGGACGTGGAAGGCGATGCCGAGACCGCATTGACCTTTGCGGCGGACAACTGGCGCAGCCAACGCGAGCCTCTTGATACCCGGCTGCTACTGCGTGCCGCCGATGCGGCGGGTGACAACGAGCCAGCCCGGAAGGTGAGAACCTGGCTGAAAGAGCAGGGGCAGACCGATGCACGCTACCCGGAGGCTGAATCATGAGGGGTATGAAACAATGGGGCAACCTGGTGGTATCCATGGTCCTGCTGACCCTGATCTCCGGAACGGCATGGGCCCACAAAGCCAGCGACAGCTTCATCTACCTGAACCAGGACCGGGGCGAGATACGGATCGATGTGGCACTCCGGGACGTCTCGGTGGCCTTGCCGCTGGACCGGAACGGGGATCGCCAGCTCAGTGGTGCGGAACTCCGTGCTGGCCGGGACCAGATTACCCGATGGGTAGAGCAGGGCGTAACCTTGTCCAGCGCCCAGGCCGATTGCCGCCTGACCGGCCAGCAATGGGGGCTTGCCAGCCATAGCGACGGCCCCTATGCCGCCGGTCTCTACACCATTAGCTGCCCCGATGGCGCCACGTCCGACACCCTGACATACAACCTTCTGTTCTCACAGGACCCGCTCCATCGCGGCCTGATAAGCCTTGAAAGCGGCGGCACCAGCACGCTGGGGGTAGTAGGCCCTGACAGTCGCCAACTGGCGCTCTCCGCCGGAGACGCACCAGGAAGCCTGCAGCTGTTCGGAACCTTCCTGTACGAAGGTGTCATCCATCTGCTCATCGGCCTCGACCACATACTGTTTCTTCTGGTGCTGATGCTGCCGGCCACACTGAGAAAAAACGATGGCAGCACGCCGGTGGGGCTGAAGCAGCGGCTGTGGGAGCTGACGGGGATCGTGACCGCGTTCACGGCAGCCCATTCCGTAACCCTGGCACTGGCAGCCCTTGGCATTGTTCGTCTGCCCATCGCCTGGGTGGAGACCATCATCGCCCTGTCCATAGCGGTGGCCGCCATGAACGTGATGTGGCCGATACTGGGCAGGAAAACCTGGAAGCTGGCCTTTGGGTTCGGGCTGATACACGGATTCGGGTTCGCCAGCGTTCTGGGGGATCTCACCAGCGGTGTTTCCCAGACCGTCGTGGCTCTCGCCGGATTCAACATTGGCGTAGAGCTCGGGCAGTTGGGCCTGCTGGTTATTGCCTTCCCGCTGCTTTACCTCTGGGGTAAAACACACCTTTACGGCAGGGCAGTCGTTCCGCTGACACTGATTGCAGTAGGCGCAATCAGCCTTTACTGGGTAGCCGAGAGGGCAATGGCCATCTGAGCCTGGCCCCGGTGCCTTTCGACACCGGGGCTCCCAATGGCAGATTAATCAGTGCAGTGCACGGAGTTGGCGTGGATACAGAGCGGCGCTGACCTCCGGTTCATCCAGCAGATCCGCCAATTCCATATCCACCTCGGTTTCCTCGCCTTCATCAGGCAGCGGCTCAAACAGGGTGTTCAGCCAGGAGGTTACTGACGGTGCTTCGTCACGACCGTATTCGGTGGACAAGGCCTTGATCCGTCGGAAGCCGATAATGCGTTGGTGCTTGGGATCACGGATCTGCTCAAAGCCACGCCAGTAGATGCGGTCGCGGGTGTGCAACTGCACAAACAGTGTGTCGATGGGCTCTGCCGGATCCTCACCACGCGCAGGCTGCTCTTCGTCGCTATCTGCCACTGACTGGGTGTCCTCTGACCCTGCTTCGGCTTTCGCCGGTTTCTTGCTGCGGATGGTGGTCCACGCCGGGTACAGCACGGCAACCGCATCGGCTTCCACATGCTCTCGGGCCGCGCGCAGGATCAATCCCCAGCGGGCCTTGTCGGCATCGGTTTCAAGAGAGTTAATGGGCAAGTCGTAGCTTTGTTCGCTGGACAGTACGATCGCCATCATTGGGGCATCAAGCTCCCCCATGGCCTCGGCCTGTGCTACAGACACCAGTTCGTCGATTGCCATCGGTTGGTTCATAATACGCTCGCCTCCTCGATGCCATCAGGGTCGTTCAGGAAGAATGGGCTCTTCCTGACTCACAGCATAGCCTGTTCCTGCCATAAAGATAAACGTGGATACGGTGATCCCGGATCACAATGCGTTATTTATTGTTTCAGTGCATGGCGTCAGATCATTGCTTCCAGCAGTTCGTAGCGCCCAAACCAGGGGTTGGCCTCTTCCAGTTGTGCCGCCAGCTGAAGTAGGGTGCCTTCGTCTCCGTGCGGAGCGCCGAACTGCACTCCCACCGGCAATCCGGCGGCTGTCCAGGCGAGCGGGACAGACATCGCAGGTGTACCGGTAAGGTTGGCAAGCTGGGTAAAGGGCGTGCGGGCGAGGCTTTCCATAGCCATCTGGTCGACTTGCCCACTGCGGTGTACCAACTTGCCGGCTTTCAGCAGCAACATCAGCCGGGCAGCCACCTGCAGATGGGATGGGGTATCCAACTCGCCAATCTTCGCCGGCAACTGGCCAGCCGTCGGGCACAGGTACATGTCGTAACCTTCAAAAAACGCCCCCAGGGCGCGAGCAAAATCGTTCCACTGCTGGCGACGGCGCACGTAGTCCGGTAGAGGCATGGTCCGCCCCAACATACCGATCAGACGGGTATCCAGTTCGAAGTCGTCATCGCGGGCACCAAACTCGGCTTTCGCGCGGTCCATCAACGTAGACACTTCCCCGAAATACAGCCCCAGATAACAGCGGGCGAGGGCCATGCCGTCGAATTCCGGACGCGCATACTCCACCCGGTGCCCCAGGTTTTCCAGAGTGCGCGCAGTCTCCTCAACGGCATCCACACACTCCCTTGCCACGTCGGTTTCGTAGGGCGACGACGTAAATACACCAATCTTGAGGCTGCGTGGCGCCCGCTGCATCAGCTTGGCATAGGGGGCGGCCGGCGGTGCAATGGTAAAGGGATCTCCCACCGCGGGGCCAGCCAGCACGTCCAGCATGGCGGCGCTGTCTCGAACCGTGCGGGTGACCACGTGATCGGTCGAGGCGCCCGTCCATGCCTCACCCACCGAAGGGCCGGAGGAAATGCGACCGCGCGACGGTTTCAACCCGAACAGCCCGTTGTAGGCCGCCGGAATGCGAATCGAGCCGCCACCGTCATTGGCTCCCGCCATGGGTACAATACCCGCCGCCACCGCAGCACCGGAGCCGCCACTGGAACCACCCGGTGTCCGATCCGTATCCCATGGATTACGGCAGGCTCCCCAGAGTTTCGATTCGGTGACTGCCTTCAATCCGAACTCCGGCGTTGCGGTGCGGCCCAGGAATACCAGGCCCGCAGCCCGTGCACGGCGTACAAACTCTGAATCCCGGGACGCGATGTTTTTCTTCAACCCCCGGCTGCCGTAGGTACAGGGCTGGCCTTGCTGTTCCTGGGCCAGATCTTTAAGCAGCATGGGAACGCCCGAGAAGGTACTATCCGGTGTAG
Organism: Marinobacter sp. G5_S1_61_S3; assembly: GCF_054968585.1. Lineage (NCBI taxonomy): Bacteria > Pseudomonadati > Pseudomonadota > Gammaproteobacteria > Pseudomonadales > Marinobacteraceae > Marinobacter > Marinobacter sp. G5_S1_61_S3. The sequence goes on along the minus strand of NZ_JBQKUK010000001.1, from coordinate 324,046 downwards.
GCGCCTGGTTCAGTGCATCGGAGAACTGGGGGTGGCAGATGGCGTTGAGCTTGCCATTCACCGTGGCCGCACGCTCAATAGCGGCCTCACAGATGTCACTGGCCGCGACTTCTCCGCGGCGAATCAGGTCGGCAAGCGCTACCGCGTCGTATCGGAGGTATTCGGATTGCTTCATGATCGATTCCGTTTGTTATTCTGTTTTCGGGAGATTGGGGAAACCGGTATTTATGAACATGAGCTTTAAGCGTCACTTTCTTGCTGTCGTTATAATAGTCACATCTGTTATCGCGTCCACTTCGCAAGCGAGTAAAAAACCGCCGGAACCTGCCGAGAACTGGACCAGCGTTGTTCGCAGCTCACCCTACTGGTCAAGTCAGGGGGTATACCAGAACATCACAACCATCCGCCGCTGGGTACTGAAGGAGTCCGGATATTGCTCTAAGCCCGATCGGCACATTCTGTTCGATATGCGCGGCCAGTTCCTTGGCTATATCGACGATGGCTCCGACCGTGAGGCCACCCAGATTCGCCTGAATGATACCAGAGCCTCTCTGGCAGCCACTGGCCGCGCTGACGACTGGACCCCGGGCGGCCCCGACAGGACCGGATACCCCTTCGCCCTGTCCTGTCGACAGCCGCACGTCAACCTGGATGAAGCCGTTGCACGCTACCTTGGCACCCTGCCTTCGGAACTGATTTGGGGTGCCTGGGACGATCTGTCGTTCGCCTCTCAGGAAGCACCACAGCCACTCCACGAGGCACTGATGTACGTTTATAGCCTGCGTGAGCAGCAGCAACGCCTCGATCTGCCGGTGAGCCTGCCCAAGTACCTCGGCGGCCAGGTATTGATCGAGAGCAGCGGCCAGCAAAGGGCGCACTCTGCCGCCAACGCCAAAGGCATCCTTCAGCTCTCACCCTCGGCGCTCAAAGACTGCCGGATCAAACCCGCCAACCACTGGCATCGATTGGCACAGATTGACTGCGCCCTCAAACTGATGGATCAGAATGCCCGCAACCTCAGGCCGCCCTTCGAGGCGCGCTTCGGTCACCTGCCCGATGATAAAGGGGATCAGCTTTTTACGCTGCTTCTGGTCCAGGCTTATCACGGCGGTGCCAGCCGCGTTCAGTCCCTGCTGGAAGATGAGACACTGTCGAAGCCTGCGATTTATTTTGCCCAGGAGCATGAGCGATTCAGTGCGGGAGACATTGCCTTTGGCATGGTGTTCCACAATTTGGGGCGGGATCGCTTCGGGCTGGCTTCGCTGTATTATGTGGCGGATGTTCAACTCGCCACCGAGGCGCTGTGTAAAACCGCGCGACTCGCTGATACCCGCTTCTGCCAATAAACCCGGAGCCCGCCTTGGAACTGACGTTCATCCCGGAAGGCCTGAACACCGCAACGGCCGTTTTCCTGCTGCTGAGCTCTGTCATTACGTCGATGATTACCGCCAGCCTTGGCGCCGGGGGCGGGGTTCTGCTGCTGGTATTGATGGCGTTCTGGATACCACCGGCGGCGATCATACCGGTTCACGGTATGATCCAGTTGGGTTCCAACGCCGGGCGAGCCACACTGACCTGGCAGCACACCGACTGGAAAGCCATTGCAGCCTTCGCACCAGGGGTACTGGTCGGAGCGGGGCTTGGCGCCTGGTTGCTGATCGACCTGCCGCCCTATCTGTGGCAACTGACCATTGGCGTTTTCGTGCTTTACCTGTGCTGGGGCCCCGCTCTGCCAAAGGGAGCCTTCGGCAGCATCGGGATCTTTCTTGCCTCTGCGTTGACCAGTTTCATTTCCCTGTTTGTGGGCGCAACCGGTCCCCTGGTGGCCTCCTTCATCAAGCAGATGCACACCGAGCGTTTCACCACCGTCGCGACATTCGCCACGGCAATGACGCTCCAGCACGCACCCAAAGCGTTGGTTTTTGGACTCGCTGGTTTCGTTTTCCGCGACTGGCTGATGTTCATACTGGCCATGATCAGCTTTGGTTTTGCCGGCACCTGGCTGGGGCTCCACGTGCTCAAGTCCTTGAGCAATCGGCACTTCAGCCGCGTGTTCAACGTTCTTCTGACCCTGCTCGCTCTACGCTTGCTGTGGCAGGCGGGCAGCTCTGCGGGGTGGTGGTGATCAATCCGGCTTCTGCCGTGACGGTAAGGGAACCGTCACCACACGATTTCGCCCCTGGGCCTTGGCGGCGTAGGTGCCTTCGTCAGCACGCGCAACGACTTCCCGGGGCCCTGTATCCGCGACACCCATCTCGGTCAGGCCGATGCTGGCAGTCACTCCAAACGTCCTGCCGTCCTGCTCTATACGCAAGGCTTCAATACCGGCTCGGATTTTCTCGGCAAGCTCGACAGCGCGCTGCTGACCACAGGCGGGCAGGATTATGCCGAATTCATCGCCACCAAGACGTGCCACCGTGTCCGACTGGCGCACGGACTGCGTGAGCAGGTCCGATAGTCGCCCCAGCAAATCATCTCCCAGCAAGTGCCCGCCTTCGTCGTTGACGGGCTTGAAATAGTCCAGGTCGATCAGCATCAGAACGCTGGCCGCCGTTTTCTTGTTGGTATCCGTCAGGCATTTGACCAGGGAAGAATTGAACGCCCGACGATTGAGCAAGCCCGTCAGGCTGTCGTGGGTCGCTTCCCAGGACAGTCGCTCTTCTTCGCGACGGCGGGCGCTGTCGTCCCGGATCACGAATACCATACGGTGATTATGGCTTTTCCGGCGAAGATGAAGCATTGCCAGGTCTATATCGAAGAGTTGGCCCGCCCTGTTTCGCAGGGTGGCATACAGGCTATCCACATCGGTACTGCGCAGAAAATCGTCAGCCTCCCAGCGATGGTTCTCGTCTTCAATCGATACCAGCGTGAAAAAGTTCTGCCGCTCGCCGTTTTCGGCCAATCCAAGGAACCCGGACGCGGCCTGGTTGGAGTACCGGATAATGCCTTCGGCATCCACCATCAATACGCCTTCCTGCAATACGCCCAGAATACTGTCCGCGCGTTTCTGTTGCTCGGCCAGTTCCGCCTCGATCTCCAGTTCGTGGGTGATGTCCCTGACTACGGTGATGGTACCCAGTGAACGCTCCTCCGTCTCAATCACCGCCGTCATGGCATCCGCCCACACCACGCCACCTCCGGAGCGGCTTTTCAGGCGGAATCGCCCTCGGAACACTGTTTTGCTGCGCAGAGCCTCTCGCCACGCTTCAACCGTGCCAGCCTGATCCTCTTCGTATACGCCTTGAATCAGGGGGGTATGCTGGAGGTCACTGGAGCTGACCCCGATGATCCGCTCAAACGCCGGGTTCACGAACTCAATCCTGCCCAGAACATCGGTCTGGATAATGCCAATCGGCGCACTCTGGGTGAGCGAGCGGAAAAACGCCTCGCGCTCGGCCAGGGAGGACAGCACTTCGTCACGCTCTTCCATCACGGTGTTGAAGGTCTCCGCAACCTGGCGGATTTCCGTGCCTCCCAGAACGTCCACCGGCTCGGTCCGTATCCCCAGGTGGCGCTCACTGATCTGGAACCCCAGATTTCGCATGGGCGCCATCAACCGACGAAACACAACCAGCGCCAAGGGTGCCACAATCAGAATCACGATCAGGAGAGTCTGCGCAAAGCTGTCCGTCAACCGGCTGAGCGGCGCATAGGCCTCATTCACCGGCCACACAGCGGCCACAAACCAGGGCACCTGTGACATCTGGCGCACCGAGGTGATGGTTTCGGTGCCTTCCTGGTCAAGCGTCTGCAAAGTGCCTTCGAAGCCCGCCATCGCCTTCTTGTGAGCCTCGTTTTCAAGCCTGAGCGGCACCATGGTTTCACCGGTACGGCCGTGGCCCAGGGTTACACCGGTACGTGTGGCAATGCTGATATAGCCGGTTTTGCCAATACTCACACCGCTGGTGTCTTCCATGAAGTTGTCGCCGTCGAGAAAAACCGCCCCTCCCAGCACGCCGATAAACCGTTGACGATGATCGAAAATCGGCGCCGTCATCATAACGGCGGGCCGCTCCCGGTAGTTCGACACATAAGGGTCACTGATAATGGAGGTGAGCTGGCTTGAGGTCTGGCGGAAATACTCACGGCCGCTGACATCCAGCCCCGTCTGCCGGAAGCTTTCTGGATACTCCGCAATGACCTTGCCACTGGCATCAAATACGTAGATCCCGTCGAACATATGTTGCAACGCAATCTCGCGACGGACGAGAAGGCGGGAGCGGGAGCGCAGCACCACCTCCTCCATGGTGAACCCTTCCGCGACATGGGTCAGGGTATCCCGGCGCTGGGCCAGGCGTGCATCAAGATCGCTGGCAACCAGTTCCGCGATGGTCTCCACCTGCTCCCTTGTCTGCCCCGCCAGTTCCGAGCGTCCCACCAGAGAACTGACCACGGCCACCGCCAGAGCAGCCAGCACGATGGCCAGGATGACAAAGGCAACAGCACGATTAACCAGGCTTGCTAGCCAGCGTCTTATCATCACAGCGGAGTGGCTCCCGCTTCATGGACGCAGGATAGGTTCGGGTTGACGTCCCTTAATGCTAAATATCTGTTTTTCACTGGATAACGTGTCGATTACTGGAGGATTTAATATTGGTAAGTCTAACAGAGACTCGGGTTTCAGCAGGTTACAGAACTTGCAATTTCAATGATAATCGTTACTATTTAGACCTATTTTCTTAACTGAGGTTTCCCCAATGTCCGAGTCCCTGCTCGCCGACGCCACCGGAATCAGCGCCGGCCCGGTCAGTCAGCTGCTGGAAATGGGCGGCCCCGTCATGATTGTGTTGCTGGCGATTGCCCTGGCAGGTGTTGTCACCTTTCTTTACCTCATGTTATTCGGCACTTTTTTTGCCCCCAGGTTTACTGCCAAACTTAAAAAGGCCATTACAAAATGGCAACAAAGGCCTGGCGACAACGTGTCGGAGGACCTGCAACGGTCCGCAAGCCGATACGCCCGACTGAACCCACTGCACCACTTGATCGTCAACACCATGAACGCCCGCAATGCCGGCACCGATCCCCAGCAGATTCGGGAGTCCGTCGCCAGGGACGCCCATGAAGCCCTCGAGCCGTTCGAGGCACCGCTCAAGATCATCGAAGTGATTGCCGCGCTGGCACCGTTGCTGGGCCTTTTAGGCACCGTTCTGGGCATGATGGAGGCGTTTGGAGCCATGGCCGCCACCGAAGGGCGCGCCAATGCCTCCCAGCTAAGCGGCGGCATCTACGAAGCACTCACCACAACTGCGGCCGGCCTGGTTATCGCCATTCCGTTTGCCGCACTGGCCGCCTGGATTGAATTCCGCCTGCGGCGTATCCAGAAAACCATCAATAGCGCACTGGTTACCATTCTCTCGGTCCCCGTCGCCACAACGGAAAGCGAATCGGCGTTGGAGACCCACGATGAGTCGGCACCGGCCACCGGCACCAGGACCGGGCGCGTTGTGGAGTATTCCGGGGACGAGCATCAGGGTCGCCTGGCCAATGCAACTGGTTGAACCACGCCCGGCACGCCCGATCCCGATCCGCATCACCCCACTGATCGATGTGGTCTTCATTCTGCTGGTGTTCTTCATGCTCACCAGCCGTTTGCTGCCGGTCAGTTTCATGGAGCTTAGCAACAGCACGGGCGACACCAGTTCAGTCACCGGAGAGCCGATCCCCGAAGTGGTCATCCAGCGTGATGGCCAGGCTCGCTGGCAGGGAGAAACCTATGGAGTGGACAGTCTGGTCCAGCAGCTCCGGGCCGGTGGCGTCAGCGAAATCAACCTCGCCACAGAGTCTGCCACCCAACTGACCCATTTCACCCAGGCCTACAGCCAGCTCACTGACAGTGGCGTTACCACCCACTGGAAGCGCACCCCTGACGCTGCGGAGCAGCCATGACGGATCTGGTACCGCCGCCCGTTACCTCGGGCCAATCATTGATGGAGCGTCTCGAGGACGCCCTTCTGCCGCTCATCAACTTGGTATTCCTGCTGCTGATGTTCTTTATCGTGGCAGGCCAACTGTCAGACACCCCGTTGCCAGAGCTACCGGGTACCGGGCAACAAGCCGGTAATGAGCAGCCCTATGCCGATCTGACCGTCACTGCAAAAGGCGAGTGGCAAGTCGACGGCCGCACCGTAACGACGCAGGGCCTTCCCAAGGCATTGCCAGCGCCGGATGAAGAATCCCCGTTGAAAATCGCCGCTGAACGCGAGATTGCCATGTCTGATCTGGAGTCGCTGCTTCGTGTGCTGGAGGACAACGGCTATCAGGAAGTCATCCTGCTGACGGAGCCCGCCAGTTGATGGGTGCCAGCAAGACCGTCCGTTGCCTTCTTCTGCTCGTTTCCGTTGTTATCACTGCAATTGTGGTGGTAATCGCCACGCCCGAGCGAATTCCTGAACTGAAACCGCTCGGAAACGCCGCCGTTAATTCCGCGCCTGCTATCAAGATTTCCCTGGCCGGCAAACCGGCGCCCGAAACGCCCGAACCCCAGCCCCCCGTTGAACAGGAAACGCCCCCAGAGCCAACTCCGAAACCAGAGCCAGAGCCAGAGCCAGAGCCAGAGCCAGAGCCAGAGCCAGAGCCAGAGCCAGAGCCAGAGCCAGAGCCAGAGCCAGAGCCAGAAATTGTGCCGGAACCGGAACCCGAGCCACAACCCGAACCTGAGCCGACACCGCAACCCGAAGTAACAGAGCCTGAGCCCCAGGTTGATACGACTGAAAGCGACACGAGCACGGAGCAAGTGTCCGAAAACACTGCTGAAACTGCTGAAGAAGAAAGCCTCAGCCAGCAGGTTGAACTCACTGCCGGACAGTCCTCCGATGTGGACCGCTACCTCACGGAACTGAGCCGGCATCTGGGGCGCTACTACGAATACCCACGTCGTGCCCGTCGTCTTGGCCAGGAAGGCGCTCCGGTGGTGGTTTTCGAGTTCAGCCGTGATGGCACTCTGGTAGACCACTCTTTGCACGCCTCCTCAAACCATGCGTTGCTCGATGATGCTGCGCTGGACATGCTCAAGGACGCCGAACCACTGCCGGAAGTACCCGACTCCATGAAAGGCCAGACCTTCACCTATACCCTGCCGATTAATTTCAACCTACGTTGAGCAATTTTTTGCTCGACCAGCAAAATCTCGCCCCAAAGCCAGCAACCGATTGCCTGGCCCAGCCTTAGGCTATCAACCTGGAGACCGTTACTTACTGTTATTAAAGACATTTATGTTTCTGGCACGGCCTTTGTTATGTGTTAAGTGTCCAGGGAGATCCCGAGGACACTTACTCATTCACACGTCATGGAGCAGACTATGCCAACTCCTTGTTATATCAGCATCGAAGGCCAAACTCAGGGCAACATCACCGCCGGCGCATTCACCTCCGACTCCGTAGGCAACATCTACGTTGAAGGTCACGAAGACGAAGTGCTGGTACAGGAATTCAGCCACGTTGTCACCGTTCCGACCGATCCCCAGTCCGGTCAGCCTTCCGGTCAGCGCGTTCACAAGCCGTTCAAGTTCACCTCCGCGCTGAACAAAGCAACCCCGCTTATGTACAACGCCCTGGCTTCTGGCGAAATGCTGCCGAAGGTTGAGCTGAAGTGGTACCGCACCTCTGTTGAAGGCAAGCAGGAGCACTTCTTCTCCACCATCCTGGAAGATGCCACCATCATCGACATCCAGTGCAACATGCCGCACTGCCAGGATGCCGCCAGCGCTGACTTCACCCAGCTGGTAACCGCGTCCCTGTCCTACCGTAAAGTGACCTGGGAACACGCTGTTGCCGGTACTTCCGGTGCGGACGACTGGCGTTCGCCGATCGAAGGCTAAGCCTCCGGTCCACGAAGTCACAACGGCCAGCCTTTGCTGGCCGTTGTTGTTTTTACGGCAAGACCAACACCCGGTATCATCAGGGCATGAGTGTTTCCCGCCACCTCCACATGCGCCTGATCGATGACTATTGAAGCACCCATGGCTCGCAGTATTGGCCAACTAATGTGCGATACAACGCACGCCATACTATGGACGCCCGCCCGACAATGGGTTCGCGATCAACTCCCTTCCACTACCCTGCTATGCCGTGTCGGCTCGGGCCAGGCCACCTACCATCGTTTTGACCCACGCCTGAAACAGCACCAGATCACCTACGGCAAGCGCATGATTATGGATAAGCACCAGCCTGATGCCGTTGGCGGCTGGCTATCCGGGCGGGAGATTCGCCAGAGAGAATATTTCGGGGGTACGGTCACCACATTGAACCTGCTGGCGCACACCTGTTGCCACGAATTTGCGCACCTACTCCAGCATGTGTCAGGCCAGCGCTACCGGGGCTCCGTCCATAATCAGCATTTCTACCGGATACTGGACGAGCTCCACGCCAGCGGCGGTGCTGAGGCAGCCAGGCGTCATCTCGCCATCCAGGCCGAAAAGGCAGGGCTTTCCGTGCCCGACGATCCCATTGAGGCGCCAGATACACGCCAACTCATAGCGAACTGGACGATCGGGGATGCGGTGAGCTTTGGCGCCGGCAAACGTGAGCTGGAAGGTCGGATCATTCGGGTGAACCGGAAAACCTGCACCGTGGAGGGCACCGGGCGCAGCCGTGGCTTGCGATACCGGGTCCCCCTGGTTCTGTTACGCGCTCTCGCGGACTGATACCGCAAGCAGGTCGCGCAACTCCGGAATGCAGGACCCGCAATTGGTGCCGCACTTCAGGCTATTACCCAGGGCTTCTATCGACTGCGCCCCTTCAGCAATGGCACCGGCTATCTGGTTTTCCCCAACCTGAAAACAGCTACAGATCATGGCGCCCGGATCTTCCACGTCGACGTCCCGTGCAGCCAACAGCGCCCGGCGGCTGGAGTCGCAAAGTTCTGTTTCGGCAAAACAGCGATCCAGCCAACTGGTCTCCGGTATCAACGCCGGATCGCTGTCGACCATCAACACCGCTTCCAGTTGCCCGTTGACCAGCCGGGCGGCGCGAAACCGCCCCTGCGCCACATCGGCCATTACCAGATGCGCTTTTCCGCCCAGCCACTCTGTCATCGACGCCGGCCAGTCAACTGGCTGCCGCCCGGCCAGCCACCAACTGTCGCAGTATTGCAGTGGCGCCTGGCACCAGTAGTCGGCCTGCCAGCGCCGGGGCCGATTGCGCCTGACCAGCAATCGTGCATGCCAACGGGCGCGGAATGGCGTTATGTCGGCTCGCCCATGTTTGGCCTCCGGCTGGCCCGAAACTGGGTCTGTCACTGATTCGGTCAGCAGTGTTGCAACCCCACTGGACGCAAACTGTCGATTCCAGTGGATGGGTATAAATACCTCGCCACGACGCTGTTCGGGGCTCTTTCGGACTCGCCCCACGTAACCGCCGTCACCGAGGCTCAACCGCGCCAGATGCCCCTCCTTCAGCTGGTGCGCAACCATGTCGTCGGGATGCACGTCGACATAGGGCTCTGAGCGGTGGGTCAGTAATCGTGGGGTGTTGGCGGTTCGGGTCATGGTGTGCCACTGGTCCCGTATACGGCCGGTATTGACCACCATGGGGTAGTCGTCACTGGTTTGTTGGGCGGGCAATCGGGTGTTGATAGCGACAAAGCGGGCACGCTGGTTGTCGGTGACAAAACGGCCATCGGAAAACAGTCGTGTCGAGCCTTCAGCCTCCACTCCAGCGCCCTCCATAACTGGCCATTGCACCGGGATCAGCGCTTCATAGCCTGCATCTGAAAGGTTAGCCAGCCCGGCAAGGTTAAACAGGCGCTCACCGTTGTTCTCATGGGCGGACAGGGCTGCGTGTTCGCGAAAGATATCCGCTGGCCGCTTATAGTTAAATGCCTCGCCGAACCCCAGTTTTCCGGCCACGGAACTCATGATCCACCAGTCCGGTTTTACTTCCGCGGGCAGGGGTAGGAAGCAACGCTGCCGCGAAATACGGCGTTCCGAATTGGTGACGGTGCCATCCTTTTCCCCCCAGCCAGCGGCGGGTAGGAGGATGTCCGCGAGGTCCGTGGTATCAGTGTGGGCGACGCAGTCTGAAACAATCACGGTGGGACAACGCGCCAAGGCCTCCCGAACCCGGGCCGAATCCGGCAGACTGACCGCCGGGTTGGTTCCCATGATCCAGATCACCCGGATATCACCACGGTGAACCGCCTCAAACATGTCCACGGCCTTGTAGCCCGGACCATCGGCCACCGCACCGGTACCCCAGAAATCCGCCATTCGTGATCGGGCTCCCGGGCTGTCGTAATCCATGTGAGCGGCCAGGGTATTGGCCAGCCCGCCCACTTCCCGTCCACCCATGGCATTGGGCTGGCCGGTCAGGGAGAAGGGCCCCGCTCCGGGCTTACCCACCCGGCCTGTCGCCAGGTGGCTGTTAATAATGGCATTGCCTTTATCGGTGCCGGCAATCGACTGGTTTATGCCCTGGGAAAAGCCGGTGACGGTGCGCGGCGTCTGAGCAAACCAGGCATAAAAGGTTTCGACATCCTCCGGCGCAAGATCACACTGCTCTGCGACCGATTCGACGCTTGGGGCCGCCGCCCGTGCACTTGCCAATGCGTTATCGAAACCCTGGCAGTGCGCATCAATGTAGGCCTGATCCAGGCCACCGTGATCGGCGAGCCAACTCAGCAAACCGTTGAACAATACCGTATCCGTACCTGGCCGCAACGCCAGGTGAAGGTCCGCCAGTTCACTGGTGGCGGTGCGGCGTGGATCAATAACAACCACTCGACGCCCATCCCGCGCACTGGCCTTCATACGCTGGTAAAGCACCGGATGCGCCCACGCGGCGTTACTGCCAGCCAGAACCAGCAGGTCCGCCAGTTCCAGGTCCTCATAGCAACCCGGAACCACATCCGCCCCAAAGGCCCGTTTGTGAGCAGCCACAGCCGACGACATGCAAAGCCGGGAGTTGGTATCCACATGAGGTGTGCGAATGAACCCTTTGGCCAGCTTGTTGGCGACGTAATAGTCCTCGGTCAGCAACTGGCCCGACAGGTAAAAGGCCACCGACTGTGGGCCGTGAGTCTTGACGCTGTCCTGTATCGCATGTGCCACCTCGTCCAGCGCCTGCTCCCATTCGCTGCGGCGCCCCCTGACAATCGGGAACAGCAACCGTCCGTCTTCCTGGCCGGTGGTTTCGTGAAGGCTGGCACCTTTCACACACAGACGCCCCTTGTTCGCAGGGTGGTCTTTGTCCCCGGCCACCGGTGTGCCGCCGTCGGAATAGGCCATCACGCCACAGCCTACCCCGCAATAGGGGCAGGTGGTATGAACCGGGTCCGGGCCAGTAGTGTTGAGTAAGTCCACGGTGTCTCCTGAGTGTTACACGCACAAAAAAGCCCGCAATGTCCGGAACTCCCTGAACAGGCAGGAACCGGGCATGCGGGCTTCGTTGCCAGCATTCAGTACCGGGATCAAGTAACCCCGGGCCTGGCAGTTTATGGTTGGCGTGTCAGCTTTCGCTACAAACGTTTCCCAAAGCCCGTGCAAATCCAGGGCCACTCCCGGAGAAAACCGGCCAGCAGGTGTTTCAGCAAACTCTGGGACCACTCAATACCCCCGTGCCAGGAGTCATAACAGTGCAAAACGCTCAAAAACGCCCAATCAGAGCGCACAGTTAACGAATAAAAATATTTGCCCATGACCTTGAGAAACGGCTATTCCCCTGCTCGCAAGGCACTTCCCGTGACCCTGGCAAATTTATTGCACTGACACTGATGGAACCGTTTTGCTGACAGCGTTAAAGAGAAAGGCATCCAATGCCTGTACATCGAGGAAACCATCATGAATTCGCCAGAACCCCTTCGCATCCTTCTGATCGACAAGGACCCCGAACGGGCAAGCCAGGTTTGCCAGGCGCTCAGACATGAGGGCCATGAAGTCATTCGCCAGCGCCCGGATGCTACCGGCCTGACCGCAGCGGTTGCCCGCGACCAGCCGGACATGGTGATCATTGATATGGACTCGCCCGACCGGGATACCCTGGAGAACATGAGCACCCTCAACACTCACGCACCCCGGCCCATCGTTTTCTTCGCCGACCAGCCCGGTGATCGCGCCACCATCCATGCCGCAGTGAAGGCGGGGGTCAGCGCCTACGTTGTCGACGGCATACAGCCGGACCGGGTTCGCTCGATCATTGACTCAGCCGTAGCGCAGTTCGAATCCTTTCAGGCACTGAGGGCAGAGCTGGAGGAAACCCGCTCGGCACTGGAAGACCGCAAGGTTATTGAGAAAGCCAAAGGGCTGATCATGCGGCATGAAAACTGCGACGAGGAAACGGCCTATCGTATGCTGCGCAGCTCTGCCATGGAGCACAGCGAACGCCTGGCGGTGATGGCGGGGCGCGTTATCAAGCTGTTGGAACGACACAGCCAGGGCTCGGCCGGTGCCATCCAGAAAGCATCCTGATCAACGCTGTTAGGGAGCATCCATGGTTCGTCCAACCCCGCTTCACAAGCATCCCGGATTCAATGTCCGCCTCGGCTTTGTGCCGCTGCTCGATAGCGCACCATTGATTGTTGCGCGAGAGCTGGGGCTGTTTGATGCCGAAGGGTTGGACGTGGAACTGGTGCGTGAAGGCTCCTGGGCATCATTGCGCGACAAGGTCAGTTTTGGCCTGCTGGACGGCGGCCACATGCTGGCGCCGATGCCGCTGAGTATGTCCCTGGCGACCGACCGCCCCAAAGTGCCCGTTGTGGTCGGCATGGTGCTGAGCCGCAACGGCAACGGGATTACCCTCAGCGCTCGGCTGCATCACGAACTGACCCATTCAGCCACGGATCTGGAGAACCCCATTGCCACCGCTCGCGCGCTGATACGCGTGGCCAGGGGCAGAGGCGAGCCAATACGATTGGCCTCCGTGGCGCCCTGGTCCAGCCATGACCTTCAGCTCCGGGACTGGCTGGCCTCTGCCGGGCCAGACGCGGAAAAGCACGTGCAGATCATCCCCGTATCCCCGATACAGATGGTGGACGCGTTTCGATCAAATACCATCGAAGGCTGCTGCGTCGGTGAGCCCTGGAACAGCTTGCTGGAGTACGAGAAGCTGGGGCATATTCTCCATTCCGGCCACCAGATCTGGCAGAACGCCCCTGAAAAGGTTCTGGGTATGCGCGCCGACTGGACGGAGCAGCACAACGTGATGCACCGGCACCTGTTGCGGGCACTGCTTGCAGCCTGTCAGTGGCTGGATAACCCTCACAACCATCGCCTGCTACGGGACATCCTGGCCAGGCCCGAGTATCTGGGTGAACAGATCAACGTGCTGGATAACCACCCGTACAGTCTGTTCCATCCGCGATTGCATCAACACTTTTTTCGCCACTCCGCCAACTTCCCCTGGCTGTCACAAGCCCATTGGCTGGCAACCCGCCTGACGCTCCGGGGTCAACTCGGCCCGGTGGACGGCGCCATGGTTCGTCAGGTCGTCAGGCCGGATCTGTTCCGCAACGCCGCAGCTTCCATGGGCATTGACGCACCGGTTATCGACAGCAAGACCGAGGGCCGGCACCAACTCCCCTTTACCCTGTCGGGGCGCTACGGCCCCGTGGATGTTGCCAGCGACCGCCTGTTGGGAGAGCACCTCCACGACTGGCTGGCCGACAACCCCATGGCTACGCCCAATAAAGAAGCGTCACGCACTAAAACAGCCACGAAATCCCGCCCTCAATAACACTCATTTTTGTGCTCATTCATTATTATTTATAAATATCAATAATTTAAAAACATGGCACGCAGACTGCTTTGTCAACATAGACGATCTTGCATTCACTGTGCGGGTAAACGGCAGTGACGAAAACTGACAGAACATCAGGCATTGAGGCCTGCATCCCGGAAACGGGGGGCAGGCTTTTTTTTGTCTGAATAATACTCCGGGAGAGCACCATGCAACTGAGAACACTGGCAGCGACATTCTTGATCTTGACGGCGGCGGGCTCAGCACACGCCGACATCGGCCCGGCCGAAAAGCCAGACCTGAAGCTCGGCTTCATCAAACTGACGGACATGGCGCCACTGGCCATTGCCTGGGAACAGGGATTTTTCCTGGATGAAGGCCTGTTCGTGGAACTCGAAGCCCAGGCCAACTGGAAAGTCCTGCTCGACGGCGTGGTGACCGGCACCCTTGATGGCGCCCACATGCTGGCAGGCCAGCCACTTGGTGCGACCATTGGTTACGGCACCCAGGCGGACATCATCACCGCGTTCAGCATGGACCTGAACGGCAACGGCATTACCGTATCGAACGACGTATGGGAGCAAATGCACCCACACATTGAAGACGGCAGCGACGGCAATCCCGCTCATCCGATCAGCGCCACTGCTCTGAAACCGGTCATCGACCAGTACCGTGACAAGGGCGAGCGTTTTCGCATGGGCATGGTTTTCCCGGTGTCCACCCACAACTACGAGCTTCGTTACTGGCTCGCTGCAGGCGGCCTGAACCCAGGCTATTACGCTCCCCAGCGTGGTGACACCAGCGGCAACATAGACGCCGACGTTCACCTGTCGGTCACGCCGCCACCGCAAATGCCGGCCACCATGGAAGCCGGCACCATTCAGGGCTATTGCGTGGGCGAACCCTGGAACCAGCAAGCAGTGTTCAAAGGCATCGGCGTGCCGGTCATCACCGACTACGAAATCTGGCCCAACAACCCTGAGAAAGTATTCGGTGTTACTGAAGCCTGGGCAGAACAGTATCCCAACACCCATCTCAGGCTGCTTCGTGCACTGATCCGCGCCGCCCACTGGCTGGATGAAAATGACAACGCCAACCGTGAAGAGGCGGTGAAAATCCTGTCCCGCTCAAGCTACGTGGGCGCCGACGAGGAAGTGATCGCTAACTCCATGACCGGCACCTTCGAGTACGAAAAAGGCGATGTCCGCAAGGTGCCGGACTTCAACGTGTTCTTTCGCTACTACGCCACCTACCCATATCCCTCCGATGCCATCTGGTATCTGAGCCAGATGCGCCGCTGGGGGCAGATTGCCGAGCCGAAGTCCGACGACTGGTATATGGAAACCGCAGCCAAGGTCTATCGCGCGGATATTTACAAGGAAGCGGCCCGAACCCTGATCAAGGACGGCACGCTCAAGGCAGAGGATTTCCCGGACCTGGATGCGGAAAACTTTGCGCGCCCGCACCAGGGCGATCTGATCGACGGCGTGGCCTTCACTCCGAGGGAACCGAACGCCTACATCGACAGCTTTGAGATTGGCCTGAAAGGCTCGCAAACCCCTTAAGACTTGAGTGTCAGGAGACATCACATGACCACGCTCAGCCAGACCGACTCGTTATCATCAGGCCAACGCTGGCTCCGTGCGTTGACGGAAAAGCTGTCCGGCCAGAACCTGGCCGAAACCTTCCGCCAGTTGCTGCTGCCAGCTATCGGTATCGCGCTGTTCCTCGGCTTCTGGCATCTGGCCGCGCCCCAGGTGCAAACATCGCTGGGGGCCTTCCCGGGCCCCGCCGATGTGCTGGAGCAGTCTGGGCAGTTGTGGCAGGAGCACAGCAACCAGCGGGACCGGGCGGCGCAGTTTGTCACCATGCAGGAGGATCGCAACGAACGCATCCTGGCGGAGAACCCGGACGCGGAGGTGAAAATCCGCGACTATCCCGGCGCACCCACGTTCATCGACCAGATCTTTACCAGCCTGGGTACGGTGTTGGC
Source organism: Marinobacter sp. G5_S1_61_S3 (assembly GCF_054968585.1). Classification (NCBI taxonomy): domain Bacteria; kingdom Pseudomonadati; phylum Pseudomonadota; class Gammaproteobacteria; order Pseudomonadales; family Marinobacteraceae; genus Marinobacter; species Marinobacter sp. G5_S1_61_S3. Next base: position 308,386 of record NZ_JBQKUK010000001.1, on the reverse strand, counting down.
CGGCTTTGTACTGGCAACCCTTATTGCCGTGCCTCTAGGCATCATTATCGGCCTGAACCGCCACTTCTCGGCGGCCATCAATCCTCTGATCCAGATTTTCAAGCCGGTATCGCCACTGGCCTGGCTGCCGCTGGTCACGATGGTGGTCTCCGCTACGTACGTGAGTGATGACCCGATGTTCGAGAAGTCATTCCTGACCTCGATGATCACAGTCACCCTGTGCAGCCTGTGGCCAACGCTGATTAACACGAGCGTTGGGGTTTCAGCGGTAAATCCCGATCTTTTAAACGTTTCAAAAGTGCTGCAACTGTCGTTCTGGACTCACGTTCGCAAGGTCGTGTTGCCGTCATCTGTTCCGATGATCTTCACCGGCCTGAGAGTGTCCCTGGGCATCGCCTGGATGGTTCTCATAGCGGCCGAAATGCTGGCTCAGAGCCCCGGCCTCGGAAAATTTGTCTGGGACGAATTCCAGAATGGCAGCAGTGAATCCCTGAGCCGAATAATGGTGGCGGTACTGGCCATCGGTTTTATTGGCTTCCTTCTTGATCGAATCATGCTACTGATTCAGAAAAAAGTAGCCTGGAACGAATAAAACTCGGCATAGAGCTGGCAGGGAGGGTGGTCCGGGGACGTCAAAAACATGGATGTTTTTGTCGAGCGTACAGGGACGTATTCACAGCGTGCCCCGGACCACCCTCCCTGCCAGCTCGTACTCCGAAACCAGAGGAGAAAGAACATGAGTAAGTCGCATCTTGAATTGACCAATGTGCAGATGGCCTTTGATACAAAAGATGGGCCATTCGTAGCACTGGAAAACGTCGACCTGAAGATCCGAAAAGGGGAATTCGTTTCCCTGATTGGCCACTCCGGTTGCGGCAAGTCCACTGTGCTGAATATTGTGGCCGGCCTGCTCCAGGCTACCCGCGGTGGCTGCGTACTGGACGGGCATGAGGTGAACACACCGGGGCCGGAACGGGCGGTGGTGTTTCAGAATCACTCGTTAATGCCCTGGCTGACGGTTTACGAGAACGTTGAACTGGCTGTGCAGCAGGTATTCCGCAAATCCATGAGCAGAGCTGAGCGAAAGGAATGGATTCTTCACAACCTCAAGCTGGTCAACATGGACCACGCCTTGGATAAACGCCCCGGAGAGATCTCTGGGGGTATGGCCCAGCGGGTGGGGATTGCCCGGGCACTGTCGATGAAGCCCAGCGTACTGTTGATGGACGAGCCTTTTGGCGCGCTGGACGCGCTGACGCGTGCCCACCTGCAGGATTCGCTGATGAAAATTCAGCAGGACCTGAACAGCACGGTGATCATGATTACCCACGATGTGGACGAGGCCGTGCTGCTGTCGGACCGCATTGTGATGATGACCAACGGGCCGGCTGCCACCATCGGGGAAGAGTTGCGCATTGAGCTGGAGCGCCCCCGCAACCGGGTCACCCTGGCCGACCATCCAGAATATGTGCGCTACCGTCAGGCGGTATTGTCCTTCCTGTATGAAAAACAGCGCTTCCCCGGCAAAGGCGAGGATGAACAGGATAAGCCCACCGCTGAAGCCGAAGCGGCGTCGCAGGAAGACAGCTCACCGGATGTCGATAACGAGCATTCTGAGAGCCCCGTTCGCCGCATTGCATGAAATCAAACGGAGAAGCTCGCGCCCTTCAGAAGCACTCATCCGGTGCACGTCGCCCTGTCAGAGCGCACAGTTTTCGGGCCAAGCTCAAAGCGACATCTTTCAACTTACTGTAAATAAAGGACTAATAATTTTGGCACGGCGTTCGCTACTGTAGATACAGGGAAGAATGTCCCGGCTAAGGATCGGCCGGACCATCAGATCATTGTTGTTGGCATTGGCGCCGGACCATCGAGTTCCTTCGGGAATCAGATGCTCCGGCTTTTTTCGTTTTGGACACAAGAAGGGCATCACCATCATGAGCGCAAAGGCAGAACAGACTCTCGTTATCTGCGGACACGGCATGGTGGCCCAGCGTCTGCTCGAAAAACTGGTTGTTCAACCGCATCGGCCTTTTGCACGCATTGTGGTGTTCAATGGCGAGGCAAGCCCTGCCTACAACCGCATCCAGCTTTCGGCCCTGCTGGCCGGCGATGCCAACGAAGACAGTCTGCAATTGCAGCAACCGGACTGGTATCAGCACAACAACATCACCTTGCATCAGGGAGATCCCGTTACCGCCATTAACCGGGAAGAGCACACGGTTACCACTGCCAGCGGGCGGACTCAACACTACACCAGCCTGGTTCTGGCCACCGGTTCCCGCTCCGCCAGTCTTGGCCTGAAGGGTGAGGAGTTGGAGGGTGTGATGGGCTTCCGCGACCTGCAGGATACCCGCCGTCTGATCAACATCAGCCAACGCCATCGCCGCGCGGTGGTCATCGGTGGTGGTTTCCTGGGTCTGGAGGCGGCTGAAGGCCTGCGCAGCCGGGGTATGGCGGTGACCGTACTGCACCGTAGCGGCCATCTTCTCAACCGGCAACTCGACCCGGCCGGCGGCGCCCTGCTGGAAGAGGCCCTGACCAAACGCGGGCTGACCATTCGCACGCAAACATCTCCCGTGGCCCTGCTCGGTCGCAATGTGGTCCGTGCCGTGCAGCTGGACGACGAAACCCTGATCAGCACCGACCTGGTGGTGATCGCCGCGGGCATTACCCCGAACACGGAACTCGCTCTGGAAGCGGGGCTGGATTGTGAACGCGCCATCCGGGTGAATCCGCAGCTGCAAACCAGCGACCAATACATCCATGCACTAGGCGAATGCTGCCAGGTCGGCAGCCAGACCTTCGGGCTGGTGGAGCCCGGCTATCAACAGGCGGACGTGCTGGCACAGGTGCTGTGCGACGAGAACAGCCAGGCGACGTTTGAGCCATCCATCATCCCGACGCGCCTGAAAATCAGCGGCATCCCGATATTTTCCTGCGGCCAGACCGACGCGGACGCTGAGACCGAATCCGTGGTCTGGCAGGACTACGACACCAATCGCTACTGCCGCCTGCTGATTCGCGACCAAAGACTCACAGGCGCCGTGCTCTTCGGTGAAACCAGCGACGGCCCCTGGTACAGCGAACGCATTCAACAGGCCGATGACATCAGCCCTTACCGGGCCCATCTGGCCTTTGGCAAGCACTACTGCGAAGCCGCGTAAAGCGGCCGGGAACAGAGAGAGGAATTACCATGAGCAAGAAAACCCTGATCGTGATTGGCAACGGCATGGTCGGCCACCATTTCCTGGAACAGTTGGTGGGAACCCCGGCAGCGGCCGATTTCGACATCAAGGTGTTTGGTGAAGAGAAACTGCTGGCGTATGACCGGGTTCACCTGTCCGAGTACTTTGGTGGTTCCACCCATGCCGACCTGGCCATGGGCACAGCAGACTGGTACGCCGAAAACCACATCGACCTGCGCCTGGGCGAACAGGTAACCGGCATCGACCGCGCCAATCAAACCATTACCACACCGATGGGCGATTATGGCTACGACGAACTGGTGCTGGCCACGGGTTCCTATCCGTTCGTGCCGCCCATCAAGGGCAACGAGAACCCCCACTGCCTCGTGTATCGCACCCTGGAAGACCTGGACAGCATCCGTGCCAGCGCCGACGGTGTTAAAACCGGCGTTGTGGTGGGCGGTGGCCTGCTGGGTCTGGAAGCAGCGAATGCACTCAAGAGCCTGGGCCTGGACGCCCACGTGGTGGAATTTGCACCCCGGCTGATGCCGGTGCAGCTCGACGCTGACGGCGGCGCCCTGCTAAAGCATAAAATCGAAGAGCTCGGGGTGCAGGTTCATACTGAGAAAGCCACCACTGAAATCGTTGAAGGCGAAGAAGCCCGCTTGCGGATGAATTTCAGTGACGACACCCATTTGGAAACCGACCTGATCGTGTTCTCCGCCGGCATCCGCCCCCAGGACGCCCTGGCCCGTTCCAGCGAACTGGCCATGGGTGAACGCGGTGGCATTGTCATCAACGACCAGTGCACCACCTCCGACCCCCACATCCACGCCATTGGCGAGTGCGCGCTGTGGAGTGAGAAGATTTTTGGCCTGGTGGCACCAGGCTACACCATGGCCCGCACCCTGGCCTCCGTGCTGAATGGTGACCGTGAGGCCGCCTTTACCGGCGCCGACATGAGCACCAAGCTCAAGCTGTTGGGTGTGGATGTCGGCTCGATCGGCGATGCCCACGCCCAGACGCCGGGCGCCCGCAATATCCGCTTTAACGATGAGCAGGCCGGCCACTACCGCCGCATGGTGATCAGCGAAGACGGCAAGACCCTGTTGGGCGCCATCCTGGTGGGCGACAACAGCCACTACGACACGTTGCTGCAATACGCGTTGAACGGCATTGAGCTGCCGGAGAACCCGGAGACCCTGATTCTGCCGGAAAACCAGGGCGGTGCTCCCGCGCTGGGCCCGGATGCCCTGCCGGAAACCGCCTCGATCTGCTCCTGCCACAACGTGTCCAAGGGCGATATCTGCGGCGTGATCGATGCCGGCTGTACCGACCTTGCCGGTGTTAAGGCAGAAACCAAGGCCAGCACCGGCTGTGGTGGCTGCGCGGCGCTGCTGAAAAACGTGGTGGACAGCGAACTGGAAAAACGCGGCGTGGAAGTCAGCAAGGACATCTGTGAGCACTTCCCGTACAGCCGCCAGGACCTGTTCAATATCGTGAAGGTCAATGGCATCCGCACCTTCCGGACATTGATCCGTGATCACGGCAAGGGCCATGGCTGCGACATCTGCAAACCGGCCGTCGCGTCCATCCTTGCCACCTGCTGGAACGAGCACATCCTGGCCACCGACCACGTGCCCCTGCAGGACACCAACGATACCTTCATGGCCAACATGCAGAAGAACGGTACCTACTCCATCGTGCCCCGGGTGCCGGGCGGCGAAATCACCCCGGACAAGCTGATTGTGCTGGGTGAAGTGGCCAAGGAATACAACCTGTACACCAAGATCACGGGTGGTCAAAGGGTGGACCTGTTCGGCGCCACCCTGAGCGAACTGCCCGAAATCTGGGAAAAACTCATCGCCGCCGGCTTCGAAACCGGCCACGCCTACGGCAAGTCCCTGCGCACGGTGAAGTCCTGCGTCGGCAGCACCTGGTGCCGCTACGGCGTGCAGGATAGTGTGGGCATGGCGATTTTTCTGGAGAACCGCTACAAGGGCCTGCGTTCCCCCCATAAGCTCAAGATGGCGGTGTCCGGCTGCACCCGCGAATGTGCGGAAGCCCAGAGTAAGGACATCGGCGTGATCGCCACCGAGAACGGCTGGAACCTGTACGTATGCGGCAACGGCGGCATGCGTCCGCGCCACGCGGATTTGTTTGCCACGGATTTGTCCGACGAGGAACTGATCAGCGCTATCGACCGGGTGTTGATGTTCTACGTGCGCACCGCGGACCGTCTGCAACGCACCAGTGTGTGGATGGAGAACCTGGAAGGTGGCCTGGACTATCTGAAGCAGGTGGTCCTGGAGGACAGCCTGGGTATTGGTCAGGAGCTGGAGCATCACATGGCGGATCTGGTGGATACCTATCAGTGCGAGTGGAAGACGGCGGTTGAGGATCCTGAGAAGCGGAAGCGGTTCCGGGAGTTTGTGAATGCTCCGGAGAAGAAGGATCCGGTTCAGGAGTGGACTACCGAACGGGAGCAGCGTCGACCTCTGCTTGAGGGGGAGCCTGCTTAGGACTGGTGGCTTGGGGTGGAGCGCGGGGGTCGATATTTTTTCCCTTGGGAAAAAGAACTCGCTGCGCTCGGACACCTTTTTCCTGGCGGGAAAAAATATCGACCCCACGCTCATCGGATCACCAGTTATCGCTGTTTGAATGTTTATCCAGTAGCGGGTTATGGACTCGACTGGGCTAGAGCTGACACTTTGAATAACCGTATTGGAATTGGAGAACGTTATGAAAGCACGCACTTCCTGGGACGTTGTTTGTACCGTTGATGACCTTGTGCCGGAATCGGGAGTTGCGGTCTGGACGGAAGACGGGCCGGTGGCGGTGTTCTATCTACCGCATCGGTTGCCGGCGTTGTTTGCGATCAGCCATACCGATCCGTTTACCGGTAAGAACGTGCTGGCACGGGGGATTACCGGGGATCTGAAAGGTCAGCCGGTGGTGGCGTCTCCGCTGTACAAACAGCACTTCAACCTGGAAACCGGTCAGTGCTTGGAGGACGAGGCGGTAGCCGTAAAAACCTACCCAGTCCTGCTGGATGGCAACAACGTCCGCGTGGAAATCCCTGCAACCAACAAGGAATCAGCCGTGGCCTAACCCGTTAGTTTCCCCGGGCAGGCTTCTGCAAGGGCTCGAAAAGCCGATTTGGGGGGTGGGGTTATTTTTTCTGCCAGGAAAAAGGTGTCTGAGCGAAGCGAGTTCTTTTTCCCAAAGAAAAAATAACCCCACCCCCCGAAGCGGCGACTCCCCCCAAGACCAACAAAACAGGCCTGTTCAGCACAAACCCGAAACTTCCCCCAAACCAGAAATGCTGCAACACTGACTCCCAGACAATAATCACAACAAGGCGAGATCTGTTTCGTGAAAGCACTAAGCCCGGTAGACCAGGTATTCCTGTGGCTGGAAAAACGCCAGCAGCCCATGCACGTTGGCGGCCTGCAGCTGTTCTCGTTCCCCGAGGATGCACCGGATGACTATGTGGCCCAACTTGCGGACCAGTTGCGGGAGGAAACCATCGTCACACCTCCCTTCGACAGGCGCCTGGGCAGTCGGTTCGGTCAACCGGTCTGGGTGGAAGACGAACAGCTGGACCTGGAGCATCATTTCCGCTTTGAGGCTCTGCCCACGCCAGGCCGGGTCCGGGAGTTGTTGTCGTTTGTCTCCGCCGAACACAGCCACCTGATGGACCGGGAACGGCCCATGTGGGAGTTCCACCTCATTGAAGGCCTGAAAGACCGGCAGTTCGCCGTTTACACCAAGGTACACCATTCTCTGGTCGATGGTGTGTCTGCCATGCGCCTGTTCCAGCGCATGCTGTCACAGGACCCGGAGCAGCGAAACATGCCGCCGATCTGGTCGCTGCCGCGCCGCAGCCGCAGCGGTGACGACGATGAAGGCCCGTCGATGTGGCGCAACGTTGCCCATCTGCTCGGGGAATCGGGTAAACAGCTGGGCACGGTTCCGGCGGTCACCAAGGCGCTGCTGAACACCGTTAACCGGGCCCGCAAGGACCCGGCCTACGATTCCATCTTCCACGCGCCGCGCTGCGTCCTGAACGGCAAGATCACCGGCTCCCGCCGTTTTGCGGCCCAGTCCTATGATCTGAAACGCATCCGTGCCGTATGCACCGCCTTCGGTACAACGGTTAACGACGTGGTCATGACCATGTGTGCCACGGCCCTGCGGACCTACCTGATGAATCAGGACGCGTTGCCGGAAAAACCGCTGGTCGCCATGGTACCGGTTTCCCTGCGCACGGATGACAGCTCCGGTGGCAACCAGGTGGGTATTATCCTCGCTTCCCTGGGCACCCACCTGAACGACGCGGCTGAGCGGCTGCGCTATATCCACGAAGACGTGAAAGCCTCCAAACAGCGCTACGCGGCCATGTCCCCGGAAGAAATCCTGAATTATACGGCGCTGCTGCTGGCCCCGGCGAGCTTCAACCTGCTAACGGGGCTGGCGCCGAAGTGGCAGACCTTTAACGTGGTCATTTCCAACGTACCAGGGCCGAAGGAGCCCAGCTACTGGAACGGCGCGAGGCTTGAGGGCATGTATCCGGTGTCCATCGCCATGGACCGGATTGCCCTGAACATGACCCTGACCAGCTACTGCGACCAGGTGGAGTTCGGGCTGATTGGCTGCCGTCGCACCCTGCCCAGCCTGCAGCGCATGCTGGATTATCTTGAAGAGGGCCTGACCGAGCTGGAGCAGGCGGCTGGGCTGTAACGCCTAGCCGAACTTCACTTCCTGATTCCGCTCCGAGATCAGGCTGTTCAGTGTCCAGAAATCATAAAGCACACCCACCAGGAACAGACCGCCCGTCAGCAAGTAAATGATTCCGGTGATCCACTTGCCCATGTACATCCGGTGGATACCAAATACGCCAAGGAAGGTCAGTAGAATCCAACCGATGTTGAAACTGACCTCGCCCTCACGGAACCGGTGATCCGCCTCCCGATCCATGGCCGGTATCAGGAACAGGTCGATGATCCAGCCAATGAACAGCAACCCCAGGGTGAAAAACCAGATGGTGCCGGTGATGGGCTTGCCGTAGTAGAACCGGTGCGAGCCCAGGAACCCGAAGATCCAGAGCAGGTAGCCGATGAGTTTGCTGTGGGTGTCCTGATTGTCTGCCATTTGCGTTCCTTTTGGCTCGGGTTTTGGCGTGAGACTTGGCCAAAACCGACAATAGATCAATCAGATGCAGGCTTCAAACAAAGCTCGCGTGTTTTCCGCTGTCATCTTCACCGGGTTGCCACCGGCACTTGGGTCTTCAAGCGCCATTCTGGTCATTTCCTCAATGCGATCCGTCCCCACACCCATGTCCCTCAAACGCTCCGGCACGCCAAGGGATTCCCGCAACGTCATGATGAACTGGGTGAATCCGTCAAAGCCATTGGCAATGCCCAGGTAGCGGGTAATGTCGTCGACCCGGTTTTCGATCGCTGGTCGGTTCATGGCGATGACCGACGGCAGCACCACGGCGTTGGTCATGCCATGGTGGGTGTTGTAGATCGCTCCGACCGAATGGGAGACGGCGTGGGTCGCCCCCAGCCCCTTCTGGAAGGCTACCGCGCCCATGGCGGCGGCGACCAGCATCTGCCCGCGAGCCTCGATATCGGCGGCATCCGCATACACCCGGGGCAGATTTTCCTTCACCAGCCGCATGCCCTCCAGCGCAATACCCTGGCTCATGGGGTGGAAGTTGGGGGAACAGAACGCCTCGAAACAGTGAATAAAGGCATCCATGCCGGTTCCCGCAGTGATAAATGGCGGCATACCAACCGTCAATTCGGGGTCGGAGATCACAATCGACGGCAGTATTCGGGGATGAAAAATGATCTTTTTGACGTGGCTCTGACTGTTGACGATGACGCTGGCTCGACCGACCTCCGACCCCGTGCCTGCGGTCGTTGGTACGGCGATGATGGGGGCAATCCCATCGGCATCCGCGCGTTTCCACCAGTCACCAATATCCTCGAAGTCCCACACCGGCCGGGTCTGACCGGCCATGAAGGCCAGCAATTTACCCAGGTCCAGCCCGGACCCTCCGCCGAAGGCGATCACGCCGTCGTGGTTGCCGTCGAGAAAGACCTTCCGGCCCGCTTCCATGTTGATTTCCGTGGGGTTGGGATCAACCTCTGAAAACATGGCTCGTCCAAGGCCAGCCTGCTCCATTAAATCGAGCGTGTCCTGGGTAATGGGAAGGCTTGCCAACCCTCGGTCGGTCACCAGTAACGGCCGGGTTATACCTGCCTCCTTACAGCATTCGCCGAGTTCGGCAATACGACCGGCGCCAAAACGGATATCGGTGGGATAGGACCAGTTTGCGGAGAGTGTCATTGTCAGCCCCTCGTCAGAGAATCGGGTTGTCTGTTGATCCGGATATCAGTTCACCGGTTTTTTCAGGTAATACGATTTCGGGCGCGTCAGGTTGTGGTAGCCGATGATCGAAAGCCCTCCACCGCGACCGGTGTTCTTGCAGCCGGTCCAGCAAAGCGCCGGGTCCAGATAATCACAACGGTTCATGAACACCGTGCCAGTTTCAATCTGATCGGCCACCCGCGTGGCGCGGTCAATATCTCTGGTCCACAAGGACGCAGTCAGGCCGAACTCGCTGTCGTTCATCAGGGCGACGGCTTCAGCGTCATCTTTGACTTTCATGATGCCAACCACCGGGCCAAAGGACTCCTCCCGCATGACCCGCATGGAATGGTCCACGTCGATAAGGATCTGCGGCATCAGATAGGCGCCGCCCTGATCAGGAAAGAGCTCAGGGTCGATCAATGCCCGGGCACCGCTGGCAAGGGCGTCTGCCGTCTGCTCCCGGACATGGTCGGCAAAGCGGACATGCGCCATCGGGCCGAGCGTTGTGTCCCTGTCCAGCGGATTGCCAAGCCGGTAGCCGCTGACGATGGCAACGGCTTTCTCAACAAACGCATCGAACAGGTTTTCTGCGACGTAAATACGCTCAATGCCGCAGCAACACTGGCCGGCATTGAACATGGCGCCGTCGATCAGTGTCTCCACGGCGGCATCCAGATCCGCATCGTCCATCACGTAACCGGGGTCCTTACCGCCAAGCTCCAACCCTACGCCGGTAAACGTGCCGGCGGCGGCCCGTTCTATGGCCTGCCCCCCATTCACCGAGCCGGTAAAGTTCACGAAACCGAAAGCTTTTTCCTCGATCAGTGCGGAAGTGGTCTCGTGGGACAGGAACACGTTCTGGAAAACCTCGCTGGGGACGCCGGCGGCGTGGAACGCCTGCACCATGTGCTCACCGACCAGGGGCGTTTGTGACGCGTGTTTGAGAAACACTGCGTTACCGGCAATCAGGGCAGGAACGACCGTGTTCACCGCCGTCATGTAGGGATAGTTCCAGGGCGCGACAACCAACACAGCGCCGTGAGGTTCGCGCTGAATGTAGCGATGAAAGGAGGCGCTGTTTTCAATCTCGATGGGGGCAAGCCCTTCTTCCGCCAGATCGGCCATCATCCCGGCACGCTCATCCACGCCGCCGAACTCGCCGCCGTAGCGCACGGGCCGCCCCATCTGCCACGCCAGTTTTTCCACGATGTCGTCGTTCATGTCACCGAGTCGGGCGATGCCGTCGCGAACCCGCTGAACCCGCTCTGACAGTGGCAGGGCGGCCCAGTCCAGCTGCGCGTTTTTTGCCCTGGCAACGGCCTCCCGCGCGGCTTCCAGGGAAAGCGTTGTGCGCTCCACGTACACGGAACCATCGATGGGCGATATGCATTGAATGGGTGTGCTCATAGCTGTGTCCTACGCCTGCTCAAATCCACGTTTGACTTCGTAATCGGTAACCACACGATCAAAATCTTCCTGCTCCCACTCCGCACAGCGCACGTAGTGATCAATGACGTCGTTACCCATGGCTTCCCGCAGCATGGTCGAGCCGCGTAACGATTCCGTGGCGGCCCTCAATGTGGCTGGGATACTGCGCGCAGACTCGGCGCCATAGGCATTGCCGGAGAACTCCGGCTCCAGTTCGAGTTTGCCTTCGATACCGGCGATGGTGGCGGCAATCTGCGATGCCAACGCCAGGTACGGGTTCAGGTCCGACCCGCCGATGCGACACTCCACTCGCACGGCATCCGTGTTCGGTGCGACAACGCGGTAACCGGCCGTACGGTTGTCGATGGACCAGACAGTGCTGGTCGGGGCAAAGGTGCCGGCGGCAAATCGTTTGTACGAGTTAACGTAGGGCGCGAGAAAGAAAGTGGTGTCGTTGGCGTATTCCAGTAGCCCCGCCAGCGCATGCTCCATGGTTTTGGACATACCATGGGCACCATTGGGGTCATAGAACACTGACTTTCCGGTACTGTCCGAGAGGGCCTGATGGATATGGCTGGACGACCCAGCGGCGTTGTGGTTCCACTTGGCCATGAAACTCACACTGCGCCCGTGCTGCCAGGCGATTTCCTTGACGGCATTTTTCACCAGAACGTGAGTGTCGGCCATGGCGAGCGGGTCGGAGTAGTGAATGTTGAGCTCGGCCTGACCAGCGTCGGCCTCACCCTTGCTACTCTCGACCGTGATCCCCGCCTGGTAGAGCCCATTACGGATGGGCCGCATCACGTCTTCCTCACGGGTGGTCTGGAAGATGTGGTAGTCCTCGTTATAGGGGCTGATGGGCGTCATATGGTGATACTGACGCTTCTGCATCTCCTCAAAGGTCTCCCGGAAAATGAAAAACTCCAGCTCGGTGGCCGTGGTCATCTGCAGCCCCATGGCTGACAACCGTTCCAGCTGTTTTTTCAGCACCGCCCGGGGCGAGTGAGGTACCGGCTCATGGGTGGCGTGATCAATCAGATCACACAGAATAAAGGCGGTACCCTCGAGCCATGGCAGGCGGCGCAGGGTGGTCAGGTCCGGCTTCATCACATAGTCGCCATAGCCGGCCGCCCAACTGGTCGAGGCGTAGTTCTCCACCGTTGTCATTTCCAGATCGGTCGCCACCAGGTACTTGCAACAGTGGCTCTCTTCCCAGGCGGTGTCGATAAAGTACTGGGCCTGGAAGCGCTTGCCCATGAGACGCCCCTGCATGTCCGGAATCGCCGCCACGACCGTATCAATGGTGCCGTCCTCGACACACGTTTTCAGTTCCTTAAAAGACAGTTGAGCTGCCATCTCACCGCTCCGCAATATCAGTTAGGCTAAAAGGCGCCGCGCTCAGTGACGAGTGAATCCGGTAGTGATCGCCACTGAACGCAGTGTTTCTCTGCGATCCCATCAGGTGTATCGATAGGGCCGCCCCGCCTTCTCCATTTTCTCGTTGTATTCCTTGAGGATCTTGACCACCCGGGCCTTGGTTTCGGATTCCTGGGCAACCTCGTCCCAGAACACGCGCGCGGCCTTTTCAACTTCTGCCCACTCCTTGTCCGGAATGGTGGTCAACTTCATCTTCGTGCCGTCTGTACGCAGTTTGGCCTCGCCTCCCCAATACCACCACTGACGGTAGTAGTGGGAGCTGTCCATGGTCAGTTTGAGCAGTTCCTTGAGATGATCCGGAAGCTCGTTGTAGCGATCCATGTTGGCAAAGAAGGATCCCGCCCAGGCACCGGAGATGTTGTTGGTCAGGAAGTAGTTGGTCACATCCGCCCAGCCCACCGTGTAGTCCTCGGTAATGCCGGACCAGGCGATACCGTCCAGCTCACCCGTCTGCACCGCGACTTCGATGTCTTCCCAGGGCAGTTGAACCGGTACCACGCCGAACTGGCTCATGAAACGGCCGGCAGTGGGGAAGGTGAACACACGCTTGCCCTTAAGATCCTCGAGGCTGTGGATCGGCTCTTTGGTGGCAAAGTGGCAGGGGTCCCAGGCACCGGCGGACAGGTGTTTCACGCCCACCTTGGAATACTCTTCATCCCAGATTTCATTCAGGCCGTACTGATTGAACAGCACGGGTACGTCCAGCGAATAGCGGCTGGCGAACGGAAAGTAGCCACCGAAAACAGTAACCTCGGTGGGTGAGGCCATGGAATCGTCATCGGACTGAACCGCGTCAATGGTGCCTTTCTGCATGGCGCGGAACAGTTCCCCCGTGGGCACAAGCTGATCGGCAAAATAGAGCTCGATCTGCATCTCTTTGCCGGCAATACGGTTGAAACTGTCGATCGCCGGCTTGACCACATGCTCTGCCAGGGCCGGCCCGGCGTATGTTTGCAGCCGCCATCGTATTTTTGGCTCCTGCGCGTAAAGTCTGGGTGGCGTGAGGGCGGCTGCCCCGGCCAGTGCTGCTACGGATGCTGATGCGAGAAATTTACGTCTTGTGGTCATGTCGACCTCCTTGACTGACGCTTGTTATGGAAGCCGGCCGGCCTCCGGGGTGTTACTCGACATTCGTATTCATCCAAAAACGTTGACGGTTCACTTGTTGTAAACGTACTCCGGCAGCCAGAGCGCAATCTGTGGAAAGGCCATGATCAGCGACAGTGCCACCAGCATCACGCAGACAAACGGGAGAATTGAACTGTAGATATCGCGCAGGGAAATCTCAGGCGGCGCCATGGCCCGCATCAGGAACAGGTTGTAACCGAAAGGCGGCGTCATATAGGCAATCTGGGTGGTAATCGTGTAGAGAACGCCATACCAGATAAGATCAAAGCCAAGAGCTGCCACCAACGGCACGTACAGGGGCGCCACAATCACCAGCATTGCGGTATCGTCCAGGAAGGTACCCATCAACAGAAACGACAACTGCATCATGATCAGGATCATCCAGGGGTTCAGCCCCAGCTGCTCGGTAAACAGGCTGTCGATGGCCTTTACCGCACCCAGCCCATCAAACACGGCACCGAAACCCAGGGCGGCGAGGATGATCCACATGAACATGCAGGAAATGGCCAGCGTCTGGCGTACGGAGGCTTCAAACACGGCCCGGGTCATCCGGCGTTTGAGGATCGCTGCGACGAATGCCGCCATGGCACCGATGGCCGAACTCTCCACCAGGCTGGTCCAGCCTTTGACGAACGGCACCATCATGGAGGCGAAAATAACCACCGGCAGAACTCCTGCACGCAGCAGGCGTAACTTCTCGCCCAGGCTGACCTGGCGCTCCTCTTTTGGCAGCACAGGCCCGAGTTCGGGCTGGAGACGACACCGCACCGCAATGTAGACGATAAACATCACCGCCATGATCAGCCCCGGCACAACGCCCGCAAGCCATAGCTGCCCCACCGGCTGGCGGGCAATCATGGCGTACAGCACCAGCACCACCGAGGGCGGCACCAGAATGCCCAACGATGAACCCGCCTGAACCACGCCCGTGACCATACGCTTGTCATAACCCCGCCGGAGCAATTCGGGCAGGGCGATGGTGGCTCCAATGGCCATACCGGCAACCGACAAACCGTTCATGGCTGACACCAGCACCATCAGGCCAATGGTGCCAATGGCAAGCCCGCCATGAATCGGCCCCATCCAGACATGGAACATCCGGTAGAGATCGTCGGCGATTTTCGATTCCGAGAGCACGTAGCCCATGAAGATAAACATCGGCAGCGTCAGCAGCGGATACCAGTTCATCAGCTTCATGGCGGATGAGAAGGGGATATCAGAACCACCGGTCCCCCACAGCGCTAGTGCTGAGGCCGCGGCAACGGCACCAATGGCACCAAACACGCGCTGGCCGGTCATCAGCATCAGCATCATCGAGGCAAACATGAAAATGGCGATGAGATCGTAAGACATCAGATGTCTTCTCCCCGAATGCGGGCGATGTCTTTGAAAAGCTCCGATATCGCCTGCAACAACATGAGTGAGAAGCCGATGCACATCACCACCTTGATCGGCCACATGTAGGGTCGCCACGCGGATGCGCTGCGTTCGCCGTATTGAATCGCATAGCTCGTGCTGTCGTAGGCGCCGTAAAGGAGCACGCCCAGAAAGAAAATCAGGAAGAAAATGGTGAAGACATCGAACCAGGCTTTTCTACGGACGGACCAACCGCCGTAAAACAGGTCCATGCGTACATTGGCGTCCAGCTGGATGGAATAGGGACCGCCCAGTATGTAATACGCCACCATGGCGAACTGCGCGGCTTCAAGCGTCCATAACGAGGGAAGGAAGAACGCTTTGGAAATGGACGACCACAGCAGAATAGCGACCATGACAAAGATGCCGTACATCACCGCTCGACCAACACGGTAATTCACGGCATCCACGAAACGGATGTATCCGTTGACGAACGGTGGCATCCACAGACCCCACTCAATGCGTTAGTGAGCCAGTCAGACAGCCGAGTGGCCATGGACTGCTGTTTTTCTGTAGCAAACTTTTAAGCTAGCACAGCATTTTTAATCTGTCGCATGACCGGAAGATCGTTGTCAGGGACCAACCTCGGGTGCCGGGTCCGGACCGCCTTCGCGGAACTCGCTGGCCGACTTTCCGGTCCACTTTCGGAAGGCACGGCTGAAGTTGGACAGGTCCGCGTAGCCCAGCTCATAGGCGATCTCGCTGACGGACTGATTGGTGTAACGCAGCAACTGGATGGCGCGGTCTTTCAGTACCGCTTCGACAATTTCCCGGTAGGTGGTGTCCTTCTCCGCCAGCCGTCGCTTCAGGGTGCGGGACGACACGCAGAAGCGCTCCGCCATGGCCTCCAGGGATGGCAGCGGCCCGGGCATCATGTGGAGCATGTTGCGGATGGCATAGGTGATGTCGCCCTGGTCTTTCAGGGCTTTTTGCAGTTCGAACTCGCACTGGTCCCGTGCCATCCGGGATGCTTCCGCATCCGCCAGGCGCATGCGGGTGTCCAGCAGGCCCTTGGGAAACACCATGGTTTCCTCGGGCTGGCCATACTCGAAAGGTACCGGTAGCTGGGACGCAAACCTGGGGTAATAGGCCGGCTCCGGAGAAGTCAGTTGTACCTTCACGCCAGGGAGCTTGCCATCCACCAGCGGGAATCCTCGTTTTTCCGCATCCTCCCGGTCGATCAGTTGTTCCGCCAGCATCATCAGCGTGGCACTGACGGTTTCCGCCAGAAAACGGTATTGGGTGGGCACGTCGAACTCGGAGCGCAATCGCACCAACACATGGTCGCCGGTGTCGGTCAGGGTCATAGTGAGGAAGGGCACACGCAACTGCAGGTAGCGCCTTACAGAATCCAGGGCGCCAGCGAGTGTGGGGCTGGTCAGGGCGGCGAAGCCGAGGGTGCCGTGGATGGTGACCCGCAGTTCCCGCGCCAGCATGAAGCTCAAGCCGTCTTTGCTGGCCAGGTTCAGAGCCCGCTCCACCATTACAATCGCATCGGTGACAAACACCCGGCTATCATTGGATTTCAGATCCTGGGGCGTGAATGCCATGCCTTCGTACAGAGCACGGTCGTTGTGGCCCAACTGCCGCACCACATCCGCCAGCACCCGGAGGTACACACCGGGAACCAGGAACAGTCCCAGCATCTGCCGTTCTTTTTCCGGGCCCGGGTTCGCCATGCAGGTTCCTTTTCGTTGTGTGAGATTTGTTGTGGGAAGACTCACTGCCACCGATGCTATCAGAAGCCCGGCGCAGCCACACTGTGACTGGAGGCACCGGCAACCACGTCAGCATAGTCAATTGAGGCCGCCCCTGGCCCCTAATCCACGATGGCCGTCCCCTTTTCGCATTCAAAGCCCGCGTTGACTCACACACACTGGTCCCATCACATCAGCCATAGCGCCCAAGCGCAGGAGTAACGATATGCTGAGAACGAAAACCACTGAGTCAAAGCCGGTTGCACGCACCCCGGACAACGTTGCCATCAAGCCACAGCGCATGGGGTTTGAATTCGGGGAGAAGGTTCCCCATTACTGGCTGGACAACAGCTATATCCTGAGCCACACCATGAACGCTCTGTCTGTGCTGTTCCCGCAGGGCGAGCAGTTTTTCGTGGATTCGGTCCGCTACTATCAGGATCAGATCAACGACCCCAAGCTGAAAAAAGAAGTCAGGGGCTTTATCGGCCAGGAAGCCATGCACTCGCTGGAACACAAGTCCATGAACCAGCACGTGCGGGATCAGGGCATGCCCGTGGCGGAACTGGAAGAACACCTGGAAGTGGTGTTGGGCATTGCCAAGAAGCTTCCAAAACGGCACCAACTGGCCATCACCTGCGCCCTGGAACATATGACCGCGATGATGGCGGACATGCTGCTGGAGCGCAGCGACGTTCGCGAAGACATGCATGAAACCATGCGCCCGCTGTGGGTGTGGCACGCCATTGAGGAAACCGAGCACAAAGCGGTGACCTACGACGTGTTCAACCAGGTCGGCGGCACCTATGCCGAGCGCACGTTTTACCTGGCATTCAGTACAGCCGCATTGGGCGTGATGGCCAGTTACTTCACCACCCGGATGATGCTGAACGATCCGAAGAACTTCTCACTGAAAGACTCTGCCCGCGGCTTGTGGCGGATGTGGGGCAAAAACGGCACCTTCTCCAGCCTGATCCCCACCTGGCTGGAATACTTCAAGCCGGGATTCCACCCTTGGGACCACGACAACAGCGAACTGATTGCCCGCTTCAAGGAGCAGATCAACGAGTACATTGCCCCGCAGTATCAGAAGGGAAATCGCCGGACTATTCAGTAACCCTGTATGTCAGTAACCCTGGATGATCACTAAGTCCTTGCTGTCGCAAGCGGGCCTTTGACCGGCGAAAGGCCCGCCCTGGCGACCCGATTGCGCCCGGCCCGCTTGCTGCTGAACAGGCAGCGGTCGGCAATCCGGAACAAGGACTCGGCTTCGATGGCATGATCGGGATAATGCGCAATTCCGAACGATGCGGTCACCCGGATCAGGGCATCACCATAAGGAAGTTCGCTGTCGGCAATACGCTGGCGCAACTCGTCCATTAACTGGAACGAATCCTCGAGTTTCACATCCCGCAGAATCAACCCGAATTCCTCTCCGCCCAATCGTCCCACTGCGTCGGTGGTCCGCAGACGTTCGGTGAGCTGCTTGCCAATGTTTTGCAGAACGTGGTCTCCGGCGTCATGGCCCATGGTGTCATTCACTACCTTGAAGTGGTCGATGTCCATAATCACCAGGGCAAATCCCGAGCCACTGCGGGCACACTCTGCGATGGTGCGGGCCAGGGTGCTCTGGAAGTTCGCACGATTGGCCAGCCCTGTGAGTGCATCAGTCTGTGCAAGAGTGAACAACTTTTGCTCGGCTTCCTCACGACGGGCTTCATAAAGATGGATAAAACCCAGCATCAGGATGGCGCAGAGCACCATGTTTAGCAGGTCGATCACGCCGCCGGCATCAGCGACGAACTCCAGGTGGAAGTAGTAGGTGACGCAGCCCGCCACCACGAACGGCGCGCTGAGCAGGAAACCTTCTTTCTTTCCCAGCAGCAAATACGCCAGAACCGGTATCATCAGCACCCACACGAAGGCAGACACCGAGGCTTCGGGTACCAGCATGATCATCAAGGCGAAGGAAAACCCCGTCACCAGATAACTGTAGATCCAGACCTGGAGACGAGGTGTGCGATTGATTCGGGTAACCCCAAAGAACAGGATAAGGCTCGCAATGAGCTCCCCCGTTGCGAGCCAGATATAGCCGTTCAGAATCTGCAGGCAGCCAAAAACCACCAGTGCAGAGGCGGTCACGAGAAACAGTGCTCGCATCAACGAACGACGGTGGGTGTCCCGGAGGCCTGAGCGGCTTTGTTCAAGCGACGCACCAAGGTCCGGGTGCTGGGGAGTGTTCATGCTGCCTCTTTCCCTGAAATACAGCGAGATTGGAATATCGGTGGCTGTATGCAAAATATACAGCGGCAGTCACTGGGCTTCAATCATCCCGGCGAACTGCCGCGAAACCACCGAAATACGGCAAGCATGAAAAAGGGTTTCAGACGTAAAGATTTTTCCGCGAAAAACGCTCAACCAGAGGCTGGTAGGCGGACCCCAGAATCCGGTTCAGGGCATCGATACCCCAGGCATCGGGCCCGACCAGAATTCGGGATTCATCTTTCAGAATGCCACGGACGATGATATTCGCCGCCTTTTCCGGAGTGGTCATGGCGATCTTGTCGAAGCCCTTGCGCTGGGCTTCGGCGTTCTCCGATTTGCCCATACGCGCCGCATTCGCAATGTTGGTGCGGATGCCACCGGGATGAACACAGCTCACCGCGACCGACTGCTTTTCCAGCTTCATTTCCTGGCGCAGTGACTCAGTAAAGCCACGAACTGCGAATTTAGCCGCGTTATAGGCGCTTTGCTTGGGTACGCCAATAAGTCCGAACACGCTGGAAATATTCACCACGTGACCATCCCCGGAGGCGATCAGGTGCGGCAGGAAGGCCCGGGTACCATGGGCCACGCCCCAGAAATCGATATCCATGACCCACTTGAAGTCATCGTCGGTCATCTCCCGCACAGATGCGGACAGGGCAACGCCGGCGTTGTTAATCACCAGGTTCACCTGGCCGAAATCCCTGGCGACCTGCTCAGCATGAGCGTAGATGGCATCCCGGTCTGACACATCCAGGGCATAGGTGCGAACTTCCGCCCCGCTACAGCCAGCTGCAGTTTCCGCAAGGCCTGTCTCGTTGACATCGGAAAGCGCCAGGCGACAGCCCTTTTCCGCCAGTGCCACGGCCAGCGCCCGGCCTATGCCGGAACCCGCGCCAGTAACCACGGCTACCCTGTTGTTCAGATCTTTCATGGTCGATGACCTCTTGTTGTGCGATGTGTTGCTTACTCTAACAGGTGTCGGGCCGCTGGATATGGCAAAAGCGCGCCTATGACCGGGGCATTCCGGCCACCCGATACCCGGGGTTCAGCAACACCACGAATATCGTGACTCCGTCCCCACGAATGTGCACAATCCGGGACGACGTTGGCCGGGTTTGGTTACAATCTCCTGGCTAACCCTTTTTCCTGTCACTAGTGGATGTTGCTGTATGGAATGGAGTCTCACGCATTTCTGGCTGATACTCGCCCTCGTATTGAGTCTCGCAGAACTGACGTCTGGTGTGCTGGTGCTACTGGCGCTGGGGATCGCAGCTGCTTTAACGGCGCTGTTGACCGCTCTCGGCGCGCCTTTCGAATGGCAACTGGTCGGTATGGGCGTGTTTTCGGGCATTCTGGTACCCATTGCCATTCGCTGGATCAAACCGAGGTTTTCCCCCAAGGGTGTCGCTTACGGGACAACCGGCACCGGCGTCGAGCAGGGCAAGCAGTATCGCACGCTGAAGCGCGATTTTGACGGCGCCAGTGGCATCAAGATCAACGGCGACTTCTATCGCCTGCGTACCAGCGATACCGGCATGACCGAACTGCCCGCAGGCACCGAGGTTACTTTCGAACGTTTTGACGGCACCACTGCCGTTGTTCACACGATCACTAAAAAGGAGCAGTAAACATGGAAAACGTGGTTTCCCCGGGGCTGGTGATCAGCCTTATTTTCGTCGTCATTGGCATTTTCATCATCGCCAAGGGCCTGGTGATTGTGCGCCAGTCCGAAGTGATGGTGATCGAGCGGCTAGGGTCATTCAATCGCATACTGGAGAGTGGTGTTAACATCATCATCCCCTTCATTGAGCGCCCGCGCGCCATCACCATGACCCGCTACGTGCGCATCGGCGACGAGTATCATCCAAGCAGCAGTTTCGAAACCCGCATTGACCGCCGCGAAACCGTCATGGACTTCCCCGGACAGCCGGTGGTAACCACCGACAACGTCACCGTAAACATCAACGGCGCGCTTTACTACCAGATTATCGACCCACGCCGTGCGGTTTACGAAGTGGCCAACATGAGCCAGGCGGTCGAGGTTCTGGCCAAAACCACCCTGCGCTCCGTGGTGGGCAAGATGGAGCTGGACAAGCTGTTTGAATCCCGTAGCGAAGTGAACAACGCCATCCAGGCCGAAATGGAAGAAGCGGCGTCAAAGTGGGGTGTGAAGCTGACTCGCGTTGAAGTTCAGGACATCAGCATGCCGGAAGAGGTGGAAGAAGCCATGCGCCTGCAGATGGCCGCCGAGCGTAAGCGTCGCGCCACGGTGACCGAGGCCGAAGGTGAGAAGTCTGCCGCTATTGCCATGGCCCAGGGCCAGCGGGAATCCGCCATTCTCAACGCTCAGGGCGACAAGGAATCTGCCATCCTGCGTGCCCAGGGTGAGCAGGAGTCCATTCGCCTGGTCTTGAGTGCCATGGGTGACACCGAAGAGAACAAGCAGACCGTTATCGGCTATTTGCTGGGGCAAAGCTACATCAAGGTACTGCCGAACATGGCCAAGGAAGGGGAACGGGTCTTCGTGCCCTACGAGTCATCCGCCCTGCTGGGTTCCATGGGCATGTTCCGGGAACTGGCAGGCAGCCCCGAAGACATCGTGCGCCAGAGTGTGAAACAGGATGGCCTGCGCGGCGGCATGGTGGCGTCAGCCGGCAACAGCTAGAACATCCGGACACTCAGCGGCTTCGGCAACCTCTATTCCAGGAGGTTGTCGAGGGGCCGCTGATAACCCGGCGCAAACACTTCCAGGAAATACATCACTTCCGGCAGGGCGTCATCCTCCAGCTTTTTCAGGATGTGACCCGCCGCTGGTTCAAACTCCTTGTTGCCCGCCTGCATCTCAGCCTGGCATTTCAACAACGCCGAGAGCCGGTCGGCCGCCTTGATCAATTCCTTCACCTCCTGCTCCCATCCGGATTCGCGAACATAGGGCGCAAAATCCTCCTGCAGGTCCGCCGGTAGCAGCGCCAGTAGCTCGGCCTCCGCCTTGTGCTCGATGTCTCCGAACGCTTCCCGCATAACCTGCGAATGATATTTGACCGGTGTCGGCATATCGCCTGTAATAACCTCTGTGGCATCGTGGTAGAGCGCTGCGGCAGCGATCCGGTCAGCGTTGACCTGCCCGCCAAAATGCCGGTTACGGATAATTGCAAGCGCATGAGCCAGGGTAGCCACCTCCCAGGAATGAGTGGCGACATTCTCCTCAATGGCGTTGCGCATCAGCCCCCATCGCTTGATCCACCGCAGGCGAGACACATAGGCAAAGAAATGACTGAGAGGGCGTTTCATAATGGGCGCTTCACGTTTTGCATGAGTTTATTGTTGGCCTCTTTTGACTAAGATTAAACAGTGGTAATGTGAATGGACGTTCAAATCTTGATGCCGGGAAGCACTCTATCTTGAAACTCCAACTCGGATTAAAGCGCAGACATCCGCTGAAAGTCACCCTTCTGATACTGGGCTTAACGCTGACTCTCGGTGTTACAACCACTGTTTCGGCCCAGACCAACATCGCTGTCGGCGTCTATAATTTCCCTCCGGTGGCCAGTGTGAACAGTGAAAACAAGGTGGAGGGCTTACTCGGTGACCTGTTAAGAGAGCTGGATTCAACAAACGACAAGGTCACGTTCCGGATTGTCTACACTTCCCCAAAACGCAGACACTTGGATTTCCACGCCGGATTGTACGACGTTATTTTCTTTGAGAACCCGAGTTGGGGCTGGGAAAACCTGCCTGTTAACGCTACCCGACCAATTCTGATGGACGAAGACGTCTATGTCGCCCTCAACAAACCCGGCCGTGACCAAAGCTTCTTTGACAACGTCACCGAGCGACAGCTCGTTGCTATCTCGGGCTATCACTATGGCTTCGCCGGCCTGTCTACGGATAACGCCGAGCTTGAGAAACGATTCAATATCGAGTTCTCCCATAGCCACAGCCGTAATCTTGACCTGATCAAGGCGGACCGTCCGTCACTGGCCGAAGTGGCTGTGGTCAGTCGCTCCTATCTACAGAGCCACCTGAACGATAACCCCGAGGACAGTGACAGGTTCCTGGTGTCCGATACCCCCGATCAGACCTATCTCCTCCATATCATGGCACGGGACAACGGCCCCATCGACGCAACCACATTGGAGCAACTGCTGTCGCCGCTGTTCAAAGACGGGCGGTACCAGCAATTTGTCGATAAACGCGACCTCCAGTTGCCGCCGGGCATCTCCGAGCCAGCAGCGCCTTGATCCCAGCCGCTGTCACCGCACATCCAGCTCAAAGCTGACGGTGACAGTGCCGGCCTCATCGGCCGTCGCGTCGCGCACAGGGTCAAGCAGGTATACCTGATTTTCTGATGCTCCATGCTCCTGCAGCATTTGCTCCCGGAGCCATACGCCTCGGGATGTTGCCAGGTTGCCCAAAGCCTCCGGTGGCAGTTCCACATCGGCTATCAGTCGCTTCACCAGCGCCTGCTCCCATTCCTGTTTGCCGGGTTCTACGTTCCCGCCGGCAACGTCGTTTCGGAAAGCTTCCACCGACGCCACGTAATCCGAATCCGCGTACGCCTGCTCAAGCCGAGCGATACGTGTAGACGCGGAAGCTCCATCCGCTATGCCCAGTTGCTCGAACAGTTTCTGCCGCCGTAACGCGTCTCCGTCTGCCTCTGGTGCGACCGCTCCACGAACATTGAGCGCCAGACCAGGGCGTTCATTCAAGGCCTTGCCCAGTGCCTCCAGTTTGACGCCTTCCCCATCGGCAAGCTCGGTGCGCCCCACTTCAAAACGCACATTGCCCAGTTCTTCTCCCGACAGGCCCGCAAAATCCGCAATCGAACCCAGCATGCTGAATGGCGACGTGGCGGCTTTGGCAACGAGGTTTACGAATGTCCTCATGACAACCTGACCGATACTGAAGTCCGGGCTTTCCAGATCTCCGCTGATGGGCAGGTTGATATCGATGACACCCTGCCGGTCACGCAGCAACGCCAGACCAAGCTTGACCGGTGCACTGACGGCCTCGTCACTCGGAACGGGGCCTCCAAGCTCCAGCCGATCCAGGATGACGCTGTTGGCAGCATCCAGACGGCTGCCGGAAAACTCATAATCCAGATCAAGCTTGAGCTTGCCACTGTCCACGCTGTATCCCAGGTAACGGCCAAAATACGGTGACAGCATGGGCAGAGAGACGTTCTCCATGGTCAGCTTCAGATCGCTGGTATCATCGGTGCCCAGGGCGCCCACGGAACCATCCAGCGTCATGGTTGCCACATCGCCAACCCGCCCCTGGATCGAGATCTGGCCCTGTTGCGGCGCCACGTTGCTAAGCCCGGTTACTGAGCCGCGCAACTGGTCGAACCGGGTTGCGAATGTCGGGTCCAGGGTCCGATCGGTGTAGGAGATGGCACCTTCTTCCAGCATCAGTTGGCCAATGCGGAAGATGAAGCCGGGTTCGCCGTCGCTACTGGTTGTTTCTCCAGCTGGCGCGGATTCGTCCGACGGCGAGGACCTGACAATCCGTTCAACATTATGAGTGCCGTTGCTGTCACGGACCACGTTCACCGCAGGACCCACCAGGGTAATGGTGCCAATCTGCAGCCGTGCCGGCGCGACGTTGTACTCCAATGGTTCCAGGCGCACGCTCTGCCAGCGGATCAGGGGCTGATCGCTGTCGCCAAGACGCATATCCAGGGAGGCCACCTCGCCAGTGCCGCTAAAGGTACCCGTCAGCGGGTCTTGCTGTTGATCCAGATCCAGATTGCCATCGACAGACAACAGGCCATCCCTGACATCCAGGTTCGCCGCCTGGTTGATATAGGCGCCAAACTGCGACAGGGCAATCCCGCTGCCAGACAGCCCGGCTTCCAGCGTGAAAGGTGCCAACGTGGCCTGACCATTGATCGACAGTTTCCCACCACCGTTCAGCGCACCACTGGCGTTGTAATTGACCGGTTCCTCCAGGCGATGGGAGATCTCATCGATGCTGATCGACAGGTCCTCAAGGGCCAGTTCTGCGGGCAGTTGCGGCTGCTCGTCCCGCCAACTGACGGCGCTGTTGGCCAGTTCCACGCCGGCCACCGTCCAGCGGAAAGGCGCTCCTGTGCCAGTGTCGTCACCACCTGATTCGTCCGCACTATTCTGAAGTGGCGCCAGAAGATTGAGCTGGCCGTTCGCATCACGGAGCAGTGACAGGCTGACACCATCGATGTTCACGGTGCCAGTGGACAGCTCCTGTTCGCTAAGCCCGAAACGGATATCACCTACGCTCAGACGATCCGCACTCAGCAGCCCATCATCGGCATCAGCCTCAACGCCGAGATCGACATCGTCGATCGTGAGCTGGCCCTCCGAGGTGGTCAGATACAGTTCACCGGCAGAACGCAGTTCGTACTGCGAGCTAAGGGTCACACTGCCGTTACGAAGCTGATAGGGAAGATAGGGCTTGAGAAAATGCTGCAGGGTTTCATGGGACACGTCACCCAGTTTGAGGAACCCTTTTGAATAGAGAGGGGCGATGCTCAGGTCGCCTTCCCACTCAATGGTCTGGCTGCCGACCGCCGCCAGCAGGTAATAGCTGCTGGCGGCGTCCTCGCGGGGCCAGGTGGCCAGGTCGTTCAAAGCCAGATCCAGGGGCGTAACCCGAAATTCTTCCTGGCCTTGCTGACTGAAATCCCGGAACAGCAGTTCGCCACCCGAGATCCTGATCCGGTCAAAATAGATTCTGGGCGGTTCTCCGGAATCCGCGTCCTCGGGCGCCGGTTCTTCGCCACCCGGATTATGGGCCTGCCAGTCCCGGGCGAAGTTGACACTGTAATCCTCCAGCAAATCCAAGCGAACATAGGGGGCTTCCAGTTCGATGTCCTGCAGCGCGACAATTCCGGTGAGCAATCGCCAGACCCCGAGGTTGGCATAAAGGCTGTCAAAGGCAACCACCGGCTCGCCTTCAGCGTCCCTGGCCTCCAGGCCAACGGCTTCAACGCTCATGGCGAAGGGGTTCACCTGGACCTCTTCAATCTCGGCCTTCCACCCCATGTGTTGTTCCAGCCGCTCCGGCAGCGTTCGCTCCAGCCACCACGGCAATAGCGCAAACCCGGCGATGGCATAGATCACCACCAGAACCAGTACCACTATCGAGATATTTCTGGCAGACAATCGTCGTTTGCGGTTCGCAGGCACCGGGCTCTCCTTGTTGTCCATTGCTGACAGGCGCGATCTGTCGCCAATCTATCCACCAAGGATAGCCCGCCAGTCACCGGTTTGTCAGCCGGATGGGTTGATGAGGAGGGTGAAGGAGAGTGATGGACTGACATGGGGCAACGAACCCGATATTCTGTTTTCACTGACTCAGGCAACGAAATCCCTCATTCAGGAAACCCGGATGGATATTAGCGATATGCGCCGAGACTTCGAAAGCGAAGGCCTTGAGCGCGATGCCCTTGATGACAACCCCGTCAGACAATTCCAGGTCTGGTTCGAGAATGCCCGTGAGGCCGGCATTCTCGAGCCCAATGCCATGTCACTGGCCACCTCAGGCGGAGACGGCATGCCCGACATACGGACCGTCCTGTTGAAATACTTCGACGACGCCGGTTTCGTGTTCTATACCAACTACGGCAGCCGCAAGGCCCACGAAATGGCAGAAAATCCAAAAGCCGCCCTGCTGTTCCCCTGGATCGGGCTGAACCGCCAGGTGCGGATTCAGGGCCATGTGGAAAAGGTCAGCAAATCCGAATCCCTGAGGTACTTCACCTCTCGCCCCCGGGGCAGCCAGATTGGTGCCTGGGTATCGGAACAGAGCAGGGCGATCAACTCCCGCGGTTTGCTGGAACAGAAAGTGGCCGAGATGAAACGCCGATTCAAGGACGGGGCGATCCCGCTACCCGATTTCTGGGGCGGTTACCGCGTGGTGCCGGAACGAATCGAGTTCTGGCAGGGGCGGCCAAGCCGCCTGCATGACCGCTTTGAATACGTCAGGCAGGACGATGGCTGGCACATCGACCGTCTACAGCCGTAACCCGCACGGCTCCACCAACCTCAGGCGAGAAGGCAGGACTATGGACAATCAACAACGCTGTCCCTGGTGTGGCGATGACCCACTCTACGTTTACTACCACGACACCGTATGGGGCCGCCCCGAATACGACGACCTGGCGCTGTTTGAGAAGCTGTGCCTGGACGGCCAGCAGGCGGGCCTGAGCTGGATCACCATACTCAAGAAACAGGACAACTACCGCGCCGCCTACGACCATTTCGACCCTGAAAAAATCGTCCGTTATGACGAGGCCAAAGTCGACGCCTTGATGCAGGACACCGGCATCGTCCGTAACCGCCTGAAAGTCGAGTCCATCATTCGCAACGCCCGGGGCTACCTGGAGCTACGGGATCAGGGCCACCCGTTCAGAGACTTCCTGTGGTCGTTTGTCGGTGGAGAGCCTATCCAGAATCACTGGCAGCGCTTTGCCGACGTGCCGGTTTACACGCCCGAGGCCGAAGCCATGTCCAAGGCACTGAAAAAACGCGGCTTCAACTTTGTGGGGCCCACCATTGTATATGCCTTCATGCAGGCCACGGGCATGGTCAATGACCACCTCGTTCAGTGCCCTCAACACGCCGCCTGCCGTGAGCTCGCGGACAATGTCTGACTATTATTTCCTCGGCGTTACACGACCGGAATGATCCCAAACGATCCGTTGCTCGTAAGTCCGTGGGTAGCACATCATCCCCGCGTTTTACGGTGAGAGTCATACGGTGAGAATAACCCTGAAAGAACTCAGGCAGTCGACCAACCCGGCCATTGAGTTGGTGGGTACGGAGCCCGCCGCTATCGGACCAATGAGGATTCGGGTTCAGGGGAAGCACTCGTGATTGCCGTCGCCAGACTGGCGATCGTGGTGGGCATTGGCGGGCTGCTACCGTTCCTTGCCGCCATTTTCGGACTCTTTGCGCTGCCTGAACAAAGCCTGGCCATCTCCCGCTATTTCTACCTGTACAGCGCGGGCATTCTGGCCTTTATGGCGGGCATCTACTGGCCACTGGCCATGCAGCTTGAGAATCGCTGCTACCCGATTTCCCCCCTGGTAACCATGTTGTTGAGCCAAGTGTTCTTCATCACCGCCGGCATTGGTCTGCTGCTGCCCATTGCCGGCCAGATCCTGGTTTACACGCTGGCCTATGTCGCGCTGTATGTGGTCGACGCTCGCTGGATGAGGGGTTATTGGCCGGACTGGTATCTGAAGTTGCGGCTGGGACTGACAGCTGTTGTCCTGGCGTGCCAGGTAGCGGCGGGCGCCTGGTTCATTCTGGCCCAGGGCTAAGCCGGTCGATACCGGCCCTGAATACTAGCCCCGGAGCTCGTCGTTAGGGTCGATAAAACGGCCCCGTAACTTTTTCAGGGCGCATTTCTCTATCTGCCGCACCCGCTCCCGGCTTATTCCCAGGTCATCGGAGATCACCTGCAAGGTTTCCGGTTCTGGGAGGCCCAGGCCGTAACGCCTGGCCAGGACATCCTTTTCCCGCGTACTCAGTTCCGCCAAGAGAGCGGTCAGTGTCCGTTTGCGGTCACGCTGGGCCATGTCGTGGTCCGGCGCGGACTGATCGTCTGCGCTGAGGCTGTCACCCAGCGTAATGCTACCCTCCGTGCCCACCGGCAGATCCACCGACACTTCCATGCTGGCCAGCGCCCGCAGCTCACCAATGCGGGAAGGCGACACCTCAATCTCCCGTGCCAGTTCGGTCTGCGACGGCGTGCGGCCCAATGTCTGGTGCAGTACCAGGGATTTTTTCTGCAACAGGCGGATTTCATCGACCACGTTTTCAGGGGTATGCACAAGCCGGGTTCCACGCTTCATGCACCGCTTCACCTCTTCGCTGATCCACCAGTAGGCATAGGTCGAGAAACGAAAGCCCTTGGTAGGATCAAACCGCTCCACGGCCTTGATCAGACCGACATTGGCATCCTGAATGACATCCGACATAGGAATGCCGCGGTTGGCGTAGCGCCGTGCGATGTGCACCGCGAGCCGGAGATTGCTGCGAATCAGCCGCTGACGACTTGCGGTGGCGAGATGGTAGGCACGACGACACCGCCTCGAAAAAGCACAGGCGTCGCCCAGGCTTCCAACCACTTCGCGGAATGTCTGAGGGGTGCCTTCCGGCAAGGCCAGCTCGGCAGATATGATCCGATAGCAGAAGGTCAGGCGCCGTGAAAGTCGGCGCTCGCCCTCATTGGTGAGCAATTCGTAACGGGACGCATCCCTGAAGTACAGCCCTACCAGGGATTCCGTTTCGCCGGAATGGGCTATGGTCGGAGACGGCCCCGGGCTCTGAACGTCAGTCATGGCACAGGTTCCGATCGCGAATTTCCAGAGAATACGCGCGGAACAGCGTCATGGATCCCCCGTTGCCGGGGACACAGACTGTCCGTTGTGGCAATTACCGACGTAGAGAAACCAGCAGGTTACGCTGCAACGATCGCGTACTCGTGGTTGTGAGGCTCAATCAGCGCGCCATGAAGCGCCACAATGGTCTTCTCATAGGCGTCTTCGTCCACTACGAACTGGATGTCCACCTGCCGCATGCACTGGTGCAGGGCCAGAACGCTGATATCCTCGTCCGCCAGGGCCTTGACTGACCGAGCCAGGATGCCCGACACCTTGATATCGCTGCCAATGGCAGACACGATCGCCACCTTGCGAGTGCTGATTTCGGCGTTGGGAAATTCGTCTTTCAGCGCCCTGACCACCCGTTTGACGTGTTTGAGCGTACTGTCCACGTAGTGGGTAATGGTGTTGGCGTTGGTGTCCTTGGATACGAAACGCACCTTGAAGCGACCCAGCACTTCCAGAATGCGACGGTCGGAACCGGGCTCACCCTGCATGTCCTGATCGAACACCTCAATGGCAAACACGCCTTTGTTACCCGCGATGATCTCTACCTGAGGCTTCTCACTGACGTAGTCGCCGGTGATCAGGGTACCGGTGTGCTCCGGCTCGAAGGTGTTCATCACCCGCAGCGGAATCTCGTTCTGACGCATGCCCTTGCCAGCGCGCGGGTGGATCGCTTCCATACCGAGGTTCGCCAACTGGTCAGCAACGTCATAGTTGGTGCGCCCCAGGGGGACGACCTTGTCCGCACCGACAATGTTGGGGTCCGCGGAACTGAGGTGGTATTCCTTGTGGATGATCGCTTCGCGGGCGTTGGTAATCACCGCGACCCGGCTGAAGGTCATCTCGCTGTAGCCCCGGTCGAAGGTACGCATCAGGCCTTCCTTGCACTGGGCATACCCCGTCACGATCGGCAACTCACGGCTCAGGTCCACCGCGTCGAATGCCTGCTTGAGCTTTTCATCCAGCGGCAACAGTTCATTGTCGCGCCACCCGGTCAGGTCCACGAACCGCGCATTGATGCCTTCCTGCTGGAGCTTCAGGGCGGTGTTGAAGGCACTGTGGGCCTCACCGATACCGGCCAGCATTTCACGAACCGTCAGCAGATGCTCCTCAAGCTGGAACTGCCCGTAGGAACACAGACGTTGCAAATCAATCAGGCAGCCGCGAACGCCTTCGATGCGGTCAGTGATGAACTGGTCCGCCTGCTGCTTGAGCATGGGGTCCGGGAACAGCTCGCCATTGATGTCGGTCAGGAACTGGATCAGTTTGGTGAGGTCGTCGCCCCAGGCCCAGTCCGACTCGGCATCGGCGAACAGGGCATAGACACCCGGTTCTCCGGTTTTCTTGTGCTCCAGCAATTCGTCGGTGACACCGCCATAGGCGGAGACCACGAAGATGCGCTGGTACAGGTCGTCCTTGGAGCGCCCGCCGAGAATGATGTTGTCGCGCACCGCCTCATAATTGCTCATGGAGGTGCCGCCGATTTTCTCTACGGTATGTTGTTCGCTAGTCATAATGTTACCGTCGTTATCCTGCAGAATGAGTGTCGGGAGATGGCAGGCGTCTCAGGACGCCTTGCTCATTCCCTCCTGCATGATTTCGTCCACGCTTTGACCTAGAAGTTTAGCACCTTTGCGCAGATCGTCCTCGCTGGTGGTCAGCGGCATCAGGCATTTGATCACTTCGTCATTGGGGCCGCTGGTTTCAATAATCAGGCCCTTCTCAAAGGCGCGACCGGTTATCTTGTCCGTCACTTCAGCGTCGGTGGCTTCAATGCCACGCATCATGCCCCGGCCTTTCATCTTGAACTCGCCCGGGTACTTGTCACAGATTGCCTGCAGCCCTTCAGCCAAAACCTCGGTCTTGGCTTTCACTTCATTGGCAAAGGCATCGTCTTTCCAGTAGGTCTCGACCGCTGCGCGGGCGGTTACAAAGGCCATGTTGTTGCCCCGGAAGGTGCCGTTGTGCTCGCCCGGCCCCCAGACATCAAGCTCCGGCTTGAACAGCACCAGGGCCATCGGCAGGCCGTAACCGCTCAACGACTTGGATACCGTTACGATATCCGGCTTGATGCCCGCAAATTCGAAACTGAAGAACTCGCCGGTACGGCCGTTCCCTGCCTGGATATCGTCAACGATCAACAGAATGTCGTACTTTTTGCACAGCTTCTCGAGGCCCTGCAGCCATTCAGCGCGGGCGGCGTTCAATCCGCCTTCGCCCTGGACCGCTTCAACGATGACCGCTGCCGGCAGTTCAAAGCCGGAGGAGCCGTCGGACAACACCTTGTCCATGATTTCCAGGGTATCTACGTTCTCACCCAGGTAGCCGTCATAGAACATGAAGTCCACATTCCCCAGCGGGGTGCCAACGCCGCCACGGTGGTGCTTGTTGCCTGTGGCCGCGACCGCACCCATGGTGACGCCGTGGAAGCCATTGGTGAAGGACACGATGCCATTGCGGCCTTTCACCTTGCGAGCCAGTTTCAGGGCCGCTTCCACGCAGTTGGTGCCGGTAGGACCGGTAAACTGCATTTTGTAGTCCAGGCCACGGGGGTCCAGGATGTGCTTCTTGTACGACTCAATGAAATCGTGCTTGGCGGTGGTAAACATATCCAGGCCCTGGCTGACACCATCGCTTTCAATGTACTCGAGCAGCGCTTTCTTGAGAATGTCGTTGTTGTGGCCATAGTTCAGTGACCCGGCGCCGGCCAGGAAGTCCAGGTATTCCTTGCCATCTTCGGTGTACAGGTGCGCGTTCTTGGCACGGTTAAAGATCACCGGAAAGGCACGGGAATAAACGCGTACTTCGGATTCGGTCGACTTGAAAAGTTCCATTGTCTTGCCTCTTAGCATGTCAGGTTCGAGGTAACTGTGCGGTAGCACGTTGGTTGAAGCCGTTGTGACAGATTCACCTCAGCAATCTGCCGGCTAGTCCAAACAGGGGGATCGGTCGTTCGGGAAGGCTGCTACGCCGTCTTTGTGAAAGGCCCGATGCGGAGCAGGAACTCGGAGTCGTGCTTGCCGCCAAAGTGGGTGTCTTTCTCAAAGTGCTCGTGGTAAGTCAGTTCAGCACCCATGTCACGGGCAAAGGACCGGAACAGCGCCCAGGAAGCCTCATTGTCTTCAGTGATGGTGGTTTCCATGTGGGTCACGTCTTTACACGCGTCCCTGGCCACAATCGCCTTCAACATCCGCTTGGCAAGACCTTGCCCACGACCTTTCTCGTGAACGGCCACCTGCCAGACAAAAACGGTTTCGGGCTGTTGGGGGGGAATATATCCGGAAATAAAGCCGACCAGATCGCCGTCTATCTCCGCGGCCACGCCGGTTTCGGCAAAATGGCTGCACTGCAGGAGGTTGCAGTAGATCGAGTTAGGGTCCAGCGGGGGGCATTGTGCCACCAACTGGTGAAGCCTGTAGCCATCATCCTTGACCGGCGTGCGGAGGGTGATGGCGGTGGTATTCGAGCCTTCTGATGTCATAACGTGATCGATTCGCCTCAAAAAGTTAGCGTTAAATTATATAGACCACAAAATATATTTCAAGTCGGCGCTCTGGGGCCGCCAGCCCCGATGGCCACCT
Organism: Marinobacter sp. G5_S1_61_S3; assembly: GCF_054968585.1. NCBI lineage: Bacteria > Pseudomonadati > Pseudomonadota > Gammaproteobacteria > Pseudomonadales > Marinobacteraceae > Marinobacter > Marinobacter sp. G5_S1_61_S3. Next base: position 275,484 of record NZ_JBQKUK010000001.1, on the reverse strand, counting down.
CTCACCTTCAGAATAGACATTATTACACCAACCGCCAGTGACAAATTCGTTACCCTATAGAGCCCCTTCCAGGGGGAAACGTAATATCGTCTGCGGTTATCGAAGTCCCTCCAACGATCCGGTCCCGGTACGACACAGCGGCGGCCGAACCCGCCGGCCAGAGCCGGTCAAACTGCGTTAACCAGGCGTCGACGTCATAGTCCACGGGTAACAGTGAGACATTCAGGCCCTGCCGCTCAAGACCGGCAACCGGCTCAGCCACGGGGCTCGCCAGACCGATCCGGGTGATCAACCCACGGGGGTCCTGCCGCAGATTCCCCATTCCGGCTGCCCCGTTGTTGGCAACCACACAACGTCGCTCGTTCACCATTCCCGACCACAGTACTGGCAGGCAGGTGTGGGTGGAGACAATCACATCAGCACCGCTGGCCAGGAACCACTCCGTCAGCTTCGCCTCGTTACCAGCCACAAAGGATTCATGGGCCAACCCCCAACCGGCGAGGGACTCCGGATCGCCGTGAATCACCAAAACCTTTAGGCCTCCAAATATCAGGCAACGGTAACGGGGTAAGAGGGATAACCGCGCCTGAATATCGGAATGCTCCCCGGCCACCCCCTGCAGCCGCTCCATAATGGCGTTGGAACGTGCCACGACGCCCTCATCCACGAAATCCGGATAGGCACAACCGCAGCCGGCGCCATCATTGGGGTTGGCCAGTTCATAATCCACGTTGCCCAGGCTGACGGTGTGCTCCAGCACCCGATTGTTGATCTCCCGGAACAGCCCGTCGGTGGCGTTAAACCAGTTAAAATCCCCGTTAAACACCAACGTCACCCGGCGGCCCTGTCGCTCCTCCGCCCGTGCCAATTGCTCGATTTCATCCAGGGCAAGGGGATTTCCGTACAGGCCACCGATAACATACAGCACGTCCCCGGCCACCTGTTGCGGCTCAGCACACAGCGACGCCGGATCGTAGCGATACGCCAGCGGACAACTCCGGCCCTCGGTCACGACACCACCTCCTAAACCTCCCCGGCCGCCAGAGAGCGCCCGGCAAGTCGGCGGACGACCAGCGGCACAAAGAAACCGGCGGTGCAGATCAGGAAGCCGTAGGCGTTTACACCCAGCAGCATGGCGTATTTGCCGTCACCGATGGCCCAGCTGGCGGGAATCAGCCCCGTTGCCAGCAGCACACCCAGACCCAGGCCGGTCCAGAAACTGAGATGAAAGCTCCAGGGCGACCAGCGGGTAAACCCGTAGAACAGGAACACCGGTGCCAGCCCCATCACCATGGTGCCGGAAATGGTGGTGGCCTTGAGAATGTCGGTGCCGGCAAACATCGGCAGGTTACCCAGCAGTGCGAACACAATCATGATGACCGCGCCCACGCGAACGCTCGGCAACCGGTCTTTGGCACGTTTCGCCAGCCGTGGCAGATCCACCGCCAGGGACTTGGCCAGTGAACTGAATGTGGAATCCAGCGTGGAGCCGGCGGAGGTCATCATCACCACACTCATGAAGAAGAGCGCCGCCAACCCAAGCGATTGTCCGACAGCCGCGGGCGCATTACCCATGGCCTCAATGCCATTGAGCCGTGCGTGAACACCGACGAGGCTGAAGATGAACACCGCCACAAAGCCCAGCAGTCCTGCCACCACGAAGCTCTTCAACATCGTTTTTTCCTTGTTCACAAAACCGCGGTCGGTTAGCACCGGATCGTGGAAGGGGTAGCTGAACATCTGCAACAGCGCGACGAGCAACAGGTCAAAGCCGGCATTGAGCTTGAACTCACCGTCGGTGAGCAGGGCACTGGTGTCATTGGCCGGCACAATCAGGAACAGCACCGCGCCGACAAAGAACACAAACACGAACGCCTGAATCACATCCGTGAATATCGACGACCGCAGGCCACCTTTCAGGCTGTAGGCGAGAGTAAAGACGGTAAACAGCATCGCCGCGGAGTAGTACTCCCACTCACCCGGCAGCCCGAAATAGCCGCCCACCACGGCGGTGTTACTCCAGACTTCGTTATACAGACGGATCAGGATGGCCGCCGCAAACGCCAGACTGGCCAGCCGGCCAAAGCGCGACGTGAGGAAATCCTGCAGGCTGCGGGCACCGGTCTGGGTCCGAATCAAATATATGATGTAGCCGGCCACGGGAATCGACAGCCAGTAACTGGCGTACGCCAGACCGCCGGTGACACCATAAGCAGCCCCCAGGTTGGCCGCGTTGGTCACCGACTTGGCAAAGATCCAACTGATGAAAATACTCGCCGTCAGCGACCACTGACTTACCGGGTTACCCTGATCATCCGCACCTTTATAGAACGAATTGGCGTTTTTGCTCTTGGGCGACAACACATACATCACCACCCCATAAACCACCAAAAACCCCCAAAACAGGGTCGCTTCCGTGAAATTCATCGTCTGTCTTTTCCTCGTCCGTTCTTTGTTCTAATCCAGCGAATTACAGTCATTCAACCGCGGTCTGGGGGTGGTGTTTTATTTCCTGGGGAAAAAAACTCGCTTTGCTCAGACACCTTTTTCCTGGCGGAAATAAAACACCACCCCCAGACCGCCAACTCCCAGCAACCAGTCTTAGAAAAAGTCACCCAGGCGCCGAACAACTAGCCCCAAACCGATAACAGGCAAAACACCGGTGATGCCGCAACATAATCCGCTCATCCATGCTCTCCGCCAGCGTCCCGCCAAGGTCATACTGCGGATCGTCATCCACCAACGTACAGGCATACACCCGCACCCGGTCATCCCGCTTCACCAGCATGCGCGTATAAGTGCACATGAAGTGCGACCGCGCCTCTTTGGTGGGGTATTTCTCCATGCAGGTTTCGGTAATCTCCGGGCTGCCGTCTTCTGAGCCGGGCGTCCCCAGATCAGGGAACGCGGTGAATGCCAGCGTTTCAGGAATGCCCCAGTCCCGCAGAATCTCGCGGAAAGCCGCTTCCACATCTGCCGAAATCTCCTCCGGATCGGTCTGGCGAGCAATCGATACCTGAAAACCCTGGTCGACCAGCCAGCGAATACCCTCCAATGCCTTATCGAAACTGCCTTCACCCCGGTCCACGTCATGCCGGGCCCGGTCAGGGAAGTCCAGACTGACGCGGAAATGGATCGGGTACGCGTTGTCCAGTAACGGCAGCACCTGATGACGGCGTTTGAGCAGTGGATCCGTGGCATTGGTCAGGACAAAGCAGGGACGGTGCTGGCTGGCGTAATCGAGGATATTGATGAAATCCTTGATCACGAAAGGCTCACCGCCGGTGAAGGAGAACTGCTCCACCCCCATATCCAGGGCTTCGTGAATAAAGGGTTTCACGTCGCTCAACTTCATGCCCGGAATACGGCCATCGCCGGGGTGTGACCCTTCCAGGCAAAACGGGCAGGCCAGGTTGCAGGCGGTGCCGGTATGAATCCACAGTTCCTTGAGCTTGTCGGAATCAATGTAGCCGCGCGGGTCGCCGTTGCGGGTTTGGGTCCAGCTGTCGCGGGCCCTCGGTTCCAGCACTTCCACGGCGGGAATACGTCTTTCGGCGGTTTGGGTCAGGGGCATAGCTGCTCCGTGTTGACGATGAATCTATGAGTGCCAAAAAAGGTGCAGGCCCTGTAACACCTGCACTTATTCTGTTTTACGTTGTTACTTCCCGGCCGGCCTTGTCGCCGGTCTGTTTGCCACGGCGCCAGCCGTGAAGTTTCTCAAGCAGTTTGAGAATGCCCTGGGGTGCGTGTTCGCGCTTCCACTCTCCAGCGGCATACTTGGCTGATTCGTTCCAGGTCGGGTAAGGGTGGATAGTACCCAGAATTTTGTTCAGGCCCAGGCCGTGCTTCATGGCCAGGGTGAACTCGGCCAGTATCTCGCCGGCGTGCACACCGACCACGACGGCACCCAGAATCTTGTCCTTCCCTGGCGGCGTGAGCACCTTGATAAAACCGTAATCCTCACTCTCAGCAATGGCACGATCCAGGTCGTCCAGGCCATAGCGGGTGACTTCGTAAGCCACACCTTTTTCCTTGGCTTCGGCCTCGCTAAGGCCGACCCTGGCCACTTCCGGCGAGGTAAAGGTCACCCAGGGCATCACCCGGTAATCCACCTGGAAACGCTTGAACTCGCCAAACAGACCGTTCACTGCCGCGTACCAGGCCTGGTGAGCCGCCGCGTGGGTAAACTGATAGGGCCCGGCCACATCGCCACAGGCGAAGACGTTGGGGAAGCGCATGCTCATGTCTTCTGCCACTGGCACAGTGCCATTGGGCAGGGTTTCCACCCCAATCTTTTCCAGCCCCAGGCCGTCAGTTCGAGCGGCACGACCAACAGCAACCAGAACCTGGTCAAACACGATCCTCACGCGCTCGCCGTTGAACTCGCAGTAGGCCACCTTTTCTCCGTCCTCGACAGCGAACTCCTTGGCGGCGTGGTTAAGCCGCAGATCAATGCCATCCTGTTCAAACTGTTTCCGGATGACCTCGGAGACATCGGCGTCTTCCTTGGCCAGCAAACGCTCGCCCATTTCCACCTGGATCACCTTGCTGCCAAGCCTCGCAAAGGCATGGGCCAGTTCCGAGCCAATGGGGCCGCCACCAAGTACCAGCAAGCGCTCAGGCTGGGTCTGCAGGGACCATAGATTGTCCGATGTCAGCGGCTCCATGTCCGCCAAACCTGGAATGGGCGGCACTGCCGGCTTGCCCCCAGTGGCCACCACAATACTGCGCGCGGTCAGGCGCTCGGTGTGACCGTCGCTATGGACCACTTCCAGCTCCCAGGGCGATACGAAGCTGGCGGTACCGGAGATGCAGTCAACACCCAGTTTGCGGAAGCGCTCGGGCGAGTCGTGGGGTTCCACCTTGGCGATGACTTCTTTCACCCTCGCCATGATATTGGCAAAGGAGCCTTTTACCGGTACCGACTCCAGGCCATAACGATTCGCCTGGCGCAGGGTGTCGGCCGCCTTGGCACTGCGAATCAGCGCCTTGGACGGCACGCAACCGGTGTTGAGGCAGTCTCCGCCCATTTTGTCTTTCTCGATCAGCGCCACCTTGGCCTTAACCGCTGCGGCAATGTACGCCGACACCAGGCCCGCCGAGCCACCGCCAATCACCAGCAGGTTGTAATCAAACGACTCGGGTTTCTGCCAGCCGGCGTACACCCGGCGCTTGCGAATGAAACCGACAACAAACTTGGCGATCAGCGGGAACACCCCCAACAGCGCGAAAGACAGCAGAATATTGGCCGACACAATGTCGCTGGTGGTTTCAATCGTCGACAGCTGGGTGCCGGCGTTTACATACACAAAGGTCCCCGGCAGCATCGCCGCCCAGCTCACCAGAGCGTAGGTCTTCAGCTTCATGGCGGTCAGGCCCATCGCCAGGTTAATCAGGAAGAACGGAAATACCGGTACCAGACGCAGGGTGGCAAGATAGAACGCACCGTCTTTTTTGATGCCACGGTCCATCTTTGCGACGGTTTCCGCGTACTTCTCCCGCAAGGTATCCCGCATCAGAAACCTGGCCACCAGGAACGCAAGTGAGGCACCGATGGTCGATGCGATGGATACTGCAACCAGACCATAGACATTACCGAAAAAGGCACCGCCGGCCAGCGTCATGATCGCGGCACCGGGCAGCGACAGCGCCGTTACCACCACATACACTCCAGCAAACCCAAGCACCGCCGCCAGCAAATTCTGATTGATCCACTGTTCAATGGCAGACTGGTGTTTCTGCAGGTTTTCCAGCGTGAGTATCTCGTGACCGCCAAAACTGACAAACAGTGCAACCACGACACCGATAACCAGCAGCAAAACGAGCTTTTTGGAGTTCATAGCTAAATCCATAAATTAAAAGTGAAAACGGTTGCTCTGAGAGACACGCCAAAGCGCTGGATGTTACAGCAGCCAGGGTCTAAAATTTTTTTGAGCAGTGACTCATCATTACTGGAACTAATGGCTGCGACTATAGACATACCATTGTCCAGGCCGCTCTGGATGTCCAATAACATGTTTATAACAACGCTCTAACGCGGGTGTCCTGGGGTATACGGAATGGAAACCACAACGCACCAATCTGACGACGACATCCTCATCACCGGCCTGAAGTCGGGGAACCAGGGCGCCTTTCGCGAGGCTGTGCGTTTATACACCCCTGGCATGATGGCCGTCGCCCGCTTTTACCTTGATCACGCCTCGGCAGAGGAAATTGTCCAGGATTGCTGGGTGACGGTTATCGACGCCGTTCAGACATTTGAGGGCCGTTCCGGCCTGAAGACATGGTTGCACCGTATCGTGGCAAACCGGGCCAAGAATCATCTCCGAAAGACCAAGAGGGAGGTGAACGCGGATTTTTCGGAAGCGCTGGACCCGGACCTCGCCGCCCGCTTTGCGCCCAATGGTCGCTGGGCCACACCGCCGAGCCTGAAAACCAATGAGTCCGCCCAGGCACTGATGGAGAACGGTGCACTGAGCGACTGCCTTGATCGACACCTGTCCGCACTGCCGGAAACACAACGATCAGCATTGATGTTGTACGAAGCGCATCAGCACAAATCCGACGACGTGTGTAACATTCTGGATGTCAGCGCCTCTAACCTGCGCGTGCTCCTGCATCGGGCACGGCAGAAAATCTTTCTGATGGTTGAGACATTTCAGGAGACAGGCGAATGTTAATGTGCCGGGATCTGGCTCGCATCGCCAGCGATTACATTGACGGTGAGCTGGGCACCGGGAAAGTAATGTCTGTGAAAATGCACCTGCTGATGTGCGGTCGATGTCGTAGCTTCATTGGCAGCCTGCGGGCCAGCATAGAGCTTATGAACGCCCACTCGAGCCAGCAGCTGGACGAAGATCTGGTACGCCGGATTGACGAACGTGTCAGTGAGTCGCTCAACGCTCGGCACTCCGGAAACGACACGTCGGACCCGTGATGCTCTTCGCTTTCGTTTAACGACACCCGCCCCTTCCGGACGTTACACCAGGCTCTGACAGAACCACTCTTTTCGCTTGCCAATGGAACTCCCACACCGCCGCTCTGTCTCTGGAACGATCATTCAAAATTCGAAAGGAGATATGGAATGCCCAAGCAGTTACCCCTTGCCCTGCTGTTACTTCGACTTGGTGTTTTCGTTGTTTTTCTGGTCTGGACCCTGGATAAACTGGTTCAGCCCGAGCACGCTATCAAGGTTTTCGATTCATTCTACGGGCTCGATGGCCTTGGCGAGACAGCCGTCTACCTCATCGGCATCGCACAACTTGTGCTGATACTGATGTTTGTTGCTGGCCTTCTGAAAACCTGGACTTACGGCGCACTCCTGATCTTCCACGGTGCTTCCACCCTGTCCTCATTCGCGAAATACCTGCAGCCTTTCGATAACCTCCTGTTCTTTGCGGCCTGGCCCATGCTCGCCGCATGCGCGGCGCTGTATCTGCTTCGTGATTACGATACGCTTACGCTTTCGAGGCAACCGGCTCCCACTGCTGCGTAAAACGGCGCCAGGGCGTTGTAACAGTCAGTCCGGTTGTTTGTCCTTGTTGCTATCAACCTACCGCCAACAACCGGAGTACCGATGCTACTGAACTGGCTGTCACGGCGCCTGACCACCTATCTTTCAAAGCAGGTCACCCAACACTCGGTGCGCACCTCCGCCTGGGAGGCCCTGGAAAAAACTCTTCAGCCCGGCGACGTTTTACTGGTGGAGGGAAATACGCGAATCAGTGTGGCCATCAAGTACCTGACTCAGTCAACCTGGTCGCACGCCGCCCTTTACCTGGGACCGAACGCGGGCCTTGGCGCCGCCGGCAATGGCGAGCCACATGTACTGATCGAGGCGGATCTTGAGGAAGGTATTCGCCCGCTTTCGTTGTCGGCATACCGCAACACCCATACCCGCATCTGTCGCCCGGTCGGACTCACCGACAATGATATCGACAAGCTTGTGGATTACTCGAAAAGCCGGCTCGGCCACCAGTACGACCTGAAAAACGTCTGGGATCTGGCACGCTACCTGTGCCCGACGCCACCGGTACCGTCCCGTTACCGACGTTCGCTTCTGGCCCTTGGCAGCGGTGATCCCACGCGGGCGATCTGCTCCACATTCATCGCCGAGGGATTCCAGGCCCTCCGTTACCCGATACTGCCCGTAAGCCTGTCCGAATCAGAAGGTGATCCGGCTTGCGACGCGCAAAAACGCGAGTACTTCCGGATTCGCCACCATTCTCTATTTGCGCCCCGGGATTTCGACGCCTCCCCCTATTTCGACGTCGTTAAACCCACACTGGAACAAGGGTTTGATTACCGGGGGTTCCGGTGGGCGGAATGACACTGAGAATCGCCATCGTTGTTGTGGTAATGGCTGCCCTGGCAGGTGCCTGGTGGCTGCTGCAGATATTGGGAATACCTGCGGACCTGTCTCCAGATGCCCTTGCACAATGGCTGAAAAGCCAGGGGGCTGCCGGCCCACTGTTGCTGATGCTGCTGATGACGATGGCGGTTGTGATAGGCCCGATTCCCACGCTTCCGGTCAGTGCAACCGCAGGTCTGGCGTTTGGTGTGCTTGAGGGAACCGCCATCGCAGCAACCGGTGCCCTGCTGGGCGCCATGGCGGCGTTCTGGATTGCCCGTTGCCTCGGACGCGAGGTGATCTGCAAACGTTTTCCGGACAACCCTGTGCTTGCACGGGATGGCTCGCAACGCTTTCTCACCATTGCCATCCTGCTGACCCGGCTGATACCCGTTTTCTCGTTCGCCCTGATCAGTTACGCCGCCGGCGTCACTGCCATACGCGCCTGGCGCTTTGCGATTGCCACCTTCGTTGGCATGCTGCCAATGACGGTGGTGTTTGCAGGCCTGGGGAACACGTTCACGTTGAATCCGGTACTTACCGTCGCCGCAGGCGCGATTATCCTGGCAGTGATGGTATGGTTGCCGTGGTCCATCAGCCGAAACCCCGGCTCGCAGCTGGCGCGCTGGCTTCAACTTAACCAATAACAACAAAGAGACGACCTTATGCGCCGTCCGGTCAAAGCCGATGTTATGCCCTGGCTCGCCCGTGCCCTTTCCAGTGCGCCCCGATACGCTCTGCAACGATCCCTTCACAACCTACGGGCAAAGACGCGGGGTGAGAGCGATCTTGTCCAGGTGTTCGTAAACCCCCGAGACCCATTTGGGCTGCCCCTGTTGCAAGCGCTTATCCAGCTACAGGAACGTTTTTATGTGCGTTTCCGGGTCCATACTGTCTGGCAACTGGACGACAACATGTACCCCGAGCCGGCTCTCTGGCGCACCTGGGCGCAACAGGACGCTACAAGGCTCGCACAACTATACGGCTTCACGCCTCCAGACCGGCCGACGGCGCCCTCCGAGACCGAACTGACGACAGCCACGGCCCGTCTGCTCAATGCAGAAAAAACCGGTGAAGGGCTGATAACCGCCGTGCGTGTGCTGGAAGATCTATGGCATTCACATTCCGGCTCGCCACCGGACACAGCGCCCGCAAGGTATGACCACGCACAGCTGTCCGAGAATGAACGGTTGCTCCGGAGGCTAGGGCACTATCAAGGCAGCATGACGAGGTACCTGGGTGAATGGTTCTGGGGTGTGGACCGCCTGGATCATCTTGAGCGGCGTCTAAACGAACAGGGACTGAACCGGGACGTCCCCGATGCGGTCCTTTTCACGCGCACATGGTCCGATTTGATGAGTAGCAGCCCCAGCCCGGCTGACGGCCATCGAGCGACCACCACCCTTGAGATCTTCTTTTCCATCCGCAGCCCATACTCCTATCTGGGCCTGGAGCGAGCAGTCCAGTTGGCCAAGGCGTGGAATATTCCTCTTCAATTGAGACCGGTTCTGCCCATGTTGATGCGCGGGCAGTCGGTACCGGATGCCAAAAAGTGGTACATCTTCCACGACACCAAAAGGGAGGCCAACAAGCTGGGCATTCCGTATGGTTTCGTCGCCGATCCTTTGGGGCCGGGCGTGGAAAGATGCTATGCCTTGTTCGAATACGCCCGCTCACTCGGTCGCGAGACCGACTACATGCGGGCCTACGCCAGGGCCGTCAATGCCGAAGGCATCCGCTCCGAAACCGATGCCGGTCTGAAAGTAATCGTCGAACGAGCCGGCCTGGACTGGCAGAAAGCCAAGGCTTTATTGAACGATCAAAGCTGGCGTGAGTGGGCGGAGGACAACCGCAAAGCCATGTATGACTGCGGGCTATGGGGCGTTCCCAGCTTCCGTTACGGGGAGGTCAGCTGTTGGGGGCAGGATCGGTTGTGGGTGATCGAAAAGAGCATCGTCGCGGCTACCGCGACTCTCAATAAACGCCAAGGGCGCGTATGATAACTCCATGCTCGTCCCAACGTGGGCCGTGAAGGCGACAAACTCTGGAAGGAGGTTCTATGAAAACACTATTGATTCATTCGTTGATCATCGTATCCATGATGGTAAGTGCTCCTGCTCTTGCCCAGGGAGACCCCTTGAGAGTCGGAATGTCCGGCCAGTATTTCCCGTTTACCTTTGTGGAGCAGGATACCCTCAAAGGGTTTGAAGTTGATGTGATGAACGCAATTGGCAAGGAAATGGGGCGTGAAATCCAGTACCAGACCGCCAACTTCTCAGGCCTGTTTGGCATGTTGGAATCCGGGCGCATCGACACCGTTGCCAACCAGATCACCATCACCGAGGAGCGCCAGAAGGCCTACATTTTCAGCGAACCGTATGTCTATGACGGTGCTCAGGTAGTGACCAAGGAAGGCAACACCGAGGTTGAGGGTGTGGAAGATCTGAAGGGTAAAACCGTCGCGGTGAATCTGGGCTCCAACTTCGAGGCCCTGTTGCGGGAACTGCCCTATGCAGACCAAATCAACATCAAAACCTATGAGAGCAATCTGGAGCGTGATACCGCTCTGGGTCGCGTGGACGCCTTCGTTATGGACCGGGTCAGTGCCAGCCAGATCATCAAGGAGAAGCCACTGCCGCTGGAGCTCGCCGGCCCAACGTTCTCCCAGATCACCAACGCCTACCCGTTTCGCGACACGGACGCCGGACGAGCGTTGCGTGATGAAGTAAACGCGGCCCTGGCAGCCCTGCGTGACAACGGAACCCTGGCCTCCATTTCAGAGAAGTGGTTCGGCACCGACATCACCCAGCCCTGAGGGGCGCCATCAAGGCCTGACTCGCTATGGACGTGTTGAACGTCGAATACATGCTTGGGCTGGTACCTGTGTTGCTCGGGTACCTGCCTCTCACCCTGCAGCTGGCCGGCGTCGGGATGGTGCTGGCGCTGATCCTCGCCTGCCTGTTCGCCGTCGTCAGGGTGCTGCGCATCCCGGTGCTCAATCAGCTGACCATCGTGTTCATTTCCTTTTTCCGGGGCACTCCGCTGCTGGTGCAGTTGTTCCTGTTCTATTACGGGCTGCCGCAACTGGTCAGTGCATTGACGGTCATAGACGGCGTTACGGCGACCATCATGGGCCTGACCATGCATTTTTCGGCGTACATGGCGGAATCGATACGTGCCGCCATCGTGGGTGTGGACCGCAGCCAGACCGAAGCCGCCCTGTCGATCGGCATGACCAACGGCCAGCTGATGCGACGGATAGTGTTGCCCCAGGCCACACGTGTGGCACTGCCCACGCTGATGAACTACTTCATCGACATGATCAAGGCCACCTCCCTGGCATTTACCCTGGGGGTTACCGAGCTGATGGGGGCCACCCAGAAAGAGGCCGCCGGCAGTTTCCTGTACTTCGAGGCCTTCATTGTTGCCGCCATCATGTACTGGATCGTCGTTGAGATGCTCTCCAAGCTTCAGCACTACCTGGAAATCCGTCTGAACAAGGCCTACAGCCGATGATCAAACTGGAATCACTGAGCAAACATTTTGGCAAGGCCGTGGTTCTCGACGGCATCGATCTCGCCATCGAAGAAGGTGAGATCGTGGTGATCATCGGTCCCTCAGGGACCGGAAAATCCACCCTGTTGCGCTGCGTCAACTTTCTGGAACAACCCACCAAAGGCACCATGACCGTGGGTGATCTGACCGTGGACGTGAACCGCGCCAGCCGCGCGGACATTCTCTCCATGCGCCGGCGAACCGCGTTCGTTTTCCAGAACTATGCCCTGTTCTCCAACAAGACCGCGTTGCAGAACATCGCGGAACGGTTGCTCGTGGTGGATCGCTGGCCGAAAGAAAAAGCCTACCAGCGCGCACGGGAGATACTTGATCGGATCGGCCTCGCCGACAAGGCAGATGCCTATCCGGCGTCCATGTCCGGCGGACAGCAACAGCGGGTCGGTATCGGCCGTGCCATGGCGACGGGCGCGGAAGTCATCCTGTTTGACGAGCCCACCTCGTCACTCGACCCCGAGTGGGTGGAAGAAGTGCTGGGGCTGATGAAACAGTTGGCCTCGGAACGCCAGACCATGATGGTGGTTACCCACGAAATGTCCTTCGCGCGGGACGTGGCCGACCGTGTGATCTTTATCGACGGAGGTCGAATCGTGGAGCAGGGGCCTCCCAGTGAGATTTTCCATAATCCCAAGGACCCACGAACCAAGGACTTTCTGAAGAAAATCCTGGCCACCAATCCGGTATGAACGGCGGTCGGGCCGACCAACACCGATTATCGGAATTCAGAAAAATTGTCGGGCTTGTTAAGCGCCCAGTCGTAATCGATGTACTCCATCGCAGACGTTTGCGCGACGCGACTCGCCACTGACGCATCCGCCCAGGCCCTTATAAACGCCTTTGGTGTTCCCGATGCCTCTTCGAAATCCGTCGCGTACCACTTGAACAGTTCGGTGACATACGCTGTATCAGTATCGATCCTCAGATGCCGATCCGTATTGAACGCACGCCGGGTATTCTCTGCCAGCAGGTTTTCCAGATTGTCAGCCGTGTAGACAGTCTCCCGCAATGGCGGGCAGCCAACGGACGCACAATTCACCGCGAAGTGTACCCGCGCGTCTTTCCACCCTTTATCTGCGTATTCCTCCCCAAGAAGGATATCCTTCTCCATCTGGTTCAGGCTGTATTCCTGTCCGCCTATCTCAAACTTTTCCCGGTCAAAAACACTGTCCACAAAGGGATTGACGCGACCGCCGTAGTCCCAGACCGAGTCGACGAGTTCTCCGTCCGGTCGCTCAGTCAGGATCTGGTCGATCATGAAGAAATTATAGGCGTTGAGCCAGAAGGCGACGGATTCAGCCTCGCCATCGAGGGTGCCGGTATCGAAATCTGCAAGGCGGTCACGCTGGTCCGCCAGCAGGCCGTCGGTCTGCGATGAGGCCAGGGCCGCCTCATAGTCAAATGCAGAAACCAGGCCACCGTCGGTCGTTGTCGACTCTGTCAGGTACTGTGTTAGCAGACGCTGAAACGGGTCAAACGTTGCTTCAGCGGCGGCAGCGGTCACCGGCATGATGACGGCGAACATCATCAGGCCTATCAATCGTCCAGGTTTGTTCACGTCACTCTCCACAGGTCTAAAGGTTCCGAAGGTCTACAGGTTCATCGACTTTGCTCTTTCACCGACACGAAAAGCCGGCCATTGTTACAATGCAATTAGTATTGATAATCGATTACATTTAGTTTAGTTTCCGCATCGTGACGAAAAACAACCATCAGGTGCCGAGAACCATGCTCAAACAACCCAACCCTCTTCGCTATTCCCTGATCTTCGCGCTTGGATGCGCCACAACCGCAACTGCTCAGGAAGGCACCGATCAGGCACCGAAATCTCTTGATACACTTGAAGTAACCGCCACTCGCGGTCTCGACTCCCTCAACGTTAACCCCGGTGCGGTCACCGTGGTTGACCGCGACGCCATCGACAAACAGTCCTCATTGGGTGGCAACGTGGGCGATATTCTGGCCAAAACCGTTCCAGGCCTGTCGCCCTCTACCCACGGTTTAACCAGTGTGGCGCAGACGCTGCGTGGCCGAAACCTGTTCGTACTGATTGACGGCATCCCCCAGACCATCAGCCTGCGCGACGGGCTTCATTCCCTGAACTCCATTGACCCGTCATCGATCGAGCGCATCGAAGTGATCCGGGGCTCCAATGGTGTGTACGGCTTTGGCGGTACCGGCGGCATCATCAACATCATCACCCGCAAGAACGAGAAAGGCGCCCCCCTATACCGCACCGAACTGAATGGTGGTTTCTCGACCGAGCACATCAAGGACAGCGAACAATTCGGGCTATCCCAGAGCGTGACCGGTGGCTCAGGAGCCCTTGACTACCAGCTCCGAGGCTCCTACGAAAAACGCGCTAATGTCTTCGATGCCGATGGCGACCGCATCCCGCCGGACCCGAACGGCCAGGGTGGCATTGCCGACTCCCGCGAGTTCGACGTGCTGGCAAAGCTCGGCTTCGACCTGGACGCCGACAAGCGCCTGGAACTGACCACCAGCTACTACGACATCAAGCAGGACACCAATTACGTCCTTGAAGCGGGCGTGTACGGCGAGCAGAAAACCCGCGCCGTCAAAGGCGACCCGGGCGGCGAGGATCAGGGCACTGAAAACCTGAACGTGAACCTGACCTACAGCGACCAGCAACTGTTCGGCAATACCTCACTGGGTGCGCAGCTGTATTATCGCGACTACATGACCCGATTCGGGTACTTCGCCACCTTCTATCCCGGCGGTGGACAGTCGCTGACCGAATCGGAGCGCATCGGCTCCCGTCTGGACTTTGAAACGCCGTTTGACGTCATGTCTGGCGCCAAGTTGCTCTGGGGCCTGGACACCCTGATGGAAACCACGGCCCAGCCCCTGGAAGACGGGCGGACGTTCGTACCTGAAATGGACCAGAACAGTGTGGCGCCGTTCCTGCAGGCGGAACTTCGGCTGAATCCGAAGTGGACCGTTAATGCTGGTGTCCGCTACGAAAAATTCTGGTTCGAGGTGGACGACTACACCACGGTGTTTGGTGCAGACGTCGAAGGCGGTGAGCTGGAGTACAGCGAAACGGTCTTCAATACCGGGGCCCGATACCAGGTGAACGATGTCTGGGCAGCCACCGCCAGCTTCTCTCAGGGCTTCACGGTGCCGGAGATTGGCCGCACCCTGCGCCAGCCCCAGCAGGGCACATCGCTGGATCAGATCCGCCCTGAGCCACAGGTGGTCGACAACTACGAGGTTGGCACCGAGGCCGTCTGGGATCGCGCCGATCTTGCACTGACGCTGTTCTACAGTGAGTCGGAACTGGGAACCAGCCTTGCGGCAGCCAACGCCAACGAGCCCATTCCCGTGCTGCGCAGCCCTGAACGTATCTACGGTTTCGAGGCAGAGCTCAACACCTATCCCACCCGCGACCTGAGTGCCGGCGGCACCTTCACCTGGATGGAAGGCAAAGTCGATTCTGACGATGATGGCAGCTACGACACCTATCTTGCCGGCAACCGGATTTCACCACTCAAGCTCACCGGCTATGTGGAACACGATACTACTGCGCGCTGGAGCAATCGCCTGCAGGCCATGGTCGTGGGTGATCGCGACCGCTTTAGCGGTAGCGGTTTTGGCCAGGGCGAGGTGGAGTCCTTCACGGTTCTGGATCTGACCAGCACCTGGCGGACCGGAAACGGGGATATCACCCTGGCCATCAACAATCTGCTGAATGAAGACTACTTCCCGGTGATCTCGCAGATCTATAATTTCGACACCCAGTACACCGCTGCACCGGGCCGATCGGTCATGGTCAGTTACGGGGTCGACTGGTAAACGGAAGATTGTCGGGACCACACATAAGGCCGCTCACAGCGGCCTTATGTTTTTTACCACCCAGCAAAGCGACGCCGTAGGGCCCTCGTCCAGGTCCGCACAGGTATCGACGCGCATGACCTCCATGGTGCCGCATCGGGCTGTCAGTGCCCCGGAATCATCATTCGACGCCCAGTCCACTTGCACCGCAACCTCCTTGCTGTCATCACAGGAAGCTTCCGGACCAACTGACAGTGCCGCACAAATGTTTCTGTCTGAAAGCCACTCCAGGGCGGAGATTTCAGCGCACTGCTGGGCAGGCGTCAGCAGCGACTGGCCACGATAACAGGGCAGGTAGGGAAGGCCATCTGCCTCATGCTGCAGAAAAGGCAGCACCTGTTCCGGCGCAACGCGGCCGTATTTACGCATGGACGGGAACACCATGATGCTCGCCGCAAGCCGGCATCCGCCCAGATGGGAACTTTCCCAGACCTCAAACGGCAAGTCCCGGTCTGCGACTGTACGGGCGAGCTCCTGATAGGTCGCATATCCAAACTTGGCACAGCACTTGTCCTTGCGGCCATGGGTGCAACACAGCACCAGGGAGTCGGTCATCGCTGCGCCGGCCCACCCACTCAGGTCGTTGCCGGACTCCAGGGCCTCCAGAAACGCCGGCAGGTCACGCCGCTCAACGTCAAAGCTGCGGCCTTCCGGCAACAGGTAAAGTCGGTGACTGAGCGCCGGCCGACCACGCTGGTGAATCAGGTTCACCCGCCGTCCACTCGCCGCAAGACGGTTGACCCGTGATGCCAGGTCGTCATCCATATCACGGGCGATTCGCAGGCTTCGAGACCACTTCGGCCGCGGCCAACTGATCAGCAGATTACTCTCGGCATGGGTTGCTGTGCCGGCAAGAGGGTCGCCGGCCTCAATACTGTCGACAGCACAGAACCGATGGGCGGAGGCACTCATGCCGTTACCACCGGCGAGGTAAAGGAGGCGGTCTCTGCCACGGTTCGTTTTATCGGCACACAAACCGGCCGGCCCGCCAAAGGTTCACGGATAACCTGGGCATCAAGATCAAACACCTGCTTGAGGTTGTCGGCGGTAAACACGGTCTCCGGTGGGCCGTCGTGCAGAATCCGGCCCGCCTTCATCATTACCAGCCGGTCGGCGTAGGCCGCAGCCAGGTTGAGGTCGTGGAGCACTACCAACAGCGTCCGCCCTTGTGTGTGCGCCAGGGATACCAGTAGTTCCAGCAGGTCCACCTGTACCTTCAGGTCCAGAAACGTGGTGGGTTCATCAAGCAGAAGCAGATCGGTTTCCTGGGCCAGCACCATGGCAATCCAGCAGCGCTGACGCTGCCCGCCACTGAGCGCATCCACCGGCCGGTCAGCAAACGTCGCAACGTCCGCCACGGCCATGGCCTCCTCAACGGCGGCTTCGTCGTGCCGGGACCACTGGCGCATCAGGCTCTGATAGGGGAAACGCCCAAGCCCTACCAACTCCCTGACCGTCAGCCCATCCGGGGCGGTGGGGCTCTGTGGCAGTATTCCGAGCTGTTGCGCGACGGTGCGGGTGGGCTGACGATGGATATCGTTGCCGTCAAGAAGCACCTTGCCAGCGCTGGGGGCCAGCGTTCGGGCCAGGGTTTTCAGCAGGGTGGATTTGCCCGAGCCATTCGGTCCCAACAGAACGGTGACACTGCCCTCGCGCACCGTGAAATCCACGTCCGTCAGCACCTGTCGGCCGTCGTATCCCGCGCACACTGAGTCACCCCGCAGTCGTGGCTGGCGATCGTAGTCCGGGGATGGGGAATGTCGATTCAGGGGCATATTGGCGTCGCTTTCGAGTGAAGTCAGATGATATTATCTCCCATTCTCATTATCAAATTGGCCCCCATCAAATCAGCCCATAGTTGCTGTCCGCTAAACAACCGGATTTATCATGCACCGCTACGCCAGCTTCCTGCTGATCGTTACCTGTCTCCTTCAATCCCCCGCAGCCATCGCTGCCATCACAACTACCCCGGTAACCACCGTGGAGCATGCCCTTGGTGAAGCTACCATCGCGGGCCGGCCTGATCGTGTGGTATCCCTGTATCAGGGCGCCACCGATACCGCTGTGGCGCTGGGGATCAACCCCATAGGCGTGGTGGAGTCCTGGACCGAAAAGCCGATGTATCAGTACCTGCGTGAAGACCTTCAGGGCGTGACCTATCTGGGGTTGGAAACCCAGCCTGACCTGGAGCGCATCGCCTGGCTGTCGCCGGACCTGATTGTTGGCGCCAGGAACCGGCATCGCACCATCTACCCCTTGCTGGAACGCATCGCGCCCACGGTCATACCGGGCAATGTCTACGACTTCAAGGCACTGCTTACGATGATGGCAAAGGCCACCGGCCGCACGGCTCGCGGTGAGGAATTGCTGACGCGCTGGCAGGAACGGGTTGAGGATTTCAGAACCCGAATCCGCCAAAAGCTGGGTGAACAGTGGCCCCAGGAGGTAGCAATCCTGAGTTTTCGGGCCGACCATGCCCGCATCTACTACGGCGGCTTCGCCCGCTCCGTGCTGGACGAGCTTGGCTTCACTGCCCCAGCCTCCCATCGCCAGGAAAGCTGGGGCATAAAGCTTACCAGCCAGGAAAGCATCCCGGCCATGGACGCCGAGGCCGTCTTCATCTTCATGGAGGACGATCCCGCCGTTCAGCGCACGTTCAACACCTGGTCCAGCCACCCCCTTTGGAAAAACCTGAAAGCCGTGCGGCAAAACGACGTCTATCAGGTGGACCCGGTCACCTGGAACATGGGCGCTGGCATTATTGCCGCCAATCAGATGCTGGACGAGCTCTACCAGCACTACGACCTTCATCAACCTGAGCGTCAGGGGTGCCCACGATGCTGACCACCCCACCGGCAAAAACGCTGGGAACCCTACTCTGCCTGGGCCTGCTGCTGGCCGCTACGGTATCAAGCCTGATATTCGGTCACATTCCTGTGTCACTGGAGATGCTGATCAACAGCCTGACGGACTACGATCCCGGATCCCTCGAACATCTGGTCATTCACTCGGAACGCTTTTCGCGAACCGTGACCTCCGTGGTCGTAGGTGCCGGCCTGGCCATTGCCGGAGCGCTGATGCAGACGCTGACCCGCAACCCTCTGGCGTCACCCGGCATTCTCGGCATCAATGCCGGCGCCATGTTTTTCGTGGTTGTCGGCGCCACGCTGTTTTCGCTGACCTCGCCATCGCAACTGGTATGGGCCGCCTTTACCGGCGCCGCCACGGCCGCCGTGCTGGTGTATTTTCTGGGGCAGGAAGCCGGGCGCGGGGTTTCGCCCGTGCGCACGGTGCTCGCCGGCGTCGCGGTGACAGCGCTGTTCGTCTCCTTTGCCCAGGGGTTGCTGATCCTCAACCAGGACCGTTTCGAAAGCATCCTGTTCTGGCTGGCGGGTTCCGTTTCAGGGCGCGACCTGGATGCGATAGCGCCATTGTTGCCGCTGTTCGGCGGCGCCCTGATCCTCGCGTTGCTATTGTCCCGGCAATTGAACCTGCTCGGGCTGGACGATGAGGTCATCCGCGGCCTGGGGCTCAGAGTAGGGCAGGTGCGATTGTTGATCGGTCTGGTGGTGATTGTCCTGGCAGGCACTTCTGTGGCCATGGCGGGGCTGATCGGCTTTGTCGGCCTGATCGTGCCACACATGGCTCGCGGCCTCTTTGGCACGGATCATCGCTGGCTGCTACCCCTGTCGGCCATTATTGGCGCCACGCTGCTGCTGGCTGCCGACACCACCGCCAGGCTGGTGATACCACCCCAGGAGATTCCCGTGGGAGTCATGACAGCGCTGCTGGGCACACCGCTGTTCCTCCATCTCGCCCGACACGTGAGGAAAGTATCATGAGCCGAACCCTGATACTTCGCTCCCGCAATGACCACTGGTCGATCAAACTCAATACCAGAGTTCTGGTGGTCACCGGTGTGCTCGCAGTGGTACTGGCTGTCAGCAGTGTTCTCGCGCTGACGTCTGGCAGCCATCCCACCTCGGTTATGGAGGTACTCGGCACCCTGGCCGCCCCGGATCAGTCAGAGCTGGCACTGATTATTCTGGAAATTCGCCTGCCCAGAATACTCATGGCGATACTGGTGGGCGCTGCTCTGGGCTCAGCTGGACTGATCCTGCAAGGTCTGGTGAGAAACCCGCTGGCGTCACCGGATGTCATTGGCATCACCAGTGGGGCGTCGGCCGCCGCGGTGCTGTTCCTCTGGCTCGGCGGTGTCACCGGAACCTCGCTGCTACTGGCGCCCGTCGCCATGGGGGGCGCCTTTGTCGTGGCCTTGGGCATTACCGCTCTGGCCTGGCACCGGGGAATCAGCCCCGCCAGGCTGGTGCTGGTGGGCATCGGGCTGGCAGCCGGGCTGACCGCAGTGACCACCCTGCTGCTGGTACTGAGCCCCGATGCCACCGCCATGAATGCCTATATCTGGCTCACTGGCAGCCTCTACGCCTCACAGTGGCACGACGTCACCGCCCTGGCACCCTGGCTGATGGTGTGCTGGCCCCTGGCGCTGATCAAGCTGCGACACCTCGATGCACAATCCATGGGGGAAGATATGGCGCTGGGCCTGGGTAGCGCCCTGCAAGGCCATCGTTTGCTGTTCCTGGTGCTGGCTGTGGCGCTCGCCGGCTCTGCCGTGGCCTATGCCGGCGCGGTCGGGTTCATCGGCCTGATTGCGCCACACATGGCGCGACGACTGGTCAACAGTGGCCACACGGGGCTGTTGCCCATCGCGGCACTGATCGGCGCATTGATTCTTCTCTATGCGGACTGGGTGGGTCGGGTAGCGTTCATACCCAGGGATCTACCGGCCGGCATTTTCGTTGCGGGCATCGGTGCGCCCTTCTTCGTGTACCTGCTGTACCGACTCAGGCGGGAACTGGGGTGACAGTAAAAGCCCGGAGCACTGAGGCCCCGGGCTTTGGGATGCCGACTGCTCAGAAGTCGAGCTGATAACCAAGGGTGACGGTGCGGCCACGGCCCTGGAAATAGTACTCGTCACTCACCCGGGCAGACTGGGAGTAGTACGTGAAGTAGTCCTTATCCAGCAGGTTCTCGATGCCCAGGGAGAACTTCCCGGCACGGGTCCGGTAGGCCATAGAGCCATCCACCAACCCGTATCCGTCGAAGTCCAGGTCATCTCCTTCGATGTCCCGGTCCAGGAACTGGGTGAACTGAAGGTGGCTCGACAGCCTCTTCGTCCAGGCAGCTGACCAGCTCAGTTTCAGGGTTTCCGGCGCAATATTGATGCCGCTCAGCTCAGTGTCTACATCGCCATCACCGTCGGTGTCGGACTCACCATCCGCATAGGTGTATGAGAACGCCAGGTTATGCGCGTCGTTCAGGTCCGCATCGGCGGTGACTTCCACACCCTGGATCTCGGTTTTTTCCCGGTTGCCGACCCAGGTGCCGTTCACTTCCGTCAGGCGCTCACCAAAGTCGGAATCCGACTCGTAGTAACTCACCTCAAAGTGATAGCGGTCCCAGTCGAAACGGCCACCAATCTCACGGTTATCAGTGATGATCGGCTCCAGTACCAACAGATTATCAACGTCCTGCCCCGCGTCGCTGATTCCCCTCAGTACACGGCCAACATCTGGCATGCCGAAGCCCTCGGAATAGTTCGCAAACAGCTGCAACTGGTCCGTCGCCTGATAGACAACACCCGCATTGAACAGGGTTTCATTGAAGTCCGGATTGCCACCCTGGACGGTGACGTTATCCTGGGTGACATTGCTACGGTCGATGGTGTTGTAGGTGTCGACCTTAAGCTCCGCATGTTCATAGCGGACACCGGTGTGCAGGGTCAAACGGTTGGTGACCGCAACATCGCCCTGCAGGAAGGCTGCGTAGTTGCGGAACTGCGATTTGGGTACGTAGGTACGCCCGGTTTCCACCAGCGTCTGGCGGGTTTCATCCTGAAGAACATCCAGCCCCGTTGTCAGGGTCAGGTAATCGTTCAGCAGGCCGTCGCGGGTGAGGGTGAACTTGGCGCCCACCTTGTCGGATTCATTACGGGTCTGGTCGAGCTGATCGTTGCCGTTGGCGTCCACATAGGGGAAGAACGGCGTGGTGGCAAACCGGGCCCGGAAGGTCTGGCTGTATAGCTGGGTATCCACCTGGTTGCCCAGCCAATCGCCGTGCGAGTAAGAAAGGCGAGCGGTGGTGACTTCGTTCTCTCCCGGTTCACCATCAATGATGCCTGGACGTGCTGTTGTGGGTACTCCGTTGTCGCGGTCGCCGGGTACCGGTACGTAACCGCCTTTGCCTTCCAGTTGGAAGCGGTTGATGAAAAACTCCACGTTCTGGTCGTCATCCAGCCAGTAACCCAGCTTGGCCAATACGTCATAGCTTTCGGTGTTCTGGAGTTCACCGGGATAGGCCACCCCGATCAGGCGGTCCTCGCCATCGTAGAACACGCCGCGCTCCTGAATGTTCCCGCCCAGAAGATAGTCCCAGCGGCCCTGCTGACCGCTGATCCGGTAGCCCACTTTGTAACCCTGGCCATCGGAGTCCACGTTGTCGTCACTGGTCACGCTGGCCGACACAGACTGGGAAACCTCACCGCTGTCGGGCCTGCGAGTTACAAAATTGATGATGCCACCCGTCGCACCCAGGCCGTGCTCCGCACTGGCACCGTGGATTACTTCGATACGCTCGACCATATCCAGATCGATGGTGTAGCTGTCCCGCGCGCTGTCCCGCAGTGGATTGCTCTGCGGCACACCGTCCACCAGGAACAGGGGTGACCGGCCCCGGAAGGTTTCACCGGCGTTGGACAGTTTCTGACGGCCCGGAGAGTAGGAAGGAATCAGGTTGCTCAGCACCTGGCCGGGGTCATTGGAAATCGCCTGCTGTTGTTCGATCTGCTCGCGGGTAATGATGGTTGTCTTCTGCGGAGTCTCTCCCGCTGTGCTTTTGTTGCGGGTGGCCGTGATAACCAGGTCCGGTAACGCTTTGGCGTTGTCGCCGGATTGGGTATTGGACGAAGATTGCGCCAGTGCAGAACCGTGAACAGCCGCTATGGCCAGCGCCAGCAGCAGGGGACGTGACTCCGGAGTTTTCATAGACAAATCTCGAATGGTTAATGCATTTTGCCCGCACCCTTCAGGATGACAGACATTACCTCATGTTAACGAGGTGCAAATGCTAACAATTCTCATTGTCTAAATCAAAACCATCAGTTCTTACAACGAGAGGCGCTCGACGGCCAGCCGGGAAACGGCATTCAACTCTGCCCCGTCCGACGTTGCATAATCGCTGATCTGCTGTTTCATACTCCGGGCCCAGAACTTCCTGATGTGGGTGGCGACCACCTCCGCCGCCTCGCCCTCATCGCCATGATGGAGGTTGTTATCACTGATCTGGTTGATCATCTTGATCAGGTTCCGCAACTGCTGGTCACTCATGCTCGCGTTCCTCGGAAGGTTGGCCACTGTCGCCCCGATTGTAGATGACATGCCGCCCAGGGCGGGCGAACCCGATCAGGGTCATGCCGGCCGTTCGCGCTTCCCGGACCGCCAGTGCCGTGGCCGCAGAGACAGCCACCAGGCAACCGATACCGACACTGGCACTTTTCTGCACCATCTCGAAGCTGGCGCGACTGGAAACCAGTGCAAAGCCATCGTCGAAGGCCGACTCGCCCTTCTTGTGTATCCGTGCGCCGATCAGTTTATCGAGTGCGTTATGACGGCCGACATCTTCCCGAACCAGTTCGATGCGGCCCTGGCTATCGCACCAGGCTGCACCGTGGGTGGCGCCGGTCTGTTCCTGCAGGGGCTGGTAGTGCCGAAGGCTGCTCAGAGCGCGCTGAACGTCTTCATCATCCGGTATCGGGCGAAGCGGCACGCGTGGGATCGCCCGGACCGCATGGGCCAGGGATTCGGTGCCGCATAGCCCGCAGCCGGTTCGTCCGGTCATATTCCGTCGCTGTTGGCGCAAACGGGCAAAACAGTCGCCGGCGATGTGCATCTCGATAGCGATGCCCTCGTCGACGGCATGTACGTTCAGGTTAAACAACTGCCCGAGGCTGTCGATAATGCCTTCGGTCAGACTGAAACCCAGTGCAAAATCCTCCAGATCACAAGGCGATGCCATCATTACCGCATGGGATATGCCGTTATAAACCATCGCCACCGGCACCTCTTCGGCGACACTATCCTGACCGGGGGCGCCCTCAATACCGCCATGAACCTCCACCGGGAGGTCACAGGACGCTGGCGCACCCTTCTCAGGGTCCGGCCCCATCACTGGCATGACTGCCAGCTCCGGGTTATTTGAGTGCCGCGGCATCGGGTTGCTCCATATGGCTGGCCGACGGTTCCAACAACCCTTGCTGGCGCTGGTCAAACTGCTCGAAGTGGCGTTGCCATTCTGACGGCTGCGAGACCTTCTCCACCTGCACCGCAGTCACCTTGTATTCCGGGCAGTTGGTGGCCCAGTCAGAGCTGTCGGTGGTGATCACATTGGCACCGCTGCCCGGGTGGTGGAAGGTGGTGTACACCACCCCCGGCAACATGCGATCACTGATTCTTGCCCGCAGGACCGTCTGGCCCACACGGCTGGTGATGCCCAGCCAGTCGCCCTCGCGGATGCCCCTGAGTTCGGCATCGCTGGGATGAACTTCCAGTACATCCTCCTGATGCCACTGGCTGTTCTCGGTGCGTCGGGTCTGGGCACCGACATTGTACTGGCTCAGGATGCGACCGGTGGTCAGCAACAGCGGGAACTTGCGATTGGTTTTTTCCTCGCTGGCAACATACTCGGTGACCGCAAACTTGCCCTTGCCGATCGGGAAATCGAGGGTGTGCATGGTGGGCGTGCCGTCGGGATGCTCGTCGTTACAGGGCCACTGGATGCTGCCCAGTTCGTCCAACTTGTCGTAACTGACACCGGTAAACGTCGGCGTCAACCGGGCGATCTCATCCATGATTTCGGACGGATGACGGTACTGCATCGGATAGCCCAGCGCGTTCGACAACGCCATGGTGACTTCCCAGTCCTCCATGCCCGCCACCGGCGCCATCACTTTACGCACCCGGTTAATACGGCGCTCGGCGTTGGTGAAGGTGCCGTTCTTTTCCAGGAACGTGGAACCCGGCAGCAGCACATGGGCGTACTTGGCGGTTTCGTTGAGGAAGATGTCCTGCACGATCAGGCAATCCAGCGAACTGAGCGCCGCCTCCACATGCTGGGTATTGGGATCGGACTGGGCAATGTCCTCGCCCTGCACATACATGGCCTTGAAGCTGCCGGCGATGGCGGCATCAAACATGTTGGGAATCCGCAGGCCCGGCTCATCGTCAATGGCCACATTCCAGGCCTCCTGAAACCTGGCTCGAACGGCCGGGTCGCCCACATGCTGATAGCCCGGCAGTTCGTGGGGGAAGGAGCCCATGTCGCAGGAACCCTGAACGTTGTTCTGGCCCCGTAACGGATTCACGCCAACGCCTTCACGGCCGATGTTGCCGGTGGCCATGGCCAGGTTGGCTATGCCCATCACCATGGTCGAACCCTGGCTGTGCTCGGTGACCCCGAGGCCGTAATAGATGGCGCCATTACCCGCTTCGCCATAGGCTCGTGCGGCCTGGCGTACCAGGTCCGCCGACACCCCGGTGACCGCTTCCAGGGCTTCCGGAGAGTTGCGCTCCTCGGCGATAAACTCACGCCACTGGTTGTAGTGTTTCGGGTCACAACGGCTTTCGATAAACGCCTTGTCTTCCAGGCCTTCCGTTACGACAACGTGGGCCAGGGCGTTGATCATCGCCACGTTGGTGCCCGGGCGTAGCGGCAGGTGAATGCCTTCGGTGCCGTGGGGTGTTTTCAGCAGGTCGATGCGGCGTGGATCAATCACAATCAGCTTCGCGCCCTGGCGCAGCCGCTTGCGCATCTGGGAGGCGAACACCGGGTGGGCGTCGGTGGGGTTGGCACCGATTACGATCATGGTGTCAGCCTTCATCACCGAGTCAAAGGTCTGGGTCCCGGCGGACTCGCCCATGGTGGTCTTCAGACCAAAGCCGGTGGGTGAATGACAGACCCGCGCACAGGTATCGGTGTTGTTGTTGCCGAACGCGGCGCGGATCAGCTTCTGCACCAGATAGGTTTCCTCGTTGGTACAGCGTGAGGAGGTGATGCCACCGATGCTCTCCCGGCCGTATTTCGCCTGGGTGTCCTTGAGCTTCTTCGCGGAGAATTCGATGGCCTCATCCCAGGACACGACTTTCCAGGGGTCGTTGATCGACTCCCGGATCATTGGCTCCTTGATGCGGTCCTTGTGGGTAGCATAGCCGAAGGCAAAACGGCCTTTCACACAGGAATGCCCGTGGTTGGCGTCACCCCCCTTGTAGGGCACCATTCGCACCAGCTGGTCGCCCTTCATTTCCGCCTTGAACGAGCAGCCCACGCCGCAATAAGCGCAGGTGGTGACCACACTGTGCTCGGGCTGGCCGGCATCAATCACGCTCTTTTCCATCAATGTGGAGGTGGGGCAGGCCTGCACGCAGGCGCCGCAGGACACGCACTCGGAATCCATGAACGGATCGTTCTGGCCCGCAGATACCTTGGAGTCGAAGCCGCGGCCTTCAATGGTCAGCGCAAAGGTACCCTGCACTTCCTCACAAGCGCGCACGCAGCGGGAGCAGACAATGCACTTGCTGGGGTCGAAGCTGAAGTAGGGGTTGGAATCGTCCACTTCCACGTCCAGGTGGTTCTCGCCCTCAAAACCGTAGCGCACTTCCCGCAAACCCACGGCGCCGGCCACGTCCTGCAGTTCACAGTCGCCGTTGGCCGGGCAGGTCAGGCAGTCCAGCGGGTGGTCGGAAATATACAGCTCCATGATGTTGCGCCGGAGCTTGGCCAGCTTGCCGTTCTGGGTAGTGACGGCCATGCCCTCGGACACCGGCGTGGTACAGGAGGCCGGATAGCCGCGGCGGCCCTCGATCTCCACCGCGCACAGGCGACAGGAACCGAAGGCTTCGAGGTTGTCCGATGCGCACAGCTTGGGAATGTTGATACCCGCCAGGGTGGCTGCCCGCAGCACCGAAGTGCCTTCGGGCACTGCGATATCGGTGCCGTCAATGGACAGGCTAACCAGGGTTTCGGAGGTGCTGGGCGGCGTACCATAGTCGATATCGGGGTTCAGGCCGCCTGTACCTCGGTTAAAAGTGCCCGGATCAAAATATTGCAACATCGTTATTGCCTCCACTCGCGTCGGTCAGGCCGTCAGGTCGTCCGGGAAATGTGTCATCACGCTCTGTACCGGGAACGGGGTCATGCCCCCCATTGCACACAGGGACCCGTCGACCATGGTCTCGCACAGCTCTTCCAGCAGAACCAGATTGGCCTCACGGTTCTCACCGGCGCGTATCCGGTCAATCACTTCCACACCACGCACCGATCCGATCCGGCAGGGCGTGCATTTGCCGCAGGACTCCACGGTGCAGAACTCCATGGCGAACCGGGCCTGCTCTCCCATGTCCACGGTGTCGTCAAACACCACCACGCCGCCATGGCCGATACCCGCGCCAAGCTGGCCGAAGGCCTCGTAATCCATGGGCGTGTTCCACTGACTTTCCGGCATATACGCCATCAGCGGGCCGCCCACCTGGACCGCTTTCATGGGGCGGCCCGAGAAGGTGCCGCCACCGAAATCTTCGAGGATCTCCCGCAAACTAACGCCAAAAGCCAGTTCGATCAGGCCGCCCTGGCGGATGTTGCCCGCCAACTGGATCGGCAGGGTGCCCCGTGATTTCCCCATACCGTAGTCCGCATAAGCATGGCTACCCTGAGCCAGAATGAACGGTACGGCGGCAAACGACAGTACGTTATTGACCACGGTGGGCTGGCCGAACAGCCCTTTGATCGCGGGCAGGGGCGGCTTTGCTCGAACCAGGCCGCGCTTGCCCTCCAGGCTTTCCAACAGCGAGGTCTCCTCACCACAGATGTAGGCGCCCGCCGCCAGCCGCACTTCCAGATCGAAGGCACGACCGCTGCCCCGAACATCCTGGCCCAGATAGCCTTCGGCTTCGGCACGACGGATCGCTTCATTCAGAATGCGGTGCGCCACCGGGTATTCCGACCGCAGATAGATGAATCCCTGGGTCGCCCCAACCGCCAGCCCGGCAATGGTCATGCCTTCGATCAGCATGTAAGGGTCACATTCCATGGCGAGCCGGTCTGCGAAGGTGCCGGAATCACCCTCATCGGCGTTGCAGACGACGTACTTCTGCTGCTGCCAGGGCTCATCGTGTACGGTCTGCCACTTGATACCGGTGGGAAAGGCTGCGCCACCCCGACCACGGAGGCCGGAGGCTTTGACCTCGTCGACAATGCCCTGGGGCTCCACGCTGATCGCCGTTTCCAGGCCGTCAAAGCCGCCATGATCACGATAGTCGGTAATCGACAGCGGATCGGTGATGCCAATACGGGAAAAAGTCAGGCGTTGCTGGCGTTTCAGGTAGGGAATATCGGCCACCGGGCCAAGAAACAGAGGATGGCCGGACGCACCATCGAACAACCCGGCCTCCACCAGCCCCTGAACGTCATCCGGTTCCACCGGGCCATAGCCGATCCGGCCGCTGGCCGTCTCGACTTCCACCATAGGTTCAAGCCAGAACAACCCTCGGGAACCGTTACGAACCAGTTCAATAGCCACACCCTGAACTCTGGCATGGTGTTCTATCAGTCTCGCCACGTTATCCGCCCCCATGGACAGGGCGGTGGTATCGCAGGGCACGTAGATTCTGGTTGCCATCATCGATGCTCCCGTGATTACCGGATGTCCAGCGCGGACGTGGTGAGCTTGTCCGCCAGGCGATCAAACTTCTGCGGCGTCATGCGGCCGTGGATATCGTCATTCACGCGGATGGAAGGGGCACAGGCGCAGTTGCCCAGGCAGTAGACAGGCTCCAGGGTAAACTCGTTGTCGGCTGAGGTGCCGTGATAGTCCACCCCCAGGCGGTCCTTGATATGCGCTTCAAGCATGCGCCCACCCATGGCCTGACAGGCCTCGGCGCGACACACGTGAATCACCTTGCTGCCCACCGGATGAGTGCGGAAATGGTGGTAGAAACTGATCACACCATGGACTTCGGCACGGGTCTGCTGCAGCGCCTCAGCGATGATGGCCACGGCGCCCTCAGGGATGTAACCAATCCGGTTCTGGACGGCGTGCAGGATGGGGAGCAGGGCGCCAGGCTTGTGTTTCAGGGCGTCCATTTCCGCCCGGACCATGTCAGGTGTCCAGTCGCGGGCGTAAGCCATGGCGCCGAGTGATTGCTGATTCACCTCTGACATATGCATACTTGTTCCTATTATTTCTTGTTCTGTTACAGTATCTGAACAGTAATAGCCATACGCTACCACTCCATCATCGCCGACGGAATATGAATAGGAATGCATAAGAAAAGGCTGTCTATTTCCCCTACCTGGGTCTTCCGAACCGATAACGGTGAGCTGTTCGAGCCGGTATTATTCCGCCTGCTCGAAACGATCCGCGACAGTGGCAAACTGACCGCGGCGGCAGAGGCGGCCGGCGTGTCTTACCGCCACGCCTGGAACTTGCTCAATCGCAGTTCCGATGTTTTCGGAATGCCACTGGTGATCATGCGCAAGGGGCACGGCACCGAGCTGTCCGCCCTGGGCGAGAAATTGCTGTGGGCAGATCAGCGGGTCAAAGCCCGGCTCGGGCCTCAGATCGACAGCATGGCGTCCGAATTTAACGACCAGATCCAGCAACTGCTGGCCGGTGAGCACCCGGTCCTTCGTCTTCACGCCAGTCATGGGTATGCCGTGGCCCTGCTCCCGGAGTTCTCAGACCGCGTTGAAGTCAACCTCCAATACCGCAACCCCGAAGAGGCACTGACCGCCCTCAATCGCGGCGAATGCGACCTGGCAAGCTTTCACTTTCCCACCTGCCCGGAACGGGCCCGGGAAATCATGGCCCATTACCAGCATCAACTGGCCGGCAAACGATTCCGGCTGATTCGTTTTGTCACCCGGCGCGAAGGCCTGATGATGCGCAAGGACGCCCCGGTGAAGGTCCATAACCTGTCGGAGCTGGCCGCTTCCGGGCTCCGATTTATCGGCCGTGACCGCCATTCCGGCACCCGCATCCTGTTCAACCTTCTGCTACGTCAGGCGGGTCTCACTGAAAAGAGCATCAACCGCTCGCCTCAGCACGAGTTCACACACACTGCCGTCGCTGCCTTTGTCGCGTCGGGAATGGCGGATGTAGGCTTCGGCGTGGAAGCGGCGGCCAGCCAGTTCAACCTTGATTTCGTGGAAATGGCCAGCGAGCACTACCTCCTGCTCTGCCATGAAGAGCGGCTGGGGCAGGACAACCTGTCGCACCTGATTGAGCTGATGCGCTCGCAGGCCTTTATCGATCGGATCGAACACCTTCCCGGCTATGAGCCGGACAGTCCGGGAACCATCACTACCTTTGAACAGTTACTCGCAGGCACAGGCTGAACCGAGTCGAAAATCCCCTTAAATGGTCTCGCATAAAAAAGCCGGACGTCGGTCACCCGACATTCCGGCTTTCTTGCGGATGGCGCCAGCCTGTGGCTGCTCAGTCTTTACGTAAATCCGGATTCAGCGTGTAGGTACCGGTCACCCGGGCGCTGGCCAGAACGTGACCTGCCATGGCTTCACGAACTGCGGCACCATCGAACTCACCATCCAGCCCCAGAGTTTCAACATCCAGCGCGTGCACTTCGTAGTGGTAATGATGGAGGATCTCATCGTTCCAGGGCGGACAGGGACCATCGTAACCGGCATAGGTTCCTGCCATGTCGGGATTGCCAGCCAGGAACTGGGTGTAGTTGTTCACGCCACGAATACCGATCGGGCCCGGACCGGGCTCCTTTCCCTTGGGAATCACACCATCGCTGTCCTCGCCCTCGGGGATGCGGGACGTGGCGGCCGGCACGTCCACCAGCAGCCAGTGGAAGAAATCCACCCGGGGAATGTCCTTCGACACGGTTTTGCCTTCCTGATTGACGTCGTCCGCCACGCTGGGCACGTCCGGGTCAAACATCATCACCACGAAACTCCTGGTGCCCTCCGGCGCGTCCTCCCAGACCAGTTCCGGGTTGCGGTTGGGGCCAAAGCTCATGTGGTCCTGTTCGCTGTAGACACCAAACGCGAATTTCTCCGGCACCGGCTGGCCTTCTTCAATACCTCGAACCTTGATTTTCACAGTCCTGTTCTCCTGTACCCTTGATGGTTTTGCTTACCTGATAGCACGGTTTTAACAGTGGCGTTGTGGGTCTGTCCAGATCCATACCGTACCCAAGTCCAATTCTTGGCTGGCTCCAGGCGTGTTACGGTTGCTCAAGATTCGCTATGAAACCAGAGGAAAACCATGAGCCACGACAAGCCAACCAGGCCCCAGAACCCCGACAATCAACAGGACGAAGACGCCATTGCTTTCGCCCAGGGGTTGTTCGAACTGGCCCGGAATGGTGGTGCCGGCCCCCTCAGCGTGATGCTCAACGCCGGCGTACCCGTGGACATCCGCACCAACACCGGTGACAGCCTGCTGATGCTCGCCTGCAGCAACGGCCACAAAGACACCGCGCGCCTGCTGCTGGAACAGGGTGCCGACCCCAACCTGGCCAACGACCAGCTACAAACGCCCCTGGCCAGCGCGGTGTATCAGGGCAATACCGACATTGTAGACCTGCTGCTGACCTCCGGCGCCGACGTCGACCATCGCCCGGCAGGCGCCAAAACACCGCTGATGGTCGCCGCCATGTTCAATCGGGTGGATATGATTGGGCGTTTGCTGGAAGCAGGCGCGGATAACTCGTTGAAAGATGAGGATGGGCAAACGGCAGAGGATCTGGCCCGGACCATGGAAGCGAACGAGGCTATCGGGGCGTTGTCGTCGTAGCGGCAGAATCACGAACAAAACGCCTCAGCGTGACTTCGACCGTCACCGCCAGGGTTTCGAGTGTCTCGGCACGAACCCGCCCCTCCGCAGGCGCCCGGTAAAAATGCGGCGTCATCGCCAGCAGATCGGCAATCGCCTCCTGGCTTTCCAGGGTCAGTGAATAACGAATCGTCTCTGTCCCCAGACTCAAAAAACCTTCAGGCACGTCAACAGCTGGCGGCTTTTCGGGTTTGAGCGACGGATAGATAATCTCCCGCAGTTCCCGCAGGTGATCGGGGCCAGCGTCGGCCTGGATCAGGATGCCGCCGGGTTTGAGCACACGGGCAAATTCGCTGTAGACGGGAAAGCCGAACAGGCAGAGTACGCGGTCCAGGGTGCCAGGCAATACCGGCAGGTTGGCATTGCTGCCCACCACCCAGCGCGGGCGCTTGTCCTGTTTGGCGGCGGCCAGGGTGGCCCATTTGGAGATATCCAAGCCCATCAGCGAGAACGACGCTTCCGGGTTTTCCGCCACCAGTTGCCGCAGGTAGTAGCCCTCACCGCACCCTGCGTCCAGACAGGCCAGCCTGGTGTCGCTGGCATTGCCGGGCATCACAGCTTTGCTGACGGCCTCGGCAACCGGCCGGTAGTAACCGGCGTTGAGGAAACGCTGTCGAGCCGCCACCATCTCCTTGCTATCACCCGGGTCCAGCGAACGCTTCTTCTGTACCGGCAGCAGATGCAGGTAGCCCTGGCGGGCGACATCGAAACTGTGGCCAGCCGGGCACTGCCAGCAAGTACCAGAATTGCTGAGAGGGTCACCATCCAGCGGGCAGGCGAGGGCGTTGAACGCGTCCGTGCTCATGGGCAGGAAACCTCCGGAGTTACCATCCGGCTTGAGAACCAGCGGGCAAATGCCCAGAATAACGACGCAGCGATCAGACAAGGGACGCCACCGTGAAGGGCGAGATTATCCATTACACCCGGGACGCACTCGGTGGCATTCTGGTGGTCGACTATCGCAAACATCGGGTGATGACCTTTGATTCGGTGTTTGAGCAAAGCAAGATAGATCGCCGCAGGCCCCATCTTCCCGTTCATGAGTACAGCCGCGCCATGCTGTTGCCAGTTGCCTTTGCACAGCCCGCACACGCCACGATTCTTGGCCTCGGCGGCGGCGTGATGGCCAGTGCGCTGTTGCACCTGCTGCCTGACTGCCAGGTACACGCGGTGGAATTGCGGCCCCGGGTGCTGGAGGTGGCCCGCGAATACTTCAGCCTGCCGCATTCCGACAACCTGACAATGACCATCGGCGATGCCAGGGACGCCCTCGGCAAAGCGCCGGACGGTAGCAGCGACCTCATCCTGGCCGACATGTACAACTCCGACCGCATGAGCCCGGCCCAGGCCCAGCGGCAGTTTATCAGACAATGCAGCCGGGTACTTGGCGACGACGGCTGGCTCGCCATCAATTATCACCGCACGCCGGACATCAATGGTCCGTTGTTCCACCAGCTGCGCGCGGGGTTTGCAGTCCTCCTGCTGTTCAAGAGTAAAACCAACAACACGGTGATCTTCGCCAGCAAGCGCCCCTTTGAAGCCCTGCACACCAAAGACCCCACCCTGGTGGCGCTGGAAAACCGCCTGCCTATCGACTGGCGACGTTTAATGGGGCGGGTGATTCGCCTGAACTGATCGACCTCTGCTTTCCTTCTCAGCCTCCATTTCTCCTCACAAAGTAGCACCTGCCCGGCCCGGAGGTCGCATTGTGCCCGCATGGCAAATCTCTAGCATGGATCTGACCAACAACAAGAAATCGATGGAGAGAGACCATGCCCTTGCGGCTATTGCTGCTGTTGGTCCTAGCCTGTTTTCCCCTGGCGACGTATGGCGCCCTGGACGATGAGAAGCAGACGTTAATCCAGGAACTATTCCCCAAGGCCACAGACATTCGTGACCGGTTGCCGGACTACCCGGTGTACCCGGTGTATCAGCTTCAGGAGCTGATAGGCTACGCCTACGAATCCCGCGATATCAGTCCACTCCAGGGCTTTGCCGGGAAACCCGTCAGCATGTTGATCGGGCTCGACAGCCGCGGCCGCTTTACCGGCATTCGCATTCTCAACCATCACGAACCGGTGTTTCTTCATGGACTTGGCGAAGAGCCACTGTTCGAGTTCATCGACCAGTACGAGGGCCGCTCCCTCACCGAACAGATTGTTATTGACACGTCAGGCTCTCGCAGCGGCAAAAGCCCGGACGGCAACGTGGTGCATTTCGACGGCGTGAGTAAGGCCACGGTGTCCGTGCTGATCATCAACGACACGGTTCTTTCCTCGGCCCTCAAGGTGGCTCGAAAGAAGCTCGCCGGATTTACTCAGGAAGCGCCTACCCGGGCGAAAACCGATCTCTACCAACCGCTGTCGTGGGCGCAACTGTTCGAACGGGGGTACATCGGCCACTGGCGTATCAGCTCTGCGGCGATCGAACAGAAACTGGGCTCGCCCCTGGTGGATTATCCCGAGGCGTCGCAACCTGACCCTGGCGAGCCTTTCGCCGAGCTGTTTTTCGGCTACATCAACGCACCAATGGTGGGCCGCAATCTGTTGGGCGACGAAGGTTTCCAGCGGCTGAAAGAAAAGACGGGGCCAGACGCCCAGATACTGGCCGTCATGTCCCGCGGACTTTACCCACACCTACCGGATGACTTCACCCCAGGAAGCTCACCGGATCGCCTGGGATTGCAGCAAAATAGTCTGTCGCTGGACATTCGCGATATCAACGTGTTCGACCAGAACATACAGATCAACGCCGACGGCATGCCGGAGTTCGCCCGGACAACCCTGTTCCGGGTCGGCGGCAACGCAGGCTTCAATCCCGGTGCCGAAGCGACTCTGAAGCTGGGCGTCACATTGCGGAAGAATCACCTGGTTGCCGACAGCACCGAGCTGGAGATCCCGATGGCCTTTGCGCAGGAGCTGTTCGAAGCCGTCGAGGTGACACCTCGGCCAGAAGACAATCGCCAACCGGTGTGGATCGGGCTATGGAAGGAACGCTGGTTGACCATTTCCCTGTTGGTCCTCAGTCTCACCCTGTTGACGGTGTTCTTCGCCCGCCAGCGCACCCTGAGCCAATATCCGAAACTGGTGCATCGGTTCCGCTGGGGCTTTCTGTTCTTCACCCTGTTCTTTATCGGCTTCTATGCTCAGGGTCAGCTTTCGGTGGTGAATATCTACACCCTGTTCCTGGCCATCTGGGACGGTTTTTCACTCAACGTATTCCTGATGGACCCGGTGCTGTTTATCCTGTGGACCTACACCTTTATCAGCCTGTTTGTCTGGGGGCGCGGGCTGTTCTGTGGCTGGCTATGCCCCTTTGGCGCGTTGCAGGAGATGTCGGCCTGGTTGGGCGAGAAACTGAAGTTCCGCCAGGTGAAAGTACCGGAAAAATGGCATCGGCGGCTGATTCTATTGAAGTACCCGATACTCCTGGTGCTGGTGGGAACGGCGTTCTATTCACTGGAACTGGCGGAGAAGCTGGTGGAAGTGGAACCGTTCAAAACCGGCATCACGCTCATCTTCGTGCGTTATTGGCCGTTCGTGGCCTATGCCGTTGGCCTGCTGGTGGTGGGCATGTTCATCCACAAGTTCTACTGCCGCTACCTTTGCCCGCTCGGGGCCGGCCTGGCGGTTCTGGGCAAGCTGCGCCTGTTCAGTTGGCTCGACCGGGTGGAGCTGTGCGGCAAGCCTTGCCAGCACTGCAAGAACAGTTGCGGAATCAATGCGATCCATAAAGATGGCCGGATTGACTACAACGAATGCATCCAGTGCCTGGAGTGCGTGGTGATTCTGAAAGACCAGAGCCAATGCGTGGACAAGGTGCTGGAGAAGAAACGCCAGCGCCAGGCGCAAATACTGGCAACGGATGCGGGCTGAACCGCACCCGTAGCGTCAGGGAATCGTTCCGTTACTTCTTCTTTTCCCAGGCAAACTTCTGGAATGGCTCGTCAACCGGCGTTTCCGCAATGTGGTTGATGTAGTTGCTCATGACTTTCTGGGACAGCACCAGGATCACTTCCAGTACCTGACGATGCTTGTAGCCAGCACCATAGAACGCATCCAGGTCTTCCTTACCGACATTGCCTTTCTTGTGCATGACAGCCAGCGTGAACGTCCTCAGGGCTTCAAGCTTGTCACTGGGCAGTGGCGTCTCGTCGCGCAACGCGTTGATGATGTCGTCCGACACTTCCATCATCTTGGCGATTCCGGTGTGCGCCGGTACGCAGTAATGGCAGGCATTCTCTACGTTGATGGTCTGCCAGACAACGGTTTTCTCATCATTGTCAAAACTGCTTTCCAGCACCAACCGGTGCAAGGTCTGATAACCCTCAAGAGTTCCTGGTGCTTCTGCCATGATCCCGTGCAAACTGGGAATCATGCCAAAGCCCTTGACTGAATTTTCCAGAAGCGGTTTTGATTTTTCGGGCGCCGATTCGACATCGTGGATGGTGAAATCCGTCATAACACTCTCCTTTCGGTTAATATTGAGCGTTCATTCAATTACAGACCCACGGTAACTGTTTTTGAGCGATCACTCAAGTTATCATTACGAGGAATTAAATCACCCGTCGTTGGCAGGTACCCATGGCCAGAAACGCTCGTTACGATCGACAAATCGCGCTAGACAAAGCAATGAACCTGTTTTGGGAGCGGGGCTATGCCGGCGCTTCCATGAAGCAGATTGAGCAGGCTCTGGACATGCGCCCTGGCAGCATTTATGCAACCTTTGGCAGCAAGGATGGACTGTTCAGCGAAGCGCTGGCTGCCTATGCACAGAGAAGCGGGCTGGAACTGCGCGAGCACCTGGCTGGAAGTCCGTCGGTGATGGACGGGCTGCAGGAGCACCTTCGTTGCATCGCACGACAGGCCAGCCCCGGCGGCGAGTCGCCATCCCGCGCCTGCATGGTCGTTAAAACCCTGCTCGAAGCCAGTAACACCAATACGGCCATTGCAAACCAGGCGAACTCGATCCTGAGCGCTATTGAGCAGGCCCTGACTGAACTTCTGGAGCAGTCGAAACGCCAGGGCGAGCTGGCACCAGGAACCCATTGTGCCCGGCTGGCAAGACTGCTTCAGGCACAGATCATTGGCCTCCGGTCTTTTGCCCAGCGGGAGATCAGCTCTGAACAGGTCGCTGAGCTTGCCGAAGACATGGCAGCCATGCTCGATCACTATCGTGCCCGCCACTAGGCCCCGCCCGCTCAGGGCCTGCCCCGGATATAGGTACTAACGGCGAATTGTCCCTGTCACAACAGTGCGTTAGCATTACCGCTCTGTGTCGTTGCCTTCCCCAGTGAGGACAGCCAAGGGTTTTTGACGAGAGTTCTTGGCTATCTTCACTTCAGGAACCCTTGTCATGGATAATCTGCATCACATCGTCGTCGTAGGCGGCGGCGCGGGCGGTCTTGAGCTGGCCACCCGCCTCGGTAACAAACTCGGAAAGAAACGCAAAGCCCGTATCACCCTGGTCGACGCCGGCCTGACCCACGTCTGGAAACCCCTGCTTCACGAAGTGGCCTCCGGCTCGCTTGATGCCAACGCCAACGAAATCAACTACCGGGCCCACGCACGCAAGCATCACTATGAATTCCAGCTCGGGCGCATGAACGGCCTGGATCACAACGCCAGGGAAGTGATCATCGCGCCATTCCACGATGAGGACGGCGGCGAAGTCGTGCCGGAACGCCGCATCGGTTATGACACCCTGGTGATTGCCGTGGGCAGTACAGCGAACGACTTCGGAACCCCCGGCGCCCAGGATCATTGCCTGTTCCTGGACAGCCTCAACCAGGCCCGGCGTTTCCACAACCTGATGCTTAACGCATTTTTGCGTAAGAACCACGATGCCCAATCCGGCAATGGCCATGAACTGCCCATCACCATCATTGGCGCCGGCGCAACCGGCGTTGAACTGGCAGCGGAACTGCGACTGGCTTCCAGGGAACTGCCCATATACGGTATGAATCACCTGCGGCCGGAGGATGTATCCATTACCGTTGTCGAAGCCGCTGACCGCATTCTGCCGGCGCTGCCGGCCCGGCTCTCCGAGGCTGCAACCCGCGAACTGGATCACCAGAATGTCAGGGTGATGACTGGCGAACCCGTCAGCGAAGTCCGCGATGGCGTGGTGGTGCTCAAAGACGGCACGGAAATCGCCTCGGAGATGACCATCTGGGCCGCCGGCATCAAGGCGCCTGCGTTCCTGGCAACACTGGACGGCCTGGAAACGAACCGTGGCAACCAGATCAAGGTGAAGCAAACCCTGGAGGCCACCACGGCTCCGGACATCTTT
Source organism: Marinobacter sp. G5_S1_61_S3 (assembly GCF_054968585.1). Taxonomy (NCBI): domain Bacteria; kingdom Pseudomonadati; phylum Pseudomonadota; class Gammaproteobacteria; order Pseudomonadales; family Marinobacteraceae; genus Marinobacter; species Marinobacter sp. G5_S1_61_S3. The sequence goes on along the minus strand of NZ_JBQKUK010000001.1, from coordinate 237,487 downwards.
GCCTTTGGCGATTGCGCGGAGTGCCCCCAGCCCCAGTCAGAACGGCCCGTACCACCGCGTGCTCAATCCGCGCACCAGCAGGCGGACACTCTTTTCAAGACCCTGTGTCATCGACTGGAAGGCCGTGAGGCGGTTCCGTTTGTCTACAACGACCATGGTTCGCTGATCAATTTCAGCCGCTACACCACCGTGGGGAACCTGATGGGGAATCTCTCCGGTCGCAGTATGTACATCGAGGGCAAAGTCGCGCGCCTGTTTTACCTGTCGCTCTACCGCATGCACCAGGTCGCGCTGCACGGCGTCGTTCGAACCGGAATCATCTGGTTGATGGACCGGATAAGCCGGGCCATGCACCCGCGCCTGAAACTGCACTGATCCGCTCGTGACCCTGCTATCATCGAGACATATTCCCAGGCCGGAGCAGGAATGGATCCGCTAGTTACTCTGATCGGCGCTCTGATGCTGGTCATCAGCATCATGCTCAGCCCGCTGTCCAGCAGGCTGGGCATGCCGGTACTGCTGATTTTTCTCGTGGTGGGCATGATCATGGGGGAAGACGGTCCCGGTGGCATCCTCTTCGACGACTTCGAGCTGGCGTTCCTGATTGCCAACCTGGCACTCGGCGTGATCCTGCTGGATGGCGGCATGCGCACCCGGGCAGAAACCTTTCGTGTCGGTCTCCGCCCGGCATTGGTCCTCGCTTCCGTTGGCGTATTCCTGACCGCCTCCGGGGCCGGCCTGGTGGCCTGGTGGGTGTTCGACATGCACTGGCTGACAGCACTGCTGATTGGCGCCATTATCTCCTCCACCGATGCAGCGGCAGTGTTTTCACTGCTTCAGGGGCGCGGCCTTCATTTGAACGAACGGGTCAGTGCAACCCTGGAAATCGAGTCCGGCAGCAACGACCCGATGGCGATTTTCCTGACCCTGATGCTGGTCACCATGATTGAGGCAGGCGGAACATCCGAAGGCTGGATGGCGCTGATGATGCTGGTGAAGCAATTCGGCATTGGCGGTGCGGTAGGCGTCGCCGGTGGTTTCATCGTGGTGGAACTGGCCAACCGGGTTCGGCTGACCCCGTCGCTATACCCTTTGCTGGTGGTGGCCGCCGGCATCATGGTGTTCTCCGGCACCAACGCGCTCGGAGGCAGCGGTTTCCTGGCGATCTATCTGGCCGGTGTGGTGGTTGGCAACCGCCCGGTTCGAATGATGCCGATGATTCTCCAGGTTCACGATGGCCTGGCCTGGCTGGCCCAGCTATGCCTGTTCCTGATGCTGGGGTTGTTGGTCACGCCCTCGGAACTGTTGCCTCTCGCCGGGGGCGGTCTGGTCCTGGCGCTGGCGCTGATTTTCCTGATCCGGCCGCTGACGGTGATGGCGACACTCTGGCCGTTCGGCTTTAATCAACGCGAGCTGGGCTTTATCAGCTGGGTTGGTTTGCGAGGCGCCGTGCCCATTGTGCTGGCGTTATTCCCGATCATCGCCGGGCTGCCGGAGGCGCAGCTCATCTTCCATGTCGCCTTCTTCATCGTACTGGTGTCGCTGGTGGTTCAGGGGACCACCATGGCGCCACTGGCCAGGAAGCTGCGACTGGAAGTCCCCGCCGGTGAAGATCCCTACCGCCGCCTGCCCCTCGATGTCCCGGCCGCCGGGGATCACGAACTGATGCTGTTTCCGCTCCGGGGCGGCGCCTGGGAGTCACCCAGACCCCTGGGCCAGCTCCGGTTACCGGACAACACGGCCATTGCTGGCGTTTTCCGCAAACGGACGTGTTATCAGCCAAGCCCGGATATGGAAGTCGCCAGCGGCGATGTACTGGCAATGTTTGCAACGCCAGCGATGCTGTCCGAGCTGGGCAAAGCCCTCAGCGGTCGCCATGCCCCCAAATACCTCGCCGAGCGCGCCTTCTTTGGCGACTTCGTGCTCAATGGCGATGCTCTGCTGGGGGATGTCGAGCAGGTCTACGGCATCGAGTTTGACCAGCTGCCCCCAGAATTGTCCCTGGCGGAGTGCTTTGCACGGCGCACCAAAGGGCATCCGGTGGTGGGCGACAAGGTGGTACTGGGCCCCGTTACCCTGGTCGCAAGGGCAACCGAGGCCGACCGGGTGACGAAGGTAGGCCTGAAAATGGACAACCAATAAAAATCTTTAACAAAAACACTCAAAACCCTGGTTCGATTAACAAAAGTCCTGTGCTATAAAGTGTACAAAGATTAATCATTGACTCCTTATGCTACTGAAAATGTCGATTTCACTCTCCGGCACCGGCCGGTCCTCAGTTGCCATTGCCAGCTTTCTGGCCTTTGCTTTCTCGTTGTTGCTGGCGCCCCTATCCCCGCTATCGGCATCGGAGCTGCCGATGGGTGCCATGGATGAAACGCCGGAAGTCAGCGAGGTTCTGGTTCGTAAGGAAGAGCGCAGGCTTTACCTGCTGTCCGGTGACCAGGTGGTGCGCAGCTACCGTATCGGGCTGGGCGACAACCCCTCGGGGCACAAGCTCTACGAAGGGGATAAGCGCACCCCCGAAGGTAAATATGTGCTGGATTGGCGTAACTCCAACAGCGATTTCTACAAATCCATCCACATTTCCTATCCCAATGCTGAAGACCGCGAGCAGGCTTCTGCCTGGGGGCTCGATCCCGGCGGTAGCATCATGATTCATGGTTTGCCAAACGAGGCCGGTGATATGGCATTCGCTTTCCTCGGATTGGACTGGACCGATGGTTGCATCGCCGTCAGTAACGAGGAAATGGACGAAATCTGGCAATTGGTGGCTGATGGTACGCCAATACGGATTGTCCCCTGACACTGATCCAATCCCCGCTTCATGCGTAGATTCTTGCTGCAATATTAAGTTGTTGTCATAACCTAGGAACTTTTACGTATCCTTAGTTAACATTTCTGTCTAGACTGATTTACACTGTTTGACGATGTCGTTGGCCAAGCGCTAACGACCCCGTTTTGACAGAATGTCTGCACCAACGACTTCTGGAACGCAGGAAATAAAACGACCAATAAGGGGATATACAATGCGTAAACTGACGATCGCAGGGTTTGCACTGGCCACCGCACTGACCGCAGGTTGTGCGACAACCGACCAGGGCGCTCTCGACGAAGCAAATGCAACCGCTTCTTCCGCCGAGCAAACCGCTGAAAATGCACTGAACACCGCTAACAGCGCTTCCAGCGCTGCACGCTCCGCTCAGCGCACTGCTGACGAAGCACTGGCTGCCGCCAAGGCTGCCCAGAAGGCTGCTAACGAAGCCAACGAGCGCGCCAAGCGTATGCTCGAGCGTGCCAGCCAGAAGTAAGGCTGTTACGTAAAAAAAAGGCCGGGATTCGTCCCGGCCTTTTTTGTGGGCGCCTGGTAGCACTCATCAGGATTCGTCGTTATCGCTCTTCGGCTTCTGTGGTGAGGGCGTTTTGCTCATAAAGGCAGACATCATTTCCATCGGCAGCGGGAACACAATCGTGGAACTGTTGTTGGTGCTCATATCCGCCAGGGTTTGCATGTAGCGCAGCTGCATTGCTCCAGAGTTGGCGGACATAACTTCGGCCGCTTCAACCAGCTTTTTCGATGCCTGCAATTCACCCTCCGCGTGAATCACCTTGGCACGACGCTCCCGCTCTGCCTCCGCCTGACGGGCAATGGCACGAATCATCGACTCGTTCAGGTCCACGTGCTTGATTTCAACGTTGGCGACCTTGATGCCCCATTCCTCGGTCTGGGCGTCGATAATACTCTGGATATCCGAATTCAGCTTGTCACGCTCTGAGAGCATTTCATCGAGATCATGCTTACCCAGTACCGAACGCAACGTCGTCTGGGCCAGTTGACTGGTAGCAGAGCCGAAATCCTCGACCCGTATAATCGCACGCTCAGGGTCGACCACCCGGAAATACAGCACGGCATTGACCCGCACGGTCACGTTGTCTTTCGAGATAACGTCCTGGCTCGGCACGTCCAACGCAATAACACGCAAATCCACGCGGGTTATCTGTTGGATACCTGGGATTACGATGATCAGGCCAGGCCCTTTGACACCCTGAAAGCGCCCCAGGAAGAAAACCACGCCACGCTCGTATTCCGGCAGAATCTTGATCGCCGACCCAAGAATCAGCAGGAGCACCACCGTGGGTGCGATATAGGGAATCAGGTCTGTGATGTTCATAAGGCCTCCTTCGTTGGCTTGATCGCCGGGTAACCTGTCAACATTCTCCAGGCCGGCGTCAGGGTTCCGCTTTGTCGGCTTCGACGTACACCGTCAAACCTTCCAATGCAGTCACCCTCAGCTTGTCACCGTTGCCTACTGGGGATTTACAGGCGGCATTCCAGCGTTCACCGCTCATGCGCACGTGCCCCCTGAAATACCCGTCGTCTTCCTGAAAGTCATCAAGTGCGGTCACTCTCTCGTGGACAATCTGTTCGCTTCCGCTGACCGGGTGCTTCCGGCGCAAGCCGATGAACTTGATGACGGTCCAGAGGATAAAGCCGGCCGCGACCAGTGCCGTGCCACCGATGGTGGGCAGTGAAATCTCCTGATGGCTGCCGTCCATCAGTATGATGGAACCGGCTACAAACGCGACAATCCCCCCTATGCCCAGTATGCCGAAGCTGGGCATAAAGGCCTCGCCGACAATGAAGGCAAGCCCCAACAGAATCAGCGCCAGGCCCGCGTAATTGACGGACAGCACCTGGAAGGCAAACAGTGCGAGGATCAGGCAGATAGCGCCAATCACACCCGGGAATATCGCCCCGGGGTTGGATAATTCGAAGATAATGCCGTAGAAGCCGATGATCATCAGGAAGTAAGCGACATTCGGATTGGTGATCACCGATAGCAGTCGCGTGCGCCAGTCCGGGTCTGCTCGCGTCAATTCAATGTTCGCGGTGGCCAGCGTTTTCTCGCCATTGGCCATTTTCACGGTGCGCCCGTCGATCTGCTGCATCAGGCTGTCCATGTTGTCAGCCACCACATCGACCACGTTCTGCGCCAGTGCTTCTTCGGCGCCCAGGTTGACGGCTTCGCGCACTGCCTGCTCCGCCCAGTCGGCGTTGCGGCCATGTCGCTCCGCCAGGCCACGGATGTAGCTGACGGCATCTTCCAGAACCTTACGCTCCATGGCCGTGCCGCCTCGGCGTTTATCGGAGGCGTCATCCTGCGCCGATTCCTCGTTTCCGGCACTTTCCTTGTCATCGGGATTGGCATCCCCGGCGTCTTCTGCAGGCTTCTGTTCCTCGGAACCGGGCAGCCCGCCCATCTGGACCGGCGTGGCCGAACCCAGGTGGGTGGCCCCTGCCATGGCCGCCACGTGACTGCCATAGAGAATGTAGGTACCGGCGCTGGCGGCACGCGCCCCTGCCGGCGACACCCAGGTCACCACGGGTACCTCTGAAGAAAGGATCTCCTTGATGATACCGCGCATGGATTCCATCAGACCGCCAGGGGTATCCATCCGGATAACAAGCAACTCGGCACCTTCGGACTCGGCGCGGCGAATGCCACGCACCAGGTAATCCATGGTGGCGGGGCCGATAGCCCCGTCGACGGTCAACACAAGACCTCTCGGAGCGTCATCCTGCTGGGCGATAACCGTATGGGACAGAGAGGCCAATGCCAGCACCAGGCCCAGCAGGAACAAGGCCAGCCACCAGTGCAGGCGGCCGGAGGGATTGGATTGGTTGGGTCGGTTAGCGATCATCACTCCTCCCCGGATCCGTTCAGCGGATCAGAGCCTTCGGTATCAGAACCAGAGGCGTTGCTTCTCACCTTTATTGCCATCTGGGGTACTTCGCATCGGCCCGGCAGACTCATCCGCGACGCGGGTCAGACGTTCACCCACCATCCGCGGCAGGCCGTCCGCCTGGTCCACAGCCAGTTCAATGGCCATGCGCTTCACTTCCACACCGGGCATTTTCTGGCGGAAGTCTTCCACCTTTTTCTGCACTTGCTTCCACAATTTTTCACGGTCCTGCTGACTGTAATCTTCTTCAGGGCGATGTACCTCCAGCCAGACCTCATTACCTTTCAGGCCGATCTTCACGGGCTCATGGATAACCTGCACCGGCGTGCCCTTACTGACTTCGTAGACAAACCGCGATATATCCTCGTTGTACATGCGGAAACAACCGTGACTGACCTGCATGCCCACTCCGAACAACTTGTTGGTACCGTGAATCAGGTACCCTTTCTCACTGAGCATCAGTGCGTGGGACCCCAGAGGATTACCCGGCCCCGGTGGAATCATCCTGGGCAGGTACTCTCCCGCAGCTTCGTATTCGGCACGGATGCTTGCAGGCGGATACCAGGCCGGCGACTCCAGTGGCATGGTCACTTCGGCGTTGGTCAGTGGCGATGGGTTGTCATCGGTGCCTACCCCCACCGGATAGACCTGTACCTTTCCCTCAGTAAAGTAGTACAAACGGTATTCCGCCAGATTGATGATTATGCCCTCGCGCTTTACATCCGGAAGCACGTAGTGCCGGGGCACGGTTATCCGGGTGCCATCACCGGGCAGCCAGGGATCAACACCGGGGTTGGCCTTAACGAGTTCCAGATAACCAAGACTGTTCTGATTGCCAATGGCCGCAAAGGTGTCTTCATAGCGGGTGGTCATCACCGACAGCTCCCCGGCCAGATCCCCGTCAATGGAAAACCGGGGAACACGGGGCTTCTCGGGGGTGTCGCTTTTTCCTTCGGCTGTAGTCAGTTCCTGACCCGCGGCCTGCGCTTCCGTTTCGGCACCAACCACGTTGGCCGACACCAGGGCCAGCAAAACCAGCAGAAAACCTGTCAACTGCGTTCGATACATAGCGTCTCAATCCGATATCCGGTCTGCGGCGACAACAACGCGCTTCAAACCGACGTCAGGGCTGTCCAAACGGTGGCAACAGCCAGAATCATAAATAGAAGGCTGGCTCCAATTCTGGCCGTCGCCAGTGGTAACCGCTCCATCAACCATTTACCAGCCATGATAACCGGTATATTAGCCAGCAGCATACCAACGGTGGTGCCCATAATCACCCAGAAGGTGTCCGTATATCGCGCGGCCAGCACCACGGTTGCAACCTGGGTCTTGTCGCCGATCTCCGCCAGGAAGAACATCACTGTCGTGGCCATGAAGGCGCCCATCCCCAGGAACGCCGAATCGCCGTTGTCATCCTTGTCCGGAATCAACAACCAGAGCGCAATGGCCACGAAGCTGGTAGCCAGGATCCAGGGTAGCCAGGCTTGCGGAATCCACTCTGCGATCCAGGCACCCAACAGCGCTGACAAGGCATGGTTCAGCAGGGTGGCGACAAGTATGCCAAGAATGATGGGCGCACGCTTGGCGTAACGGGCAACCAGGAAGAGAGAGAGTAGTTGGGTCTTGTCGCCGATCTCCGCAATGGCGACCGCAAACGTTGAAGCGAGAAAAGCGTCCATGAAAAGCTCCGGGGCGGACATTCAGACATGAGACAGCCCACCTTCCGCCCTGGGAGGTGAAACTGCCTCAGGTCTTGCCAATTTCACCAATGTACCGGTGAAACATGATAGCCACGGAGATTGAGCCCCAAGTATGTTGACTACCATCCGCCCCTGGAAACGGGTTCCGTTGCGGAGGCTACTCCCCTGAAGAGTGCCGAAATGTTAATCAATACCTGGGCGGATGGCAACTATACGCGCATTTTCCACACTGGAATGGCCGCCATCGCCACGAATACAGCCACCAGCCACCAGGCTGAATGAAATGCCCCAATGGTGGGGATGCCGCCACTGTGGTCACCAAATTCAATGGTCAGGGCCACGATATTGACGCCAAAGGCCCCACCCAGCTGGCGGGTAAAGTTAATGGTGCTCGAACCGGCACCGAGTTGCTCCGGCGCCAGTGGATTCAGGGCACCCGTTGAGAGGGCTGGCAGCATGAAGCCGATACCGATTCGCCCCAACACGGTCCATAGCGCCAGCCAGCCGAAGGCGAGCTCAATGTCCGATACCGCAAACAACATGGCAGACATGGCGAACAGGACAATGCCGAATATCACCAGCTTACGGGCGCTCAGGCGGTCCGCCAGTCTCCCGGCCAATGGAAAGGTCATGCCCAGCACAATGCCTGCTGGCAACATCAGCAAACCGGCTTCGGTGGCGGTGAATTCCAGGGCCGTCTGCACAAACAGGGGTACCAGGTAGGTGGAGCCAAACAAGGCGAGCCCCAACGCCATGGCGCCCACGTTGGCGTAAACGAAGGCCGGATTGCGTAGAAGCTCTATGTTCACCAATGGGTGTCGGGCGCGTCGCTCACGAATCACAAACAGCACCAGGGCGATGACCGCAACAGCGCCCTCGATGGCAATTCGTGCTTCCTGTCCCGCCAGTTCCTGAAGCCGGTTGAGGGTGTCCAGCGACAGACCGATGGCAGCGCCCAGGAGCACCAACCCAGGAAAGTCAAAACGGTAGGGAGCCGGGCGGGAGACCGGCAGCGGCAGAAAGCGCCATGCCATAAACACCCCGGTCAGGGTGACGGGCACGGGGGCGAACATCACATAGCGCCAGTCCAACTGATCCACCAGGAAGCCCCCGAGAACCGGGCCCAGGGCTGGAGCGAGAATCACACCCATGCCGTAGATACCCATGGCCTGCCCACGACGGTTGCGGGGGAAAATCCGGAACACCAGATACATACCCATCGGCTGCATGAGCCCCGCCATGGCACCCTGGCCAATGCGGGCGGCAATCAACTGTTCCGGGGAGGTGGCAAAACCACCAAGGAGGGAGATCACCGTGAACAGGAACATGGCCGTCGCCAGGGTCTTGCGCACGCCAAAGTGATCCAGAAGCCACGACGAGGCCAGCATGGTGGTGGTCATGGCCGCGATGAACCCGGTGGCCAGCCAGTGCACCTGGCCCTGCCGAATACCGAATTCCAGCATGATGTCGTGCAGGGCAACATTGACCACGGTTGCGCTGAGCACCGTTGCCATGGTGCCCAGCATGACCGTGGCAACCGCCAGCCAACGCCAGCGTTCGCCGTAACGGGCCCTTAACCCCTCAACCGTGTTATCACTCAGACCAAGACCCCTTCAGGCCGAGATATCGACCGCACACCATTACCGTTGCCGCTCCGCATTCTCCAGTATCCTGTGGAACACCTTGACGGCACCTTCGATGTCCCGGTCGCTAATACCCTCCAGCATCTCTTCACGCAGGCGGGCCGCACGCTCGGTCAGGACGTTCATGAATTCGGTCCCGTCCTTGGTAAGGTGAAGACGGCGGGCACGACGATCATTGGGACAGGGACGGCGCTCAATCAGGCCCTGCTGTTCCAGGCTGTCCAGCAATCGCACCAGCGTCGGATTCTCAATGGCCATCAGGCGGGCGAGCTCACGCTGGGTCAGCCCTTCGCCCCCTTGTTGCAGATAGACCATGGTGGTCCAACGAGCCTGGGTGACACCCAGATCCTTAAGGCGTTCATCCAGCAATTTGCGCCAGCGACGGGTGACCCGGGCTACGGCAAAGGGAAACTGATCTCTCATGATCTGGGACTCCGGTAATGGGGTATCGACTGCTGTACTACCTGTAACGAATACCACTGCCGAAACGGTGCAGTGACGGACAACGTTACCAATAGTAAGCTAACCATTACGATAAAAACAGATATGCAAGGTGAAACAAAATTGGGGAAAACCGAGAGACGCGGCCCGATAGGCGAGAAAGACCGGCCTATCAGCCGGTCCTGTGTAGGTCTTCGTGACGCTCCTGAGCCGCTGGTGACTCGTGAAATTCCTCGTTACGGGGGTCCATTTCCGTCAGCACCGGCGAGGTCTCAGGCATGGCAGGTATGAAGTGTTCCTGCTCCGCCACCGGCACGTCTTCCGTGTGGCTGATGCGATAACTGGTGATAATCGCCAACACCACCAGGAAACCGGCGTTGCCGAAGAACAGCCCCCTGGGGCCCAATATGCCCACCAACTCGGCCATCACGATGGGGCCAATGACACTGCCCACGCCGTAACTCAGCAGCAGTGTTGCGCTGGCGGCCACAATACGATTACTTTCCATCCGGTCGTTGGTGATTGCAACCGCGATCGGATACAGCGTGGCCGAGAGGCCCGTAAACAGGCCAACCAGCAGGGTCAGTAGCCACATCCGTTCAGCCCCGAGGATGCCAACCGACACCGCCGCGGTGCCCGCTGCCACCGCCACCCAGAACATGACGCGGCGACGATCAAACCGGTCACACACCAGCCCCAGCGGCCAGGCCAGGAGCATGGCCGCCACAATGGCACTGGCCATGAAGGTGGACACCCGGCTGACCTCCAGACCCACCAGGGTGGCGTATACCGGGCCGAGCGCATAAAAAGAACCGATCATGACACCGCAGATCAGCGCACCGGAAACCCCGGTGAACGACTCACGGGCCAGGGTGAAGAATGACAGTCGCTCGGACTGCTCAATCACCGGGGCATCCATACGTGTCAACGACAATGGAATCAGCGCCAGCGTCAACAGGACAGCGGCGAGCGAAAACGGTATGAACGAAGACGGCTCACCGACGTTGATCAGCAACTGGCCACCGGCGGCGGACAGGTAGAACACAATCTGGTAAACCGCAAAAAGGGCGCCCCGGTTGGCGTTGGTGGCGCGACTGCTGAACCAGCTCTCAATCACCACCAGAACGCCGGCCACACTGAAGCCTGACAAGGCACGCAAAATGGCCCAGAACACCTCGGACACCGCCATGGGATACAGCAGGGCGCACACCGCCGCCATGGCGGCAAAGACCGCGAAAGCCCGGATATGCCCGACACGACCGATGATGAGATGGACGTAGAGCGTACCCAACACGAAGCCAATGGAGTAACACACCAGGATCCAGCCGATAATGTTCGGCGAGACCGCTTCAATACTCAGTCGCACACCCAACAGAGTCATCAGAAAGGCGTTGCCACTGACCAGCAGGACAATACTGAGGATCAGGGCTGAAAGCGAGGTGACCATTCGGGTCATCGGTCTGGCTCCGGCGTACTTTAAACAGGTTGATACAGGAATGTAATGAAACTAGCAGCAACGCCGGAACATTGCAGAGCACGAATTAGAACAGGGCGTAATTCACAAAACCACTACGCAGTTCCCGAAATCCCCAATACCGCTTGCAGCGCCGTGATGACTGGATTTAACATCATTTTACATTAAGGTGACGTAACACACGCTGGCGGCCTGAAGGGTTAACATGTGGGTAGTTTGATCGCTGCCTATTTGAACCCACGAGAGTCTCTCATCTCATGCAATCCACGCTAACCATGAGCGCCTGGTTATGAAAAAGACGGACTGGCCCATTCGATGGGATCTGTTGCTTCGCTACCGGCTGATTGAAATCATCGCCCTATGGGAAGGACGGCTCACCACCAATCATATCTGCCACAGTTTCGGCATTGGGCGACAGCAGGCTTCCAAGGATATCAACACCTACCTGCGGGAACTGGCACCGGACAATCTGGTTTACGATCGCCACCTTAAAGGCTATGTGCCATCGTCCAGTTTCCGGCCGGTGGTCACCGCCGGCAACGCCAGTGAATACCAGGATCTGCTGGCTCGCCAGGACGCCCTCAGTGACACCTTTGAATCGCTTAATATCAGCTTGCCTGACAGCACCATCGTCCGTGGCCCGGAACGGGTTGTTAAGCCGGAAGTCATGCGTGCCGCAGTTGCAGCAGCTCGCCACGGCCGGGTGATGAAGGCAGAGTATGCCTCCCTAAGCCCTGCTGGCGTTTCCCAGCGCACTCTGGAACCCCACACTCTGGTGTGTGTCGGCCAGAACTGGCACCTCCGTGCCTGGTGCGACGCCAACCGGGAATTTCGGGACTTCGCCCTCAGCCGTTTCCGCGGCAAGCCGGAAACCACCCGGCAACGCAGCCGTCACACCATCCAGCATGATGATGACTGGAACCGTCAAGTCTCACTGGTGATGATGCCTGATAGCCGTTTGAACAAGGCACAGCAGGATATTGTTGCCACCGATTACGGCATGGTCAGCAACCGGCTCGAACTCACCATTCGCGCGGCCCTTGCACCCTACGTACTGTCCCGGCTCGGCCTGGGTTCAGACAGCCAGCACCCGGACCCAATGGTCCAGCAGCTGGAACTGGCCAACGAGGAGCAGCTGGGCATTGCCGAGTCGGCTCGCGAACGGGCTATTAAAGCAGTAGCGGGGCTCTGCTAGACTGAGCGGGTGATCACAACCAACCCTTTCCTGTTCTGGCGCCTTGCCCTCGCCCTACTCATAGGCCTGCCCGCTGTCGCGGCGGGGGATTGTGGTACCGGGGTTATCCCGGTTTCCCGCATTCAGGGCACGGGCGATCATTCCTCTTTCGCCGGCCAGACCGTTTCCGTTGAAGGCATCATAACCATGGATGCTCGCCAACGAGGCGGCTTCCGCGGTTTTTATCTGCAACAAGCCGATGGCGAAACGGACAACGATCCGCAAAGCTCCGAGGCCCTGTTTGTTTACACCCATCGCACCGACGGACAGCACGGGGATAGGGTGCATGTCTCAGGGCGGGTGAAAGAGTTCCATGGCCTGACCGAGCTCACCGATATTACCTCCATCACCCGTTGCGGGAATGGCCGTCTGCCTGAGCCTGTCTCCGTCACGCTGCCGTGGCAGGATGGCGAACCTCCGGAACACCTGGAAAACATGCGGATCAACGTCGCCGGCGAGCTAACGGTGATCAATCACTATAACCTGGCCCGTTACGGTGAACTCACCCTCGCGGCAAAGCCTCAGACGATGGCCACGGAAATCCTGGAACCAGGGCCGGGCGCTCAATCGCGCCACAGGTGGCAGGCGATCAACCGACTGTTGCTGGATGACGGCCTGGGGGCGCGCAACCCGCGCCCGATTCCCTGGCCTGGGCCACAACTGTCCGCAAACAACACGGTTCGCACCGGCGACAAGGTCAGCGGGTTAACAGGCATACTGGATTTTCGGTTCGGCGCCTGGCGACTGCAGCCGCAATCAACGCCGGCGTTCAGCCCCGCCAATCCACGCGCACCAGCACCCGAGCGACCGGAGTCGGCCACGCTCAGGGTGGTCACACTCAATCTTGGCAATTTCTTCAATGGCGATGGCCGTGGCGGCGGTTTTCCGGCAGCTCGGGGGGCCCGATCCGCCACTCAGTTTGAGCAACAGAAAGCACGGCTGGTTGCCGCGCTGACGGCGCCGAACCCGGACATCATCGCTGTCACAGAAATGGAAAACGACGGCTATGACGGCGACAGCGCCATTGCCGAATTGGCCGGCGCCTTGGGTTCACACTGGCGCTACGTGGGAACAAGCGACAACACTGGCAGTGATGCCATACGCACCGATCTGCTGTACCGCAGCGACCGTGTGGTCGCGGAAGGCTCTCCCAGCCGCCTGACAACAACACCATTTGATCGTCGTGGCCGGCCACCAGTCGCTCAGGTATTCCGCCTCATTCACAGTGATCGAGCCCTGAGGGTTGTCGTTCCTCACTTGAAATCAAAGGCCTGCCGTGGCGCCAGTGGTCAGAACCGGGATCAGGACGACGGCCAGGGCTGCTACAATCACAGCCGCGAACAAGCGACCCGGGCCATTATCCGCTGGACCAATGCCCTGCCGCACCCGGATGGCCTGTCCGGCACCCTGATCACCGGGGATATGAACGCCTACGCCCGGGAGACGCCGCTGCAGCTGCTGGAATCGGCAGGCTTTATCAACGCTGTTCGTCACATCCACGGCTGCACCAACACCACCTGTAAGCACACCAGCTATAGCTATCACGGCCGTAGCGGAACCCTGGACTACAGCCTGGTCTCGAAAAGGCTGCTCCCACGGATCGTCGATGCCCGCACCTGGTCGATAAATTCCGATGAACCCCGGGCGCTGGGCTACAAGGGGCCGGTTACCGTACCCACCGGCCAGCCCTGGCGCTCATCGGACCACAACCCGGTCATCACCGACCTGTCACTCTGATTCCACCTTGCCCGCGAGCCGCAGCATCAGGGCAGGCAGGCCAAAGCCCGGCGCGGGATACGCGGTACACTGGCTCCAATCCAGTTGAAACGGAAACCGACCGTGAAAATACCCACTCCAAACTTATGGCCTGCCGCCCGCACCAGTCAGCGATGGCTGGTACAGGCAAAACGTCGTGAAACCGTGATCGATGGCCACCGCATGGTGTATCTGGAAAAAGGGACCCCTGCCGGGGACCAACCCACCGTTATACTGATGCACGGTTTTGCCGCCATGAAAGAGAACTGGGCGCTCTGGCTGCAGCGGCTGCCCGAACACTGGCACATTCTGGTTCCGGACCTGCCAGGGCTTGGAGAAAGCGAGTATCGTTCGGGCGCCGATTACGGCTACGAGGCCCAGGCGTCAAGACTGGGAGCCTGGATCGATACTCTGGCCACCAACAACCTTCACCTGGTCGGCAGCTCCATGGGGGGTGCCATTGCCACCGTCCTCGCTCACAAAATGACGCCCGCACCCGCTTCCCTGACGGTGCTGAACAGCGCCGGCATACCCGAACATACAAACGTGGACCTCGATGCCCCCTTCGAGTCCGACCGCGACGCCATTCTGATTCCCCGGGACTGGGCCGGTGTCTACCGGATGTTCAATAGCGTCGGCACTGGCAGGCCAACGGCTATGGGCGTCGCCATGACGGGGCTCCTGGGGCCGGACCTGCTGCAACGAACCGCGTCCTTGCGTCACATTTTCAACGATATGCTCGCCGACGCATTGGCACCAGCACGCTACCTTGGCCCCAACACACCTCCCCTTCAGGTCCAGTGGGGGGACCGGGACGTGATCACGCCCACACGCTGTGTGGACTGGTATCGAAAGGTGACGCCCCAGGCCGATATCCACGTGTTCCGGCGGGTAGGCCATCTTCCCATGCTGGAGAATCCCGGTCGCTCAGCCCGTAAACTGGCAGCCTTCATCGACCGCCACTCAGCGGGCGGCCAGCTCTGTTAATTGGCCTGCATATCCTGTTGACCCGTCAGCGAAGTCATGGGGTGGGAGGAACATTGCGTTCATAATCGTGGAAGAAGTTTCATCCCTGACATAACAACAACAGGAAACACGAGGAAATCCCATGCGCGCCTCAGTATCTACCACTCAGGATCTGGGCATGCCGGCCATTTACCTGCACTTGCTGGCGGAGTTGCTTAGTACCATCGGCGTCGATGAAAAAGCGCTGCTCAAGCGTGTCGGCCTGGACCCGGTGCGCCTGCAGTCAACCGATTTAAGAGTCAGTCAGTCACAGGCCAGCGAGTTCGTGACCCGAGCCATCATCGAAAGCGGCGAGCCCGGGCTCGGCATCATGCTGGCCCGGGAGCTTCGACTGCCACTGCACGGAGCCCTGGGCACCGCGGTCATGAGCAGCCGCACTCTGGCAGAGGCTCTGGACCTGATGACGCGATACCTGACCCTGCGCGCCCCGCACCTGCACGTCAAGCGCCGGCAGCAGGATGGCCAGTCTATCTACGCCATCTCGTGTGGCATTGATCTGGGCCCATTGCAGGGCTTTATCATGGACGCCATGCTGTTCGGCTGCGCGTCCATGGGCGCGCAGCTAACAGGCTCACCGGTCGCCGGCTCGTCGATTCAGCGACGCGGACCGGAACCGGCCTACTTCCATCGCTTTCGCCAGCAAATTCCCATCCCCGTGGTGTACGGCGCTGGCGAAGATGCGATTGTTATTCCCGATCCGCAGCTGGCATTGCCCATCCGCTTCTCTGACGATCAGTTGGCCGCCTCGTCGAAAGCCCAGTGTGAGGAGGCCTTACGCCTTCTAACGGAAGATGCCGGCTTTGCCTGTCGGGTCAGGCGGGTGATTGAAACCAGTCACCCGTTCCCGCCGAAACTGGCCAGGGTAGCCACAACGCTGTTTGTGTCGGAGCGCACCCTGAAACGGCGTTTACAGGCGGAAGAAGCCAGTTTTCAGCACCTGGTGGATCAGGTGCGACTGGAAAGAGCGGGGGAGTTGCTGCAGCAAACTGCCATGAACCTGAGCCAGATTGCCGACGCCCTGGGCTACGCCGACGCCGCCAACTTTACCAGGGCGTTCAAGCGCTGGACCGGACAGAGCCCCAGCCAGTACCGAAACCAGGAGTCATTGCCAACAACAACGTCGATCAAGAGAACACCAACCAGTGCGATGGCCTGAAACACTCAGTCGATGCCTATGATCTTGTGCATCTGCAGGGTCAACCGCCACTGCGGGTGGGTCAGGCAGTAATCCGTGGCTTTGCGGGTGTTACTTTGCTTGACGGGGTCAGTCTCACCCTCTGAGACAGTCGGCGACGCCATTGGCGAGAGGAAATAGTGGCTAGCGTTAATGTCGGTGAAACGCTCCGGCATCGCCAGGGGCTGAGGGTACACCACTTTCAGCTCGTCACACTGGCGCAATACCACCGGCGCGTCCGCCTTGGGGCTCACACACAACCAGTCAATACCGGACGGTGCCGGCAGTGTGCCGTTGGTTTCCACGCCCACTTCAAAGCCGGCCCGGTGAAAGGCATCCACCAGCTTGTCATCCAGTTGCAGTAGTGGCTCACCCCCCGTGCACACCACATAGGGTTGCCCAGGCGCATCCGGCCAAAGGCGACGAATATGCGCCGCCAGCGCATCCGCGGTTTCAAACTGGCCGCCGTTCTGACCATCGGTACCTACGAAGTCGGTATCGCAGAAGCTGCATACGGCATTGGCCCGGTCCTTTTCACGGCCAGTCCAGAGATTGCACTTGCTGAAGCGGCAAAACACCGCTGCCCGCCCGGCCTGGGCACCCTCACCCTGCAATGTATAGAACGCTTCCTTTACCCGATACATCAGGTTTCCACCTCATACCGCAAGGGATCAGAAACGCCGTTGGCGGCAAACGCCTCCAGGCGCTCCACGCAGGAACCACAAACGCCACAGGCCCGGTCCCGACCGTTGTAGCAGGTCCAGGTTTTGCCGTAATCGAGCCCCAACTTCAGGCCCTCGGCCAGGATGGCCCCCTTATCCGAGCCCATGAAGGGCGCTTCTATTTTCACCGGCTCATAGTTCGCCACCTGACAGACGGCGTCCATTTTCTCCACGAACTCCGGTCGACAGTCCGGATAGATCGCGTGATCGCCGCCATGGGCGCCGTACCAAACAGCAACAGCACCGGCGGTAACCGCATAGCCGGTGGCCAGCGACAACAGAATCATGTTGCGGTTGGGCACCACGGTGGCCTTCATGTTGTCTTCTTCGTAGTGCCCCTCGGGCACGTCCACTGCGTCCGTCAGGGCCGATCCGGCCATGACTTCACTGAGCGCACGAATATCGATCACCTTGTGCGGCACCGATAATTCTTCGCACACCTGGCGGGCGCATTCCAGTTCGCGAACGTGCCGCTGGCCGTAGTCAAACGACAGGGCATGAACCTTATACCCTCGGGCACGGGCAAGGTGGAGCAGGGTGAACGAATCCATTCCCCCAGAGTAGATTACAACGACGGTTTCGGTCATCAGGTCATCCCGGTTTCAGACAGCCAGCAGGGCGTCACTGGATTGTTATAGGGTCGGAGTAACATCCGTGGACACATTGTAACAGTGGAATGCGACGATGGGTTCGCGTCTGCAGTAGCGTGCGGGTAAACTCTGATGACGGCACATCAACAAAAACCAGGCGGAATGAGAACCAGAACCAGCCCAGCCTTTATTGACTTCGAGGCCTCCAGCCTCGATCTGATCGCCAGCTATCCGATCGAGGTGGGCATATGCTTGCCCGACGGCACCTTGCACAGCTGGCTGATACAACCCCATGTACTTTGGCAGGACTGGTCAGAAAGTGCCGAGCAGGTTCACGGAATCACCCGGGAAACCCTGGAAACGGAGGGTACACCGGTGTCGGAGGTTGCGGCACACCTGAACCAGCTGCTCTCGGGGCAGGTATTCTGCGATGCCTGGACGTTTGACAGCTTCTGGCTTCATCGCCTGTTTCGAGCCGCCAACACCCGCGCCGACTTTCAACTGGAATCCATTTCCATGTTGCTGGATGCCAATCAGGTAAGGCACTGGTCGGCATCGCGTCAGCAGGTTATCAAGCGTCTGGGGTTGCCCGTGCACAGGGCGGCAAACGACGCGCTTATCCTCCACAGAACCTGGGAAGAGATCCAACTGTTCGCTGCGGACGACGAACCGCTTCACGGACGCAGCCGGCAGGTCTGAGGTTTCCATCATGGAGCACAGCGCGCCGGCATGGAACTCAGCGCTGGGAACTATTTACCTTGGGGACGAGGACTTCGAGTCACCTTGAGGGCGAGGACTTCGAGGCCATCACGCAAGGTGTTCAGTGTCCAGTAGGTCACCAGCACCATCAGCGCCGCCCCAATGACGGTAAAGGAAAAATTATCACCCACCATCTGGCTGCGGGCGATGAACAGGTATACGGCGAGCGCGAGGACAAGCAGCACTTCGACTATGGCGTGTGACTGTAACCGGTTTTTTGCAGATCCGTTTTCTTCGGACATCTTACTGGGTTTCAACCTCTCATTTCTGACGATACATTGCATTGATTAGTGTGCAAATTATCGCCAAATATGGTCCGGGCGTCTGTACGAACTAGTGGCTACGAGGTTTCCACGATGCCGTCAGGAACACACTTTTCGGACGGCCAAAAAAACGCAGCCCCGAGGGCTGCGTATAAAGGAGAGATCCATACGGTACGCCACAGATAAAAGGTGGGCACCGGAGGATTGCACAACGTAAAACACGTGACAGGACAAATTATGATCGCTTCGAGGAGCCGCGTCTGTAGGGGTTTGCCGAAGCACTCTGCCCCTTGCAAAGCCATGGGCACGCGATACACTGATGACAGTACCGAAACCGATATGCTCGGCAAACGATGCCGGAAAAGGCCCATGACAATGCTTCAGAAATACCAGTATCTGATGATTGACGCGATTGCGCACCGCAAGGGTGAGGCGTGTGCGCACTCCATGGTGAACGACATCTAACGGCTTTCGGTCAGTCCCGGGAGCCTTTGGAGCGACCGGGCAAGCTTCTCCGCGAGACCCCGGTTGCCCAGAGCGCCGGGGTTTTGTTTTTGCAGCCGCAAAACGACAAGGAGAAGATCATGAAGAGACATCCGACAAAAGCAGCAAACCAGCCGGCAAGCAGCCGCACGGGGCCTATTCGGCGCCCGGAAAAGCTGCCTCTGCTGGATGCCATCTGCAAAAAACTGAACCAGCGCGTCAACCTGGACGACGAACAACGGGTGCTGGGGCTGTATGAGCGAGGCTGGATATTCAAGGGTGTTCTGGGCAATCTGAACGATGGCGAAGCACGATACGTGCGTGCTCTTGCCACTCGCTACGGTTCCTGGATCGCCCGCCAGGTTGCGTAATGGGAAACCCGATGGGCCGAACCGTCAATGCTGGCGGTTCAGTCCCTGTATCATGGCGGCATCGCCGCCGTGCACCATGGCGTAGTTGTTCACCACGTCGTGAATTTTTTCCTGGGAATAGGGTTTGACCACGTAACCGTTGGCCCCGGCACTGATTGCTTTCTGGATGCTGTCGATGGAGTCATCCGCTGTCACTAAAACAATGTGCTGATCCTTGCGCTTGGCCTTGAACTCCTCCATCAACTGATGACCGTTGCCATCCGGCAGCCCCAGGTCCAGCAAGATGATCTGGAAGACGTCAGCCTCAAAGGCAGCCCTGGCACCCGCAATGTCCGGACACTCAACCACACTGCTTGCACCTGCCGTGTAGAGCATGTCTACCAACCGCTCCCTCATGACCGGCTCGTCTTCCACCACCAATATTCTCATATCACTCATACCCCGCCTCCTGATTCTATTTTATACCCGGCCCCACAAGGCACTTCAAAGGGAATCACCGCCGGTTCGCCGGGGAATCGCCAGCGGCTCATGCTGGGCAGTGGCTGGCGCAGGTTCTCCAGTCTCGTCCAGGCGAGCCCCAGCAGTGCGGGACGAACTGGCGTTTACCCCGCCGGACCGGGTCAGAATATTACTGATACTGACGGCCGTGGTGTAGAGGGAAATCGCGATGATCAGCAGGATAGGCTGAACAAACGCCACGAACCCGGGCACTTCGCGATGACCAGCGATACTGAGCATAAGGATGATGGCCGGCCCCAACACTACAAACAGCGTCAATGCGATAAAGAACACAATACGCTCCTTGAAACGGCCCAAGTCGCGGTTACTGACCAGCCCCAGCACGAATTTTCCGATGGCCAGCCCGGCCAGTATCGCAGCCGCAATGCTCAGATCGGGCCTGAGTAGCGTCTCATAAAGCTGGCCATCCCATAACCGTTGCATGCTGATGACCAGGAACGGAAAGAGGACAAACAGAATGTCGGCGTAGGTGCCATACATCATACTCAGCGAGTGCTGTTCGCTTTGCTGGAGGTTTTCACTCATCAATCACGATTCCTGTTTTATCGGTAGCCGAAATGTCGGTTGTCATAGACGTGCCTCCCGCCCCTGCAATGCCCTGTCGATCATGTCAGCCAGGGCTTGCAGCTGGCTGTGAACGTGGTCCCAGTCACGGTCTTCAACGTTCACGCAAGCCTCCAGTTTCCCTGCCTGCCGTGTCATGTCAGGGTAGCCCATGGCGCCGGCGGTGCCTTTGATCTGATGGGCTTCCGATGCCAATCGCTGCTGATCACGACGCGCGGCTGCGGCTTCCATGGCCACTTTTCGGGACGCCAACCCATCGAGGAAGCGTTCGACCAGGTGACCAATGTCCTCATCCTCCGTCGAGTCTCTGCTCGGGCCATTGGACTCTGGGAGGAAATGGTCTAGCGTGCTCAGCAAATGCCTACTGTCGATGGGTTTGTTCAATACGCCATCGCACCCGGCCGCCATCAACGCATCGGTTTCCGACTGGTCACCGGCGGTGAAGGCAATAACTGGCCGGCGGAAGCCCGTCTGCCGCAGTAACCGGGTAGCCTCCACTCCGTCCAGACCCGGCATATGGCGGTCCATCAGCACCATCTGCACCGATTCGGACAGCGCCGTTCGGACCGCATCATCGCCACTGGCAACGGTTATGACATCCAACCCCTGGGACCCGAGCATGCGCTCCACCAGACGACGGTTGTCCTCGTTGTCCTCCGCGACCAGTATTGTGCCGCAATAGCGCCGGTGGCCATCGGATTCACTCTCCGTCCGCACCACCAGATATCTGGCCATGACTTCGTAGAAACGCTGTTTGTCGATGGGTTTGGCCAGATGGTCATTACAGCCTGCGAGGCGATAGTCTGCAATATCCTCCGCCATCACGTTTGCCGTCAACGCAATGACCGGGATATTCAGGCCAGCTTCACGAATGGCCGCCGTTGCATCCCGACCGTTCATGACCGGCATCTGTATGTCCATCAGAATCAGATCAAAGGGCTCCCTCAGCGCCAGATCCAGTGCTTCAGCGCCATTGCCGACATGGACCAGCTCAGCGCCCGTGCGACCCACCAGCAGGGACACCAGGCGACGATTCACGTCATTGTCCTCCGCCAGCAGGATACGGCCGGAAAGCCTTGGCGCAAGCACCATGGGAATGCTCCGCCGACGTTGCGACAATTCCGACGCGTCGCGCAGAAAGTGGACATCCTCCAATGGGCCGGTGGCGATGGAAAGCTCAAACTCACTGCCTTCGCCATACGTGCTGGAAACGGATATGTTGCCACCCAGCAACTCCGCCAGTCGACGGGAAATGCTCAACCCGAGACCGGTTCCTCCATATTGCCGGGCAATCGCGGCGCTACCCTGGGCGAACGGGTCAAACAGCCGGCCCAACTGTTCGGGTTTCATGCCGATGCCGGTGTCCACCACCCTGGCCACCAGGGCCTGGCGCTCACGACCACATCGAACATTCAGAGAAATAGAACCATTTTCCGTGAATTTAAGCGCATTTCCGCACAGATTGATGATGATTTGGCGAAACCGGGTCGGGTCCGTCGCAACCTTTTCGGGCAGGGGATACTCGCAGATGATATGAAATTCCAGCCCCTTTTCCCGCGCCCTGGGTGCGAAGAAAGCGCGGATTTCGTCAAGCAGTTCCGGCAAATTAACCGACACTATATCCACATCCAGCTTATTGGCGTCGATCTTCGAGTGATCCAGGATGTCGTTAATCAGGTCCAGCAAGTGACGGCCACTGCGCACCACCGTTTCCGCACTGGTGTGTTTCTCCCTCTCGGTCAGGTCGGGATCGAGCAGGGTTTCGCCATAACCGATAATCGCCGCCAACGGTGTGCGAATTTCGTGGCTCATGTTGGCCAGGAACTGGCTTTTTGCTTCGGCCGAATTGCGGGCCAGTTCTTTTTCCAGACGTTCCTGCTCCCTCTCCCGCTCGATACGCTGGCGCTGATGGCGCTCGGTGGCGTCAATGCAGGTGCCCTCAAGATGGGCGGGATCGCCATCGGGGGTATACACGGTATGTAACGAAATGGTGGCCCAGCGCTCTTCACCGGAACGGGTGTAATAGCGTGCTTCGATACCCTTGACGGTGCCTCGGGATTCCAACTGCCCAATCACCCAGCGGCGCACTCTCTCATCCGCAAAACAGGTTTCCAGGACGTCCGGGTCAAGATCCAGCAGCTCCCGGCTGCTGGTGTAGCCCATCAACCTTGCCATGGCGGGGTTGGCGGTGACGAAACGCCGGCCCAGCGACATCTGGAACACGCCCTCTATGGCGTTGTCGAACAGCGACTGGTATCGACGCAGGTTGGCCAGAGCCCGCTGGCTCCAACCCAGGGCTTCGCCCTGCACCTGTTTGATCCGGTCAGCCAGGGCAAAGGAAAACAGGATAATCTGGGCCGTCAGGCCGAACTGCGGGGCGTAGGAAGTGAACATGTTCAACGGCAGGTAGCCCATCACGGTCAGGCCATAGATACCGAAACCCACCAGCGCCAGGGTCCAGGCAAAAAAGTAGGAGCGCGCAGCCGGGTTGTAATAGCGCCACGACAGGTAACTGACCACAATCAGGATGATGCTGAGCAGGATCGACGCCAACACGATCCATTCCATCGCCGTGTGATAGGGCAGGAACAGGGATAGCACAAAGGTCGCCACAATGGCGTACAGGCAAAGCTGGATCACCTTGTCCAGGTCCGCCGACCGCTCCCGGGTTTCCAACAGGGACCGGGCCATCAACAGGCCCCAGAACCAGGTATTGATGATCTGGTAATGGAGGTATTCCTTGTGCAACAGCGCAGGACGATTCTCCAGTAGCTGGATACCGTGCACCTGCTCGGTGGCGATGAATACCGTGGCTGATACCAGATACATCACGTAGTAGATATTGCTGCGCTCGCGAACCGACACGGCAACAAACAGGTTGTAGGCGAGAATGGCCAGGATGCTGCCTAGCAGAATGCCCCGCACGGCTTCATCGACCGACACCTTCTCAATATAAGCATCGGGGTGCCACAGGGTGATCGGCAGGCGGAAAGTGTTGGTATTGGTGATGCGCAAATAAATGCGGGTTGAGCTTCCTGGTTCCAGTGACAAACGGAACGTGGGGTTGGGTACGGCCAGGTCACGCCCGGACCAGTCGCCCTCGTAGCCAGCACGGCGCTGCTCTATCAGCTCACCATCCTGGACCAGATAGAGCACCACCTCATCCACCAATGGCAGGGCGAGCTCCAGTATCCAGTCTGTAAGTGCTGCGCCAGCTCCTACCTCGACATCAAATCTGGCCCAGTATGCAGATTCCGTGTAGCCAAAGTTCAGCACACCGCCTTCGTGACGGGTGAAAGGCGCGGTATCGCCACTCAGTATATCGTTGAAATCGACGGCGTGTTCCGGGTCCTCCAGGTACCAGATACAACTACCCAGATCACGCACACTGCTGGTGGCGCTGTTCAGAACAATCTCGCCATCCTGGCATCGCTCCTGCGCCGCGGCGGAGGCCGGAATAATAATAGCCAGAACCGCAAGCGCGATGAAACGGAACCATCGGGCGTGGCATTCCCATTGCTGCAAAATGTGATCTCCGCGAGGGCAGATGCCTTTTTTATGGTTTATTGTCAGCAGTCACGCAGGTGCCGAATGAATTCAGCGGCACCCTGGCTAAACACTTTAGCGTTTTACCGACAACGACGCATCTCAGGGTCACTTGAAATGAGACATTCCTGCATTTTCACCACCGTTCCCCTGTTTGCCCTGACATTGGCCGGCTGTGGGCCAGATGATTCTTCAGACAGTAATTTCATCAACCCGGCAACCAGCGTGGCGTTGACGTTCGAAAGCTTTGATATCCAGAACGAAGATGGGCTGCCCCCCGTACTGCCTCAAACCATATTCTACGATTTTTACCGGGGCGTTGAGCCCGCTGACGGGGAGGACGACGAGGGAATAGCAACACAGCTGCGTGAGCGTCTTAATACGCTAATGGGCCTGACGCCAAGCAACGATGGTACCCGCTACACCAGTGCCCGCAATCCGATGGACTTCCTGCAACATGTCATTTCATCGAACCAGGTGGACTCATTCAACCGGGGCCGCCGACTGATGCGGGACAGCATGAACAGCGGTGACCCCGCTACCTACAACACACCGGACAAGAACGCGCAGATCCACTTTACCGAAACCGGTGGCAACAATGGAACCGAGCCTGAACCTGACCAGATCTGGGTCTATCCGCTACTGGACTGGACCAGCAACCCGCAACTGAACAAGATTTTCCGGTCCTTTCAGTTTATCGCCAGGGCGCCCGATCAGAATGACAGTTCACCGTCAGAGATTGCCAGTGCGTTCTGGAGTGGCCGCTTTGCAAATGAAAGCTTCTCGGTGAGCGGTTACAACCGGCCAGAGTTTGCGTCGCTGAGTTTTACCGGTCGCTCACTGGGCCACGGGGAACTGTTTCAGGAGTTCATCAGAAACAAATCAGACATGCTGACATTCCTGGACACATCCGGCATTACCGTTGACGGCCAGGAACCGGACTGCATTCGGGTCAGAGTGGACTATGAGGCTGCAGAAGTGCGCGTTTTTACATCCAGTGGCGAAGACCCTACCATCGAGGATGACGAAACCGGGGAAACCTCTCCCAATCCGGCACATTGCGGAAACCAGCAGAACGGCAGCGAGGCCATTTTCTACCAGTCCGTGACTATCGATGAGCGTCAGTAACCGGTATTGCCCTGCATATCCCAGTTCTTGAGGAACCCCTTCTTGCGGTCGATCATGCGCTCGTAGGTCGAGATCATGATGGCGGCATGAGGGGCTTTGGTCAGTCGGAGGGTTTCAATACGGCGCTCAAGGCGCGCCACTTCGGTACTGACCTGCTGGCAGACGTGGGACCGAACACTGTCGTGATGGTCAAGCTTGACCGGGCGCGGCTGTTCCGGCCCAGGCTGTGGCTGCGTGTGTTTATCCATGATCGTCCTCTTCCACTGAGTATCCAATGATCAATACGCCGAAACCGATGATTCCGCCCATGTTTTAGTGGCTCTTTTTGGCCGGGCTGGAAGTCCTTTTATCCTTCTGTTTCGTCGGGCTTTTCCAAAGCCTCAGTACATACTGTAGCAGGCTTTGTCCACGTTGTATGATTTGGCGTAATTCTGCACAACTGTCGGACAAAACACAATAAAAATGAATAGAGTTTCATATTTTTTGCAGCGAATACGACGCTGCTACCCAAACTACACGAACAAACCCCTGCTATAGTTCCCTTCAGATCACCATATATGCGCAGCCATTTGCCGTAACAGCCCCATTCCATCCCGGCCAGGAAGACCGCTTATGAACCAGACATCCGTTGCCGACACACTAAGGGAATACCTTTCCCTGCTGGAGCTGCTTGACGATGCGTACTGGGAGGCGAGCTCCATTCAGCACAAGGACATGCTTTACGACATCATCAGCATCTTCAGTCAGGAAGTGGCTGAGATCAACAAACTCAGCATCATGGACCACCATTACCCCTACGAAGTTATCACTGAGGGAATCCGGCGGGTGGTCCCCAAGCTGGAGCGGCTGGATGAAAGTCGGGAGGATGTGATCCAGCGAACCCAGACACTCACCGACTTCCGGGATATCCTGTCGTCAGTGCTGGGGATACTGGAGGAACAGCTGGCGACCCTTTAAGGGGTCAGGCCGCCACCAGGGGCCTGCGGTTTTCCGGTATCAACGGGAAACGGTCGCACACTGTGTAGACAAACCGCGCCAGCGCCGGCAGGTGGTGGCCAACAATGGGGATGCCGGTGTTGAGCAGGCTGACGGAAATGTCCCGGGCTGCATCGGCCCAGCACAGCTTGTTGATCAGACCAATGTGACCAAAGGCATGCCTGCTTTGCTGGCCCCAAAGCCCCACGGGGTTGCCTCCAAGCATCATGCCCGCACTGAAGCGCATGGGGATCATCATCGTGCGGTCAATCTGTAGCGAGCCAAACTGTTGGATGGAGCGCCTCACGGTCATCTCGCTGCAAATACGTTTGCCATTCCAGACCCCACCATTAAGCATCATCTGAAAGAAACGCCCCATTTCCTCGGCGGTGCCACACAGGTTGCCTGCAGGGATAACCGCCTCCTGGAAGCGGGGATCATTGGAGACTCGTTCCACGGTGCGTATATCGCCTCCCAGCGCCCGGTTCACAATCCAGGATACCGGAAAGCGAGGCGTTGGGCCGGTGGCATAGTTGCCGGCCAGCTTATCCACGTCTGCGGGTGCAATCCCATAGGTAAACCACTTCATACCCATGGGCTTGCGGAGGTGTCGGTCGATATACGCCTCAATGGTATCGCCGGTCACTTTCTCCAGTACCCGCTGCAACACAAAGCCCCCGGTGATGGCGTGGTACGCCACTTTGGCACCATCCACCTCCACCGGCTTCGCTTCACACAGCAGGCGCCAGATTTCGTCCCTGTCCCAGAGCACATCAATGGGGGTTTCCCGGGGAATAGCCGGAATGCCGCCACGGTGGGACAACACCTGGTGAATGGTAATGGTGCGCTTACCACCCCCCGCGAACTCCGGGCAGTAATACGACACCGGGTCCATTAGATTGACCAGTCCCTGTTCCGCCAGGATGTGGATTAGCAGGGCCGTGACTGCCTTGGAGGCGGAGAAATAGCAAATGGGAGTCTCGGTGGTCATCGGCACCTTCAGCGCGTCCACGGCGTCATGGGGCCCGTTGCCACTGGCATGGCCGATGGCTCGATGCAGGATCTGTTCGCCCCGGTGCCTGACCGACAGCTGTATGCCCGGATGCACTCCGGTTCGGTACAACCGCTCAACGCTGTGCCAGATGGCCTCGACAACCTCGGGGCTCACTCCGGCCAGCTCCGGTTTCTCGCCAGCCTCATCGCGGTGGGTTACTGACGCCAGGTCAGTGGGAACGGCGGAGGTGTGGAGCGCACGGCGGGCAATTCGGTTCATCGCTTGACCTTTGATTCCGGAGACTGTCTTTTCGCACATCCTGACGCTGGATATCACCCGGCACATTGGCCGGATAGCGGGCCTGGCTGCGTCAACTCATCCAGCACATCGTCTTCAGGGATTATGGGCTTCCTCGGTCAAGGGTGCCAGTACCACCTGATTGCGGCCATCGGCCTTGGCCTGATACATGGCCCTGTCGGCCGCCGCGCACAGGGTATCGGCGCTTTCACCATGGTCGGGAAATACGGAAACGCCGATACTGACGGTCAGTGCGACCGTGTTGCCATTCCCCAGAGATTGTGGGGCATCACCCACCAGCCGGCGCAGTCGTTCTGCGGTATCCAGCGCCTCGCGATAGTCCATTTCCGGCAACAGGATAACAAACTCTTCGCCGCCAAACCGACCGACACTATCCGCACTCCGCACGCTCTCTGCCAGCAATGCACTAACCGCCTTCAGCACGGCATCGCCGGCGGCGTGCCCATACAAGTCATTGATGTTCTTGAAATGGTCAAAGTCGATCCAGAGCAACGCCAAGTTTCGACCATAGCGCGTGGCACGGACAATTTCCTCATCCAGCAACCGAGCCATCTCCCGACGATTCAGCAACCCTGTCAGCGGGTCCCGGGCCGCCATCTCGGACAACTCGTTTTCAAGCGCTTTACGGTCAGAGATATCCAGCACAATCCCCTCAAGCACCAACTCACCCTCACCCTCGACACTGCGACCGCATTCCCAGACCCAGATCCGCGTTCCATCCTTGCGGACAAGGGAATACTCGATGGAAAACAGCTCCGCATTGCCGATGGCCAGGTCCACAGCTTGCAGCGTGGCCTCATCAATGCCTTCTGCGATCAGTTCGGCAAAACTGATCACTTTGTTGTTGATCAGTTCATCCGGCTCGTAGCCGGTCAACTCACGACAGCCTTTGGAGGCGGATAGCAAGGTCCAGTGCTCATCGTATAGGCACCGGTAGGCCATGCCAGGCAGGCTATCCAGTATGGTAGCCAACTGGCGCTCGCGCTGACGGGCCGTCGTCTCTGCCCGGCGGATATCGGTAATGTCCTGTCCAATAGCGATTGACCCTGCGAGTTCACCCGCTTCATTCCGCAGGCTGCGGGAGTTCCAGGACAGTTGTCGCTCACGCCCGTCGCGGGTGGTTATCCAGGTTTCGTAACCGACAACCTCACCCTCATCACGAAGGATCTCGTTCGCCCTCTCACGGATTCTGGCCCTGTTTTCCTCATCGGGATACAACAGCTGCCAGATCTCATCGGACCCGATCACTGCCTCCCTTGGATAACCGCTGATGTCTTCCGCGGCCTTGTTCCAGAGTACAACCCGGCCCTCCGGGTCCAACACGTTGATCCAGACATTGGCGCGCTCAATCACGCTTTCACGGAACTGGCTCAGTTCCCGGTTTTCCTTGCGTTGATGGCGATATAGCGACAACAACTTCCGATCATTGGTGAACTGTCGAATCAACAACAGGAAAAGCGCGAGCCCGGTCACCAGGACGAAAAGCGTGCCCTTGTAGGTTTGTATCCGGCTAAGTACGTCCGGATCGGGAAACCATTGCTGCACCAGATAGTCGGAAAACGTAATCCACAACCATCCCACCAGTATGTAGGTTCCAACAATCCACAACGAACGCCGAAGCGGTGTAGGGCGGCCTTGAAGTCTCTCCATTTGATGTTTTCCCCGGGTTCCGGCTGCTTCCCTGTCGGTGTGAACACCTCGGGCCAAAATCGAAGGCATTACACCCTGAAAATAGTCACAGACAGCGCTGCCGTCGAGGGAATAGTGCAATTGATGAGGCATAAAAAAACCCGGAGGGTGTTTCCACCGTCCGGGTTTTGCC
Organism: Marinobacter sp. G5_S1_61_S3; assembly: GCF_054968585.1. NCBI lineage: Bacteria > Pseudomonadati > Pseudomonadota > Gammaproteobacteria > Pseudomonadales > Marinobacteraceae > Marinobacter > Marinobacter sp. G5_S1_61_S3. The sequence continues at coordinate 208,238 of NZ_JBQKUK010000001.1, read as the reverse complement.
AGGCTTTGTAAGCTTACTTCACCTGTGCGCGAGCCTCTTCAAGAATGCGGTTGAAGGTCTCGCTGGGCTGCATGATCTTGCAGACTTTCTCGGCCGGTGGGTGATAGTAACCACCGATATCGGCCGGATGGCCCTGGATCACACTCATTTCTTCCAGGATCTTGTCCTTGTTGTCTTCCAGTTGCTTCGACAGCTTGGCGAAGAAGTCCTTCAGATCCTTGTCGTCATCCTGGTTGGCCAGTTCCTCCGCCCAGTAACGGGCGAGGTGGAAGTGGCTGCCGCGGTTGTCCAGCTCACCGGTGTTGCGCGACGGCGACTGGTTGTTCTCCAGCAGGCGTTCAGTGGCTTTGTCCAGGGTCAGGCCCAGCAGGCGCGCCCGCTCGTTGTTCTGCTTTTCACCCAGTTCTTCCAGGGAAACAGCCGTGGCCAGGAACTCGCCCAGCGAGTCCCAGCGCAGGTGATTTTCCTGCAGCAGTTGCTGAACGTGCTTCGGCGCGGAACCGCCAGCACCAGTCTCGTAAAGGCCGCCGCCGTTAAGCAGGGGCACGATGGACAGCATCTTGGCACTGGTGCCCAGCTCCAGGATCGGGAACAGGTCGGTAAGGTAGTCGCGCAGGACGTTACCAGTGACGGAGATAGTATCCAGACCACGAATCAGTCGCTCCATGGTCCAGCGAATGGCACGTACGGGCGACTTGATGAGGATGTCCAGGCCGTCGGTATCGTGTTCCTTGAGATACATTTCCACTTTCTTGATCAGCTCGGCGTCGTGCGGGCGCTCATCGTCGAGCCAGAACAGGGCTGGCATGCCGGTAGCGCGGGCGCGGTTAACCGCCAACTTGACCCAATCGCGGATTGGCAGATCCTTGGTCTGGCAGGCACGCCAGATGTCGCCCTTCTCGACCTTGTGCTCGGTCAGCACGGCGCCGTCTTCAGCGATGACACGAACGATGCCGTCTTCCTTGATTTCAAAGGTCTTGTCGTGGGAGCCGTACTCTTCAGCCTTCTGCGCCATCAGGCCAACGTTCGGCACCGTGCCCATGGTGGTGGGATCAAACGCGCCGTGGGTCTTACAGAAGTTGATCACTTCCTGGTAGATGGTGGCGTAGGTGCTCTCAGGCATCACCGCTTTGGTGTCCTTGAGCTTGTTGTCCCGGGCCCACATCTTGCCGGAGTTACGGATCATCGCCGGCATGGAGGCATCAACAATGACGTCGCTGGGTACGTGCAGGTTGGTGATGCCCTTGACGGAATCTACCATGGCAATTTCCGGACGATGCTCATAGCAGGCGTGCAGGTCTTCCAGAATCTGCTCCTGCTTGGACTCCGGCAGTTGCTTGATTTTGTCCGTCACACTGGAAAGACCGTTGTTGGGGTTCACGCCCAGCTCGTCGAACAGTTCACCGTACTTGTCGAACAGTTCCTTGTAGAAGATCTTTACCGCGTGACCGAAGACGATCGGGTGGGAGATCTTCATCATCGTGGCTTTGACGTGCAGGGAGAACATCACGCCGGTCTTCTCGCAGTCTTCGATGCAATCATCGAAGAACTTGCGAAGTGCTTTGCAGCTCATGAACATGCCGTCCAGCACTTCGCCTTCCTGCAGTGCCAGTTCACTCTTGAGAACGGTCTGCTTACCCTTGGCGTTCTCAAAAACGATACGGGCGTTGGTGGCCTTGTCCAGTGTCAGAGACTGTTCGTTGGAGTAGAAATCACCGCCGCGCATGTGGGCCACGTGGGTGCGTGACGCCGGGCTCCACTCGCCCATGGTGTGGGGGTGTTTGCGGGCAAAGGCCTTGACTGCTGTGGGGGCACGACGGTCGGAGTTACCTTCACGCAGCACCGGGTTTACAGCGCTGCCCAGTACTTTGGAGTAGCGGGCATGGATTTCTTTCTCTTCGTCAGACTCAGGGTGTTCCTTGTACTCGGGAACGTTGTAACCCTGGTCATTGAGCTCCTTGATGGCAGCCCGCAGCTGGGGAATTGAGGCACTGATGTTGGGAAGCTTGATGATGTTGGCTTCCGGGTCCTTGGTGTAGTCACCCAGCTCTTTGAGGTCGTCCGGAACTTGTTGCTTTTCTTCCAGGTAATCAGGGAAGAGCGCGAGAATACGGGCAGCAAGCGAGATGTCGCTGGTGCCGAACTCGATGCCTGCGGGCTTGGCGTAAGTTTCGAGGATGGGAAGAAGTGACCGTGTCGCGAGGGCGGGGGCCTCATCGGTCAGTGTGTAAATGATCTTGGCTTTGGATGATGTCATTTTCGTCCTCAGGCTGATGGGTGAGTTCAGGACGGTCACCGCAGGGTCAGCCGTCTTGTGAACGTCTGGCTTGAGCGATGACTGATTCGGGAACTTTTGATAGACCTACTAAGATAGCATTTTTTTGCCAATTCTGGTTACGATCTTAGTATAAGAACCGACTAAAAGTTCGCTAAAAGCCGTTACAGGGTGATGAAAAGGCAGGAATTTACGAAACTTTCGGACATTTGGGTTTGGGAGTGTCGCGCTGGAGGTGGGGACAACCAAAACACGCTCAAGCACGTCCGTGTGGCGCTTGGGCTCCGCCATCCATGGCTCCGCACAGTTTTGGTTGTCCCCACCTCCAACGCTCGGCAAACTCCTTGCATGCCCGCCACGGGGCCGATACAAGATTGGATTGGCCGAAGGCGTAATCCCCGACAGCCGATCCAACGGCAAATTCACCCCTTCGGCAACAACTCCACCTCTTCCAGGCAATCACGAATCCGGTCCAACGCCTCCGGATTGCCAAGAGCATCCCGGTTGTCGGCTTTGTTGGAACCGTTGATCAGGCGCGCCACCGCCAGCTCCACTTTCTTACCGCTGCGCGTGTAGGGAATATCCGGCACCTGGATGATGTGTTTCGGTACGTGGCGGGGGCTTGCGCCCTGGCGGATGCGGGTTTTGAGGTTTTTCTGAAGGTCGTCGGTGAGGGCCTGGCCCTCTGCCGGGACCACCAGCAAGACCACTTCCACGTCACCTTCGATCTGACGACCAACAACCAGGCTGTCTTTGACTTCCGCCACGGTTTCCACCTGGCGGTAGATCTCAGCGGTACCGATTCTCACACCGCCCGGGTTAAGGGTGGCATCTGAACGGCCGTAGATGACGGCGCCGCCGTGTTCGGTGAATTCGATGAAGTCGCCGTGGGCCCAGACATCCGGGAAGGTGTTGAAGTAGGCGTCTTTATAGCGCTCGTTGCCGGGGTCGTCCCAGAAGGCGACGGGCATGGAAGGCAGCGGCTGCCGGCAGACGAGTTCGCCTCGGCCGCCACTGACGGGCTGGCCGTCGTCGCCGTAGGCCACGGCGTCAACGCCCAGGAAGCGGCACTGGATTTCGCCACGGCGCACCGGCAACAGCGGTGTGGAGCCCACGAAGCAGCCGCAGATGTCGGTGCCGCCGGCGATGGAGCCCAGCAATACGTTGGGGGCGCCGTCACTGTAGATCCAGTCATAGTCTTCCGGCAACAGGGGCGAGCCAGTGGAGAAGACGACTCTCAAGGCCGTCAGGTCCAGGTTTTTCGCCGGGGCCAGTTCAGCCTTGCGACAGCCGGCGATGAACCGTGCGCTGGTGCCGTAATGGGTGACTTTCTCGTCGGCCACCACCTGCCATAGATAGTTCAGGTCCGGGTAGCCAGGTGAGCCGTCGACGGTGATGACGGCCGCGCCAGTCAGTAGGGCAGACGCCTGCCAGTTCCACATCATCCAGCCGCAGGTGGTGAAGTACAGGAAGCGGTCGTCGGGGCCGACATCGCCATGGAGCATCAGTTCTTTGGCGTGGTTGACCAGCAGGCCAGCGTTGCCATGCACGATGCACTTGGGTTTGCCGGTGGTGCCGGAGGAATAGAGGATGTACACCGGGTGCTCCGGTGGCAACGGTGTGAAGGAGGGCGCCTGGCCCTGTCCCTCGGCAAGGGCCTCATCCCAGTGGGTGACCTTGTCGCCAGCGACGGCGGGTTCGCCTGGCAGCTGTTCGATGCTGACAACGCAGCGCAGGCTGGGCAGGCCGTCAATCAGGCCGGCGAAGTCATCCTGGCGGTTGAAGACCTTGCCGCCATAGCCGTAGCCGTTGACCACGATCAGCGCTGCCGGCTCAATCTGGCCGAAGCGATCAAGGATGGCGCCCACGCCGAAATCCGGTGACGCGGAACTCCAGACGGCGCCCAGGCTGGTGGCCGCCAACATACCCACAAGGGCCTCATAACCATTGGTGACCACACCGGCCACGCGGTCACCCTGTCGAATCCCTTTGTTGCGCAGGAAGGCTTCCAGGGCACCGGTGTCCGCTTTCAATTCAGCGTAGGTGCGGCGCAGTACCGGGCGGGTTTCGCAGTAGGCCACAACCGCTTCGCGCTCGGCGTGGTCGCCTTCCGCCAACCGCAGCAGGTTGGCCGCAAAGTTGAGTTTCATACCGGGGAACCACTCCGCGCCGGGCATATCACGTTTGCCCAGAACCGCATCGGCTGGCGTGTCGCATACCAGGCCACAGTAGTCCCATACCTTTTGCCAGAAGGTCTCTAGGTTCTCAATGGACCACCGGTGGAGGGCGTGGTAATCGGCAAACGGGCCGAAACCCTGTTGCTCCAGCCAACCCTGGAACTGGCCCATCTGGCAGTGTTTCAGTGTGTCCTGCGAAGGAGACCAGACCACTGGTGATTGTTCTGTGTTGCTCATCCGTCTCTCCTGTTGCTTACTGCATATGCCAGCCGTGACTGACCACAATGGATTGGCCAGTGAGTGCCGCCGAGGGGAAGGCCGCCAGGTGCACTGCCAGCTCGGCGACGTCTTCCAGGGTGGTGAATTTGCCATCGACGGTATTCTTCAGCATAACCTTACTGATGACCTCTTCTTCGGAAATGCCCAGCTCCTTGGCCTGCTCCGGGATCTGCTTGTCCACCAAGGGCGTTCTGACAAAACCGGGGCAGATGATGTTACTACTCACACCATGCTCGGCCCCCTCTTTCGCCACCGCCCGGCACAGGCCCAGCATGCCGTGCTTCGCCGCCACGTAGGGCGCCTTGAGGGGAGACGCTTCCAGGGAGTGGACAGACCCCATGTACAACATGGTCCCGCCCCCACTGGCGTACATCTGTTTGAGGGCTGCTCGCGTTACCAGAAACGCCCCGTCCAGATGAACATTCATCACTTTACGCCAGTCGGCAAAGGCCAGTTTATGCAATGGGTCGATATGCTGGATACCGGCGTTGGCCAGGGCCACGTCGAGGCCACCCCATTTTTCCACGATGGCGGCCACGCCTTGGTCAACCGCCTTCTCATCCGTAACGTCCATGGCCAGGGCCATGGCGGTGCCCCCTGCCTTTTCAATGGCATCAACGGCGTCCTGGGCGCTTTCCAGGGTTAGGTCGGCCACGGCCACCCGGGCGCCCTCACGGCCATATTGTTCGGCTATGGCCCGGCCAATTCCGCGCCCTGCCCCGGTGATCAGGGCTATCCGGTTTTCTAGACGCATGTTTCTCTCTCCTTAGTCGTAAGCCACGCTAGGCAGCCAGGTCGCGATTTCGGGCACCAGGAAGACAATCGCCAGAGCCACCAGCTGAATAATGATGAAGGGTATGACGCCCTTGTAGATGTCGGTCACCTTGATTTCCGGCGGCGCCACACCCTTGATGTAGAACAGTGCAAAGCCGACAGGTGGCGTCAGGAACGACGTCTGCAGGCACATGGCGAAGAGGATGGTGAACCACACCAAATCAAAGCCCAGTTGCTGAACCACCGGTGCCACCAACGGCAGGATGATCAGGGTGATCTCAACCCAATCGAGGAAGAATCCCAGCAGGAACACCCCGAACAGAATGGTCAGAACCACGCCATAGGGACCGAACGGCAGGCCGAGCAGGGCCTCTTCGATAACAGCATCACCGCCAAGGCCCCGCAGCACCACGGAAAACGCCGTTGCGCCGAGGAAAATTGCGAAGATGAAAGCGGCCGTGCGGGTGGTTTGCTGCAACGACGCATTCAGCACTTTCAGCGTCAGTCGTCGGGACATCAGAGCCAGTAGCAACGCACCCAGAGCACCAACACCAGAGGCTTCGGTGGGAGTGGCGATGCCAGCGAAAATAGAGCCCAGGACACCGAGAATCAGCGCCGCCGTGGGCAAAACCGCCTTGGCAACTTCCCAGACAATACTCCAGGACACTTTCTCCGTACCCTCGGGCACCGGAGCAATATTCGGCTGCAACATCGGACGAATCATCGCATAGCCAACGTACATCGCACCCAGCAGCAGACCGGGCAGAAACGCGCCCATAAACAGATCGCCCACAGAGGCTTCCGGGACCGCCAGTCGATCCGCCATCAGCACCAGCATGATGGACGGTGGAATCAGGATACCCAGAGTGCCGGTGGCACAGGCGGTACCGACGGCAAATCCCTTGTCGTATTTGTTCTCCATCATCACCGGCAGGGACAACATACCCAGAAGCACCACCGACGCACCGATAATGCCGGTGGTTGCGGCCAATAGTACGCCGATCACAATCACCGTCACGGCATAACCGCCACGCACGGCACCAAACAGTTTTACCATGCTGTTCATCAATCGTTCGGCAACGCCGGACTGATCCAGCATGATGCCCATGAAGATGAACATGGGCAGCGCCACCAGGGTCTCGCTGTTAACGATGCTCCAGATTCGTTCTGGCACGAGGCCCATTGATGAGGGGTAATCAAACCAGAGGTTGGCACCAAAATTCTCTACCGCAACAACACCGACCACCGTCCAGATGACGGCCGTGCCACCCAGCACCCAGGCCACCGGATAACCGGTCATCAACAATGTCCCGAACGTCAGGAACATGCCGATTACAAACAGGGTTTCAAGCTCCATCAGGACGCATCCTCTTTCTTGTTATTCCCGGACTCGACCCGGACTGGCTTTGGAAAACCGAACAGCAATGCCGTCACTTTCAGCAGGCGCGACAGTGCGGCCAAGGCGATAAGGATAAATGACAGCGCCAGGACGGCTTTCAGGAACCAACGATGTGGCAGCCCGGCCGGTGCCTGACTGGTTTCGCCCTGTTGCCAGGAACTGAAGGCGTAGGGAACCATCTCGTAAATCGCCAGCCCCAGGAAGGGCATCAGCAGGAACAGCAGGCCAAGCAGTTCAACCCAGCCCTGACCTCGCAGAGACAGCCGCTCATGGAGAACGTCCACCCGAACGTGGTCATCCACCACCAGGGTGTAGCCCAGCCCCAGCAACCAGCCGATGCCCGCCAGGTGCCACTGGACCTCTTCTAGCGTGACCGAACCCTGACCGAACGCATAACGGCCAACGACGGCCCAGATAATAACGCCAGTGACCACCACCCAGAGCCACGAAGCTCCCTTGCCGATTGCCGAGATCACGCGGTCCATCCATTGACTGACGCGGGTTGTCGGCAGCTCCGTATGGTGGTGGAGAAATTCGTCGGTGTCAGACACCGATGGCCGCACGTTCTGCGGTGAGCCTTTACCAGACACCGTCATACAACAGTTCCTCACTCAGAAAGCCGATTGTGAAACAAGGATGGCCCCGAAGGGCCATCCAGACTTGATCAGAGAATACCGACGCTCTGGCCGGCATCTCGGGGTCGGCCCCGGACCTTACAGATCCGCCGGAACATAAGCGCGGGTGTCCCACACCTTGTAGGATTCCATGAACTCCTGCTGGCTTTCATAGACGCGCTTGAAGTCGGCATCCTTGGAGGCTTCTTCCTCAAGCACTTCCTGAGTTACTTCCTTCAGCTTGAGCAGAACGTCGCGGGGGATCTGGTCGGCCTGAACGCCCTTGTCCTGGAACTCGGCCAGAACCTTGCCGTTCTTGTACTCGCCTTCTGCGAGACCACGCGTGGTCGCTGCGGTGCAAGAAGCCTCAACCAGCGCCTTCTGGGCGTCAGTCGCACGAGCCCACTCATCCTTGTTGATCAGCATATACTGAGCCGTGAACTGCTGGTGCCAGCCCGGGAACAGGTTGTACTTGACCACCTGATTGAAGCCGAGAATCTGGTCGATGGCGGGCATGGAGAATTCGGTGGCATCAATGGTGCCTTTCTCCAGTGCCTGGTAAAGCTCGCCGCCGGGCATCATGGTGACGGACGCGCCAAGCTTCTCCAGAACCTTGCCACCCAGACCGGCGAAGCGGATCTTCAGGCCTTTGTAGTCTTCCAGGGTTTCGATGGGGTCGGAGTACCAACCCGCTGTTTCAGGCCCAATGATGCCGCACAGTTGTGCGTGTACATCGAAGCCTTTATTGGCATAGGTTTCCTGCAGCATTTCATGCCCACCGCCGAAGTAATACCAGCCGATATAGGCAGGTGGCTTCATGCCGAACGGAACGGCGGCAAACAAGGGAATCGCTGGCACCTTGCCCTGATCGTAACCAATCCAGGTGTAGCCGGCGGATACCTTGCCATCGGAAACCGACTGCAGAATATCAAACGGGGGAACCAGCTTGCCGGGCTCGTAAACACGAACCTGGATGCTGCCATCGGAAGCGGTATTGAGGTTTTCAGCGACCCAGGCGGCAGGTGACCCCAGGCCAGGCAGGTTAGTAGCGAAGGCGACCGGCATTTTCCAGCGCAGGTCATCTGCGAACGCCGATCCGGTAGTCAGGGCGATCGCACCGGCGATACCGGTAAGTGCCTTGAAGAGTTTCATTGGCAAGTCTCCTAGCATTGTTGTTGTATTCGGCCAAACAGGAACGTTCCCGACGGGCCTTATCTGAGTGTAGTCAGACATCGCAGGAAACGAGACAGACAAGATGTGTTTTGGGTCCAACGATAGCGCCAGTCTTGTTTTCTGCGTTGTTCTGACGTCCTGCATCCGGGATATAGCAGGCACTGTGCCAATCACAATATTTTGTTATTTATCAAACAGATAAAAACGAGGCAAGACATCGCACATGATAGATAGTCCGGAAAACCGGACGCATATAGACATCCGTCGTAGGGGTTTGTACGGATAACAGGACAGGCGTCCTGATTTCAGGACATCTTGGCGAGTTTTTCGTAAAGCACCGAACGCGAAATACCCAGCAGTTTGGCTGCCCGGGTACGATTACCACGACTGGCGACCAACGCTTCTTCAATTGCCTGGGCTTCGGCATCGGCCAGGGTTTTAGCCAGTGGACGCACTGGCTGTGGCACCAGCGATGAGGCTGGCCGGTTGCCATTGCGGGGCAACACCTTGAAAATGGCATCGGCGTCCAGCAGACCACCGTCTTCACCCATGGTCAGGGCCCGCTCCAGCACATTGCGCAGCTCACGGATATTACCGGGCCAGTCGTAACCGCCCAAAGCTGCCACACCAGCGTCGGTGATTTCACCCCGCATCTCCAGACCGTCGCAGATTTCACCCAGCAGGGCCTCACACAGCACGCCCAGATCGGCCAGGCGGTCCCGCAACGGAGGAATAGGGATTTCCAGCACGTTCAGCCGGTAATACAGGTCCGACCGGAACTCACCTTCGGCAATCATCGCCTCCAGGTTGCGACTGGTCGCGGCAATGACCCGCACATCCACCGAGGCCACCTTGTTGGAGCCCAGAGGCTCAATCTCACCTTCCTGCAACGCCCGCAGCAGTTTTGCCTGCAACGGCAGTGGCATATCCCCGACTTCATCCAGAAACAGGGTGCCGCCGTTGGCGAGCTGGAACTTGCCTTCCCGGGTGCGGCGATCCGCCCCGGTGTAGGCTCCGGGTGCTACGCCGAAAAATTCAGCTTCCAGCAGGTTGTCTGGAATCGCAGCCACGTTCACGCCCACAAAAGGCTTGTCGGCACGGGTAGAAACGGAATGAATGGCCTGCGCCAGCACCTCCTTGCCGGTGCCGGTTTCACCCAGCAGCAGCACCGGCATGTCACGGCCGGCCGCCAACCGGGCCCGGCGCTTGACCTCCAGTGCTGCGGGGCTGGCACCCACAAAGTCGGCGAGGTTGTAGCGAGTGCCACGCGCCTTCTTGGCCAGCGCCTTACGAGCAGCCGCCAGATCCTGATGCAGGCGACGGTACTTGGCCACCAACGGCGTCAGCGGTTGCAGGTCGTCATACAGCACAAACGCCACCGCCCCCATGATGCGCCCTTCGTCGTCATAAAACGGCAGCCGGGTCACCACCAGTTGTTGCTTGCTGTGCTCCATAATGTCGAGCAGCAGGGGTTTACCGGTTTCCACCACTTCCGGCATACGACTCTGGGGAATCACCTGGCGAACAGGTTTACCGATGACGGCCCTGGGGTCTTCCAACCCGAGCAGATGGGCATAACTGTTGTTGATCCAGGTAATACGGCTTTGATGGTCAACCGCAATCGCGCCGGCACTGGCTTCCTCAAACATGGGAAACAGTGCCTCGATCAGATCCCTGGTCAGGCCACTCTTGTTATTCTCGGTAAACAGCTCTGTCATGTACCCTGTACCACCGGGTTGGATGTTATTCATGGCAATATCCAGAGCACCCGGCGAACCGGGTGCAGAGACGGAAGTATATGGCGCCCCCGGAACAGGGGCAAACAATGCCGGCCCGGAACCTGCCCGGGCCGACCGACAGGGGTGTCAGTCTGGAATCTGTACCTGATCGTCAGCGAACACGATGCGGTCGCCGGCATCCGGGGCAGGATCGATCGGGGTCAGGTTAGCCTCAGACAGAGGGGTGGCCATATCGCCACGCGGTACCGTTCTGACCACCTGACTGGGCGGCAATGCCTGCTTGTCGGCAAGGTTCGCCCACACCAGATCCAGGGCCTGGAAGAAGTAGTGATGCAGCGGCACATACCGGTCCGCAATACCCGGAAAGCCGTTGAGGACATCCAGGTGATGGGCATTGAGAATCTCGTAATACCTCAGCTTGCTGTTGCTGCCCTCAACCCGCTGGTTCAGCCCGAAATAGGGCCGCGAGGTGTGGTTGATGGGCAGGATGGCGTCGGCACGACCGGTCACAAAGACCGTTGGCTTGCCCCGCAGGTTGCCAGACGCGCGAATTTGCTCAACGCCATCAGCAATACGCTCTGACCATTCCGCGGCATCACCCGACAGCGGGCTTCCGGTCACGGCATCGGTGCCCAGGGCAAGGCTTCTCAGACACAGCAGAGCATCCAGACCGTAATCCTGCTGACTGGTGCTGGGCGATGCACTGGCACTCAGATTGGCGGGCTGGCCTTCGGCACCGTCGTACACCAGATTCACCCCGGCACTGGGGGGAATACCGTTACTCGCGGAGAACAGCGCTGCTTCCTGCGCCGCAGTGATCGGCGTGACCGCTCCGCCAGCCCCCGTAGCCGCCAGGCTGATATCACACAACCTGTCCTCAACACCGGCCTGACCGTAGGCGTTGGCATAGGTGGTGGAGATGCTCTGGGCAACCGCCAGCCCGAAATGAACCGGTGCCAGCAGGTTCTGCTCCGGCTGGATACCCACTTCCTCTTCCAGGATGCGCAGCGCATCGGAGGCGCGGTCGTCGGTGGTAGCGCCTGTCACCAGGCCCTTGTTGGCCAGTGAGTTACAGATGTTCTCCGCAATCGTGAAGTTGTTGAATGTGGCGTTCAGTGGCGCCACATCACGCACTTCCGGTGCAATGTTCGCGCAACCCTGATACACCGCCAGCGCCGTGGTGTAATCCAGCAGGCTGCGGCTGTGTTCGGCCAGTTCGGGGCCACTGCCTTGGCGGATGGTAAAGCTGGTATCCACCTGCGGATTGACGTTGGGCTCCGACACCGCCACCCCGTCGATCAGCCCCTTATCGTCAAGCTCAGCGGCACGGACCGAAGCCCCACCGCCGTTGGAAACGCTGGACGCAATCACCAGGGTATCCTTCGGCTTCACCTTGATCACTTTGCGACCATTTCCGGTTTCCTGCCCGAATTCCTCGTTCAGCACATAGAAGCCGAATTCAATCGACTGCAGTACATGCCGCCCCCAGTCAGCCTCGGGGTTGGCCTTGGAGTGAGCGTGCTTGTAGGCGAAACGGTCCGGCCAGGCGGCATCAAAATCAGCCCGCGCCTGGGCATCCAGATCGGCCCGGAACTGCACCGGCTCATCCGCCTGGGTAAGAGTACCGTCGATACGCTGGGCAGAGTTGGTGGCCAGGTTGTGGGAACCGGTTCCCGTGCCCTTGTCGGTGTAGACCACGGCGCAGCCTTTCTTCAGGCCCCATTCGCCGGCGGTACCGATTGCGCCGTATATGCCGCGGGAGCCGGACGAGGGCGCCGTTACCATACAGGCGTGCTCGGGGTCGAAACTGGCCGGAACCTGGACCATCACGGTCACCGGCACATCACTGCCATTAACCGCCATGTAGGCCAGGTATTCATTACCCGCAATCAGCCCCTCGCCACTGCTATCGACCTGGGGACCAAAGAATTCGCCGTAACCACCACCGGGCACGGTGTCCACAAGAGCCCGATAGTTGTTGTAGATGGCCAGCGTCCGGAGTTCTTCAGGCGTGGGGTTGAGCGGATCATCAAAGGCCGGTGCCGTTGCACTGGCCAGGCCGCTGGCGCCAAGGCCACCGGTCAGGAGATCATCGGTGACGCCATCATACTGAGTGGAATGGACCTCTCCCTGGATGAATCCCGGGAGCTGGTTGAACGGTTTCTTGCTGCTGCTGTCGTTGCAGGCGGTACCCGTCAGAGCCACCGCACCAATCAGCGTGTACTGAAATAGCGTTTTCATAGGTTGTTCCCTGTTGTTTTTGTTAGACATGAGAACCCGGCGTACACGAACGAAGCCGGGTACCATGACAGGGGCCATGCGTATCCTGTGCCAATACAGCAGAACGTTGATTTTCATTGCTTTTTCTTGGAATTGCACTAATTCTCAAGCACTATTTCCGGATTTCCGGACAGTGGTCAGAGGGGGAGGTGGGCGGAAATGCCCTCTACGGGCCGTCTCGCGACATTGTCCTGAAGACAGGACAGTGTCCCGTTTTCAGGACAGCGCTGAGCACCGCACAATGCATCCGTGGTCATATTCGAGACGTATAAGTCTTCGTTTCCGCCCAGATGAACGGAGAGTCCATGCACGTCAACCGCCTGCTGGCGTTGGCCGCCAGCACCTTGCTATCTGCCTGCGCCTCACACCTGAACGCGCCAGCAGAAACGGTGTCGGTCCCCGATACCGGCTTTCGCACCACAACTGGCATCACCTATTCCCCGGACAGCTGGCCTCAGGAGCTCCAGGCGGATCTTTATCTGCCAGACAGCCCCGACCCCGCACCTGCAGTACTCCTGGTGCATGGCGGTGGTTGGGAACGGCGTTCGCGGAAGGACATGACATGGATCGCAGAGCACCTCGCTGGCCGGGGCTTCGCCGTGATGAACATTGATTATCGGTTTGCACCTGAACACACCTTCCCGGCGCAACTCCACGATCTTCAGATAGCCATGAACTGGCTTCATGCCAGGGCGGGAGCCTACAACCTGGACCGGAATGCGATCAGTGCATTTGGCTTTTCTTCTGGCGCTCACCTGGTCAGCTTGTTGGCCGTGATTGCCGAAAGCCAACACACGTTGAACCAACCACACGGAGGCGCGGACGCGCGGCCGGAGGCTGTTGTTGCCGGTGGCTTGCCAGCCGACCTGCGAACCTTCGGGTCCGGAAAGCTGATCCGTCAGTTCCTGGGCGGTGATCAGCAGGACATTCCGGGTGTTTATGAGGCCGCCTCGCCGATCACCCACATTACCGCCGGCACGCCTCCGTTTTTCCTGTTCCATGGCGCCCAGGATATGCTGGTGCCTGCGGATCAGGCGCGGGATTTTCGGGCACGCCTTGCGGAGCATCACGTTGAGAGTGAACTTTACCTGATGCACCTACGAGGCCACATCACCAGTTTCCTGACGGCCGGCAATGCCGTTGAGAAAGCTACAGACTTCCTGATCCGGCACGCGGAAAAGCAGCCGAAGTGACTAAAGAGTCACAAACGGAGCAATTGTTAATGCCAGGATGACAACGATGGCCAGGCAAGCCGCCAGGGTCGTCACCGGCTTGCGGCGAAGCCGATGCCAGAATCCGCCGACCCGGCCCGCCGCCAGATCCTCCTCGTAAGCGTCACGCTGACGCTGCAGGCGCTCCTTCTGGTAGGTCTGCAGCAATTCCCGGGCTCGTTGGGCCTCCTCATTGTCGTGGACCCAGAATCCACCCATGCTGATACCCCAGCGACTGGGAGGCGTCTCGTAGTAGGACACGTTGTGCGTCTCGAACAGCTCGCGTATTTCGTCCGCCTCGTCGTCGGGGACGTGACGAAGGTTCATGAGGTGGTTGGTCATGGTAGGTCCGACACCGGTTTATGGGATACCCTTATCATCCTAGACCCTTATCCTAGCATTCCGCGGCGGCTCTCACCGCCCAGTCGATCAGGATACTCGATGCCAGACAGCGCCATTCGACGATTACTGGAGTTCGACAATCAGGTTCAGCGCGACCGCGACCAGAACCCGGTGTTCCTGCACCGGCGGGATCGCCGTTTTGCCCTGGACTGCCACAACCAGGGCGTCAGCCCGGGTCCGGATCGGTGGCTTGAACATGTCAGGCGCCTGTCCCGCCGTAGACCGACCGATGACCCGTTGAAATTCTGGCGAAGGGTGACCACAGGTTTTGCCCTGGCGGGGCTCGTTGCCGGAACGCTGGCCATGCTGGGGCTACTGTTCTACGACGGTGGCCAGCGAATCAATCTGACGGTGATCCTGGCCTTCGTGCTGCTCCAGTGCATCCTCGCTGTGGTTACCACTGTCCAGGCCTTTGCCGGCTGGCAGCCCTGGCGCTGGCTGCTGAGGAAGTTTGCGGTCGCACGCCCCTCGGGCGCCCTGCGAACACTGCAACCACTGTTAATGGCCCGTGCCGCCCATACCGGCGGACTGGTGTTTGGTGTCGCCGGACTGATAACCCTGCTGGTACTGGTGGTGATCCAGGATCTCGCCTTTGGCTGGAGCACCACCCTGAATACCGGCACCGACAGCTACTACCGCATGCTATCCGCCATCGCCACACCCTGGCAGCATCTGTGGCCTGCGGCGATGCCGGACCGCGAACTGGTGGATGCCACCCGGTTCTTCCGCAGCCAGTCTTCCACAACGACCGATCCGGGCCTCTGGGGGAGTTGGTGGCCGTTCGTGGCAATGGTCTGGATGATCTATGTCGTCCTGCCCCGGCTCGCTCTGCTGGTGGTGGCGATCGTTCATCCCCAAATACGCGCGCGTAAGGCGCTCCGAGCCCATCATGGCTGGGTCGCCCTCCAGTACCGCATGGAGACACCCACCGTGGACACGGGCAACCTCCACAACGACTCCGCCGACCAACCGGATACGACAACGTCTGCGAAATTGCAGCCTATCCCCAGGGCCCAGGCTATTATTCGCTGGGCGGAAGCCGGCAGGCCAGCGCTGCCGCAAACGATCATCGCAGGAGACCAGGAGCCCCTCGCCGCCGGCGGTAGCGCCTCGCTCGAGCACGACCATCACATCATCGAACTGGCAAACCAACGACTGACCAGTGCTCTCACTCCAGCGGCAATCATCGTCACCCGCAGTTGGGAACCACCCACCGGTGAGCTTGCGGATTTTCTACAACAGGCTCGCGAAACATGGCCAAGGCAGACCACCATTGCGCTGGTACCGATGGCAGCTCAACCAGACCAGTCGCCACCGGACCATCAACTCAGCCAGTGGCTGCGGTTTGCGGAGCGTACGGAGGATGAGAGGATGGTGGTCAGCACGCCGATGACAACACCGCCGGATATCCTTATGCACCGCGCACTGCAGGACCAGGACGAATAATGAAAACCCCCGTGTTTGCCGTGGTCGGCCACCCCAACAAGGGCAAATCCAGCATTGTGGCCACGCTGTCCCAGAACGACGCCATTGCCATCGCGCTGGAGCCTGGAACCACCCGTAAACATCAGGCCTATCCGTTGGCTGTCGACGGCAAGACACTGTACACACTGGTGGACACGCCGGGGTTCCAACGCCCCCGGCGTGTACTGGAATGGCTTGAAGCCCACAGCGTGTCTGCCTCTGACCGGGCCGAAACCGTCGAGGCCTTTGTGGTCCAACACCGCCAGGACAACGGCTTTGTCGATGAATGCGAGCTCTTGCAACCGCTCATTGAAGGCGCGGGCATCATCTACGTGGTTGACGGTTCGGTTCCCTACAGCACCCAGCATGAAGCGGAGATGACCATCCTGCGCTGGACCGGCCGGCCGAGCCTCGCCTTGATCAACAGTATTGGTGAAGACGACTACAGCGACACCTGGGCCAGGGCGCTCGGCCAGTTTTTCCAGGTTGTCCGGACCTTTGATGCGGTTCGCGCGCCCTTCGAGCAACACCTCAGCCTGTTGCGAGCCTTTGGGCAACTTGAGCCGGACTGGGAGCAGCCCCTGGACAGCGCGACGGCGTTTCTCTCGGCGCAGAGACGGCAACGCCGCACCCAAGCGGCCACACTCATCGCCCGTAGCCTGGAAGACATGATGTCCTTCCGCGAAAAACGGACACTGACTACACTCCAGACCAGCGAAATCTCCGATCACGACCTGGCCGCACAGTTGCGCAAAAGCTGGTATGACAACCAGAGAAAACGGGAACAGCACCTTCGAATTGCCATTGAGAAGCTCTACGAGCATCACCGTGTACAACGACAGGAAGCGGAACTGGAATGGCACAGTGAACACGACCTGTTCAGCGAAGACAGCCACAAAGCCTGGGGAGTAAACCGCCGCTACCTGGCCACCGCAGGCTTCGGGGCCGGTGCCGTGAGCGGGGCCGGGGTGGATGCGTTGACCCTTGGCCATTCACTGGGCGCCGGAGCCCTGGTAGGCGGGCTGATCGGTGCCGCAGGCAGCTATTTTTACGGCGACCGCCTGGCACTGCCGGTGCTCAATACCGGTGTACTGAAAAATGGGCTCAGGACCGCCACCTTCGGGCCTGTACAAGACAGCCAATTCGGCTATGTTGTATTAGGAAGGGCCGTTAATCACTGGTGGCATATCAGCCACCGAAATCATGCCGGCCGGGAACTGCTGGATCTTGAACCTGCCGATGACCATTGGCTTGAGCAACTCGACCGCAGGCAACGCCGGACCATCCATCAGGCCTTTGAACGTTGCCGGAAAAAGCGCGCCCTGGATGACAAAATGAGGATAGCCTTTATAGCCGCCATCGAGCAGTCGCTGGACGCCTACGACGATTGGCGGTTGAACCGAACCTGACGGGGATGTTTATACTGTAAGGCTGCTCCATCACACAGCGAGGGATAAGTATGAAAATTGTACGAGTTCAGGACATTATCGGCTCCGAGCGCGAAGTATCAGGGCCGGGCTGGACCAGCCGCCGCATGCTGCTGAAAAAAGACGGCATGGGCTTTTCATTCCACGAGACCATCATCCCTGCGGGCGCCGAGCTGAACCTCTGGTACAAGCATCACCTTGAAGCTGTATATTGTGTCGCCGGTAACGGCAGCATCTACGACAAGGCCACTGGCGAAACCCACGAGATTTCCGATGGCACGCTTTACGCGCTGGACAAGAACGACCCGCATACGCTGCGTGGTGGCACCGAAGACATGCGACTGATCTGTGCCTTCAACCCGCCCGTCACCGGCCGTGAAGTCCATGACGAAGACGGCGCCTATCTCCCGGACACCGGCGACAACTAAGCCCGGCCCCAGTGGCTGACGTTTCAGGCACAACAACACCGCCACCGGCAGCCAAGCTGCTCCCGGTGGCGGTGTTGCTTTGGCTGGCCGGTGTTTATCTGCGCATACCGGTATTGGTTGCACCTCCCCTGGCGCCGTTCATCAGCGACGAACTCAGCCTGTCCCAGGCTCTGACCGGTGCGCTCACCACTCTTCCAATATTGATGCTGGCTGTCGGTTCCATGCCCGGTTCCCTGGCCATCGCACGGATGGGCCCACGCAATACCCTGGCGCTGGCCATGGTGATTATGGTCATCGGTTCCGCCGGTCGCGGGCTGTCACCCGATACCATCACGCTTATGCTGGCGAGTGCCGTCATGGGCCTGGGTGTGGCCATGATGCAGCCCTCCCTGCCGGCACTCCTGCCACGCTGGCTCGAACCCAAACATCTGGCCATCGGCTCCGCTATCTACATGAACGGCATGCTGATGGGCGAATTCATCGGCGCCGGCATCACCCTCCCGGTACTGATGCCACTGATGGACGACAGCTGGCGCGCCACCCTGCTGGCCTGGTCACTGCCCGCGTTGCTGGTCGCTGCCGCTCTGTTCCTGCCCCGAAGAGAAATGGCCCGACCTGTAAAGAAACCGGCATGGCTGCCTGATTGGAAAAACCCACTGACTCTGCGAATTGGCCTGCTGCTGGGCCTGTCAGGCTCCCTGTTCTTCGGCCTTAACGCCTACATGGGCAATATCCTGGAGCAACAAGGCAACTTCGACATGCTGGCGGACGCCTTGTTCTGGTATAACTTCGCCCAGGTGATCGCCTCCCTGGTCATGCTGAAAATGGCGAGATATTGGGTAGGCCTCAAAGGCCCCATCATGGTGATGGCAACCTGCAGCATCCTGGGCACAGTGGGAACGGTCGTCTTCACTGGCTGGTGGTCAATAGCCAGCGCAACGTTTATGAGCTTCACGGCCGGCATTCTGCTGATCCTGCTGGTGGCTTTACCCCCTGTACTGGTGGAATCAAGAGAAACGGGGCGACTCTCAGCAGGAAACTTTCTGGTTGGTTACACAGTGGCGTTTTCTGTTCCCATGATCGGCGGGTTACTGGCCGATTGGGGCAACGACGCCCGATACGCCATTATCTTTATCATCGCCTATTGCGCTCTGGTTCTTCCCCTGACTTTTACCCTGGACCTGAAACGACAAAAGGGCCAACCCGAAAGTTGACCCTCTGTCTGGTGCCATTGATCTATGCTTTGCCGGGCCGCGGGGTGGGGGTATTTTTTCCTTGGAAATGGAACTCGCTTCGCTCAGACACCCATTTCTGGCGGAAAATATACCCCCACCCCACGTCCTTACCGCTGGCTTAGATGTAATAGTCCTTTAACGGGGGGAAACCGTTAAACTCTATGGCACTGTACGTCGTGGTGTAGGCACCGGTGGACAGCCAGTACATGCGGTCGCCGATGGCCAAATTCAGCGGCAACGGGTACTTGTGGTGTTCGTACATGATATCGGCGCTGTCGCAGGTTGGGCCTGCAATTACACAGTCCTCGCCTTCGCCGGATTTCTCTGTATAGATCGGGAACTTGATGGATTCATCAAGCGTTTCGATCAAGCCACCGAATTTACCAACATCGGTGAATACCCAACGGTGTAGGGCAGTACGCGATTTACGTGAAATCAGCACCACTTCACTTACCAGAACACCTGCGTTGGAAATCAGCGAGCGGCCCGGTTCGATAATAATCTCGGGCAAATCATCGCCAAAATCCTCATCCAGGAAACGCTTGATCTCTTCCGCGTAGGTTTTCAGGTCATTCGTACGGGTGATGTAGTTGGCCGGGAAGCCGCCGCCCATGTTGATCATCTTCAGTTCGATGCCGTCTTCTTCCTTCAGACGCTCGAAAATCACCTTCACCTTGCCCAGGGCGGCGTCCCACGCGCCGATTTCCCGTTGCTGGGAACCCACGTGAAAAGAGACGCCGTAAGGCACCAGGCCCAGATCGCGGGCCAGGATCAGCAAGTCCATGGCCATGTCGGTCTGGCAGCCGAACTTGCGGGACAGCGGCCAGTCAGCGGTCAGGGTGCCTTCGGTCAGGATGCGAACATACACTTTCGAGCCCGGAGCCGCCTTCGCGATGTTGCGCAGGTCCGCTTCCGAATCCGTCGCGTACAGGCGAACACCTCGCTCGTAGAAGGTGCGGATATCCTTGGCCTTCTTGATGGTGTTGCCGTAACTGATGCGGTCGCCCGTCACACCCAGGCCCATGACCTTGTCGAGTTCGTACACCGACGCGATATCAAAGCTGGCGCCCTTGTCCCGCAACATCGTCAGAACCTGCGGGGCAGGGTTGGCCTTCACCGCATAGTAGACGTTGGCATAGGGAAAGCCTTCCACCAGTTCATCGTACTGGCGGTTGATGGTCGCGGTATCAATCACGACGCAGGGCGTGTCCTTGGTATCGGCAAATGCCTTGATACGGGCAAAGGTCTCGGCGTCGTAGTAGTCAGTGATGATGGCGTTGGTGGATTCGGTCATGGATAGGGTTTCCCTCCAAAGGGCAAACGGGTCGTTCAAACAACATAGGTACCGATCCGGTACCCGTCAATCGCGCGATCATCGGTTCTTTTCCGGGGGCGTGATATGAGCATATCTACCCATAACCACCGTCTGGCCCGTTTGCCTTCAGCTCACACTGCGACTGGCCACAACGGCGCCGGCCCGGTGGGGCCGTTCGGGTCTTCGGGCTCGGCCTGGCGCTGCAGGTAATCCAGAATCGCAGTTTTCAGATCACTACCCTGACCGAGTCCCTGATTGCCGAATAGCCGATTGAACTCAAGCACGTAGGGATACCCCTCCACCAGGGCAATATCAAACCCCGCGTGATCCACCTCCAGCTCCCGCGCAAGGCGCAGTGCCAGATCGGTTACCACGGAAGGCACTGGCCCCCGGTCGATGCGCCCACCCTGCGACACGTTATTGTAGAACCCCTGGTCCGCCTGGGTTCGCCAGTAGGCGGATACCACGTTGTCCCCGACAATCACTACCCGCACATCCCGATCAATCGGCAGGTATTCCTGGGCATAAAGAACATGGGTCCGCTCGCAATAACGCTGCCAGTCGGCTTTGTTTTCGATTAACCACACACCTTCGCCCATGCTGGCTTTGGGCAGCTTGGCCACGAAGGGCACGACCATGGCATCCCACACCGCCTGCTGTTCCTCCGGGCCATTGGCTTCAATCAGAGTCCACGGAGTGTGTTCAGGTGCGACCGCCTGGAAAGCCCGGGTCATTTCCACCTTGTCGTGGCCGATGCGATAGCTGGCGACACTGGGGAAAACGCGACATTTCAGGCCGTGAACGAGGGCATTCAGCTGCCAGTATTCCGGGAACAGCACCCAGTCTGCGTCTTTAAGCAGTTCTTTATGGGCCAGGAATTGTTCGGGCTTGAGGGTTTTGGTATTCGGGAAGCCGAGGGTGCGGAATATGTCGAAGGAGACCAGTTTCATTTGGGTTGGGTGCGTGGTTGGGTTGGTCGCATTTTATACAGGTTTGGGTTGGGTGCAATGTTTATTCTTTGCTTTGGCTTTGGGTTGGACTGGGGGTTTAGGGGAGGGGCATGGGGGTGTTTTATTTTTCAAATGAAAATGAACTCGCTTCGCTCAGACACCATTTTCTTTATTGAAAAATAAAACACCCCCATACCCTTAGTTAACGCCAGTTGTCGCGCCGATTTACTGTGGTTTTGACTGGGTTTACCTGAGAGCTTTTTACCGCTAGTACGGTGTCCGCACGCATACATTCGAAATCAAAGCGCAGTTAAATTCCAGCTTTCCGTAACGACATCACCCTTTGCCAATAGAGCGGGGAGGTGGGGGTATTTTTCCGCCAGGAATGGGTGTCTGAGCGCAGCGAGTTCCATTCCCAAGGAAAAATACCCCCACCTCCCCGATCCCCACAAAGGCCTCAGTCCTACCCAAAGCCAAAGGTAAAGAATCAACGAACAGGACGCTTCTTAGTCCCCTGACTCGCATCTGCCGTCAGGGGATCTTCCGGCCAGGGGTGCTTGGGATACCGACCGCGCATGTCCTTGCGGACCTCCGGATAGGCGTTCTGCCAGAAGCTTGCCAGGCCGGCCGTGACAGCCAGAGGGCGCTGGGCTGGGGACAGCAGGTGGATCACCACCGGCACTTGGCCTCCGGCAACCGTAGGAGTTTTGGTCCAGCCGAAGAGGGCCTGGAGCTTGGCCGCCAATACCGGGCCGTTTTCTGCGGTGTAATCCAGCGCCACGGACTGGCCGGTTGGGATCGTCAGGCGGGGAGGAGCCAGCTCTTCCAGTGCCTGTTGTTGCGGATACTCCAGCAGGCTGGCAAGAGCCTGGCTCAGGTTGAGTTTCTCCAGGTCACGCCAGTGGGTCATCCCTGCCAGGAACGGACCAAGCCAGGTGTCCAGGTTATCTGTCAGCCAGCGCTCGCTGACCGTTGGCCATTCTCCGGGAAAGTACTCTGCCAGCAGGGTGACCCGGGCAAGCCACTGCTCCGCCGCCGGCGTCCATGGCAGGCTCCCAAGGCCCTTCTTGCGCACGGCGGCGAGCAGCCCCTGCTGCACCAGTTCCGGGGACGGGGCTGGCAAGGCTGTTTCCTCCAGCTCCAACTGCCCCAGTTTTCGGACGCGACGGGCCACCACGGTTCCGCGTCGCTCGTCCCAGACCGCCTCCTCGTACTCTTCAATGTGGCCGGACAGGTCCTGTTCCAGCACCGCTGGGGTAACCGGTGCAGCAAGATAAATCGTGGCCTCCCTGGCCTTGCCGTCCAGTTCAGCTGCAACCAGCCACTCATAGCGAGCCAGTCGGTCGTCGCTGCGAAGGGCTGCGCCGCGACCGTTGCTGAGCTGGTATCGCGGTGCTTCGCCCCGCCGTTTACGGGCAATCCGGTCCGGGTAGGCCTGTGCGAGCACGCGTCCTACCTCATCGTCAGTGGGCATTGCCTGGGGTCGTTCAAAACCTCCAGCCAGGCGGGACACCGACTTGGTGATCGATATCACCCTGGCGGTATCCACACCCTGTCGCGGGCCGCCCCCCCGCAGCATCCTGACCCGCTCCTGCATATCCGCCCCGGCTGATCGGCCCGCCAGATCCCGTTCTTCCAGCAGCGCCGCCAACTCGGCCGCGAGATAGCCATGGCCAATGTCCCGTCCGCGTAGAATCATGTGCGCCAGCCGTGGATGAACGCCCATGTCCCGCGCCGCCTTGCCATGTTCGGTAATGGCGCTGTCGGCATCCAGCATATCCAGCCACTGCAACAACGCCACAGCCTGCTGCCAGTGCGCAGCAGGGGGCGGGTCAATCCAGTCCAGCTGATCCGGCGACCGCGCGCCCCATTGCGCCAGTTCCAGCACCAGGGGTGCCAGGTCCGCTTCCTGTATTTCCGGCGGGGTGAACTCGGCCAGACCAAACTGGGCGGACTCGCTCCACAGCCGGTAACAGGCGCCAGGCTCAATACGCCCGGCCCGTCCCTTGCGCTGCTCCGCAGACGCTTTTGACACCCAGCCCGTCACCAGCCGTGTCATACCGCTGTTGGCATCAAACACCGCCCGGCGTTGTTGACCGCTGTCGATGACGACGCGTACGCCTTCAATGGTGAGACTGGATTCGGCAATAGCCGTGGCCAGAACCACTTTGCGGTAACCTTCGGGCGCCGGCGCGATGGCCCGGTCCTGCTCCTCGCTTTTCAGGTTGCCGTACAACGGCGCCACGATCACATCGTTGCCTGTCTGGTTCTGAAGCTGACGCTCAACCCGACGAATCTCGCCCGCACCGGGAAGAAACACCAGCAACGACCCACTCTGATCCGCCAGTGCCTCATGAATAACGGACACCACCTGTTGCTCGATCCGGCCATTACGCGGAATGGGGCGATACGCCACCTCCACAGGGAACGCCCGGCCGTCACTACTCAGCACCGGCACATCACCCAGCAACCGGGCGATGGGTGCGGTATCCAACGTGGCGGACATGACGATGATCCGCAGGTCCTCCCTCAAGGCCTGGCGGGCTTCCCGCACCAACGCCAGGCCCAGATCGGCCTGCAATGACCGTTCGTGAAACTCATCGAAAATCACAACGGCGTAGTCTTCCAGCGCCGGATCATTCTGGATCAACCGCGTGAGAATACCTTCGGTGACCACTTCTATCACCGTGGCAGACGTCACCTGCGTATCAAGCCGTGTGCGATAACCAACGGTCTGGCCCGGCTTCTCCCCCATCTGCCCGGCCATGTACCTTGCCGCGGACCGGGCTGCCAAACGTCTCGGCTCCAACATCAGGATCTTGCGATTCTCACGCCAGGGGGCATCCATCAAAGCCAGTGGCACCCTGGTGGTTTTACCGGCGCCCGGTGGTGCCTGTAGCAGGATGGTTGTTTGGGACTCCAGGTTGTTCAGGAGGTCCGGGATGATGTTGTTGATTGGGAGCATTTTTTTGGCTGTGTTTAGGACTGGTCGGTTTGGGGAGGGGCGTGGGTGTGTTTTATTTTTCAAATGAAAATGAACTCGCTTTGCTCGGACACCATTTTCTTTATTGAAAAATAAAACACACCCACACCCTTAGGTAACTCGTCGATTTCTCAAAAGCGTACTATGGGCCTGCTCCGGTTTGCACGAGACAGCGATGCTCATACCTCCTCAGACGCGATAACTGTGCGTTACATAAGAGTGGGGTGGTGGGATATTTTATCCGCCAGGAATGGGTGTCTGAGCACAGCGAGTTCCATTCCCAAGGAAAAATATCCCACCACCCCGCTCATGCACCCTAACGATCAGTCCTGCCAGGACATCCAGGCAAAGGCACAAAGAACGCAAACACCGCTCCAAGAGCCAGCGCCACCACCCCGATGCCAAAGGCCGTGGTCAGGGTGCCACCGGCGTCCAGCCATTGCTTGGTGAGCCAGGGGCCGGCCATCTGGGTGAAGCCGTAGACCGACACCATTGCCGCTGACAGTCGCGGCCCCTGGTGCGGATGCAGGGCCCGGCCGATGCGTTGGGTGAGCATCACCGTACCCACGAACGTGCTGCCCACCAGGGCGGCACAAACCGCCAGGCCCAAGGCACCAGGCAAGATCACTGCTGCCAGGACGCCAGCAAGCTGTACCACGAAATTCATGCGCAATGCAGGGAGATCGCCGATTTTGGCACCAAGATAGTTCCATATCGAGGGTGACAGGATCGTCGCCACAGCCGCCAGGAACCAGGCGCCATCCAGCAGCCAGTGGTCGGCCGGTAACTGGTCCTTGGCCAGCAATGGCAAGAACGTCATCGGCAGTATGTAACCGAGACCAGCCCCGGCGTAGGAGAGAAACAGGGGCACACTTGCCCGGTCAAACAGGGGCGATTTTCCCGGCGGGGTTTCGCCGTCGCTTTGCGCCCTCACCGGTACGTCCAGTCGGAGTAACCGCGCCGTGGCCCACCAGGCCAGGGGGATGGAAAGCACGACGGCAGGCCACCAGCGTTCAGTCCCCTCAAGCCAGTGGGCGCTGGAGCTGACCAGGCCACTTGATACCAAAAGGCCCAGGCCTACACCAATGTAGAGATGCCCACTGAGCGTAGCGCGGTTGCGCAGTACCAGCCATTCCAGGATCAACGCCGGCGCCTGGACAAAGACAACGCCGTTGGCGATGCCATTAAACAGGCGGGCGGTGGACATGGCCCCAAGGTGGTCAGTCTGTGTCATCGCAAGGGTGGTCAACAGGTGAACCGCGAGGGACGCCGGCAGCAGCATGCGAATGTGGCTGATGGTGTGCCAGCGGATGGCCAGCAGGGCGCCAAGCAGGTAGCCAAGGTAGTTCCAGGTGGCCACCGCAGCACCCTGCCCGGCAGTGATCTGGCCATCGCCCACCAGATACGGCAATAGCGGCGTGTAGATGAAACGGCCCAGGCCGTGGGTGACCAGCAACAGAATGGCACCCGCTACCACGACCAGATAAAGATCCCGCGGCGGTGTGCAGGAAGGGTGGGAATTTGGCATCACAGAACCCCTGGGGAAAGCCGGTAGGCAGTCTAAGTCAGTGGGAGCAGGAAGTCAGCCGAGTCAAAGCGAGGAGCGCAGGGTCATGACTGGGACGCTCGCGGATGATTTTCCCGAGCCCACTCGTAGATCTCACGATAGGCCTCAACCAGGTCTTCCGGCTTGTGGGGAGGCTGAAGCACGGCGGTCATTTCGCCGTCCGGGTTGATCAGTGTGAAATGCCCGCTGTGTTCCACCAACCGTTCGCCATCCACCTGACGTTGGGAGAAAACCGCGTTCATGCTTCTGGCGAGCTCTCTCAGTGTCTCAATGTCGCCAGTCAGGCCGTGAAAGTCGTCGCCGAAAAAGCCCACATAGTCTTTCAGTCTCTGGGGCGTATCGTGTTCCGGGTCGGCGGAAATCAACAGGAACTCCGGCTGCGGTAGCTCCTCCGGTAGCATTTTGTCGGTTTTGCGCAGGGTCGCCATGGCAGCGGGGCAGATGTCCGGGCAATTGGTATAGCCAACGAAAGCAAACGTCCATTTGCCCTTCAGGCTGTCCCGGGTGACCGTTTCGCCCTGTTCGTTAAGCAGCTCGAACTCTGCAAGTTTACGACTGTTTTCGTACACGTAGGCGTTGATACTGCTGAGTTCCGGCGGGGGTGAAGGCTGGTCATTTCCGACCAGCAACACCTGCCGTCCAACCACCAGCCCGAAGATCAGCACGACAACCAACAGCAGCAGGATCAGCGTCAGGCGAATCGAACGGTCCATGAAATCTCCGGTAAATCAGCATTCAGAAAAACACAAAGTGGTCGACCAGCAGCACCACAAACAGGGCCATCAGATAGGTGATGGAATATTTGAAGGTGTTGAGCGCAACACGACGGTCATCACCTCTGAGCAACCGTACGGCATACTGTAGGAAACGCAGGCCGAGGGCCAGTGCACCCACCAGATAGATAACGCCAGACATACCGGTGACAAACGGCAGCAGGCTGACAGCAAGCAGCATCAGGGTGTACAGGAGTATATGTAACTCTGTGTACTTGTTGCCATGGGTGACTGGCAGCATGGGAATACCGGCCTTGGCGTATTCTTCCTTGCGATGGATGGCCAGTGCCCAGAAATGCGGTGGCGTCCAGGCGAAGATGATCAGCACCAGCAACAGGGCGTGGCCTTCCACCTGCCCGGTCACCGCGGTCCAGCCCAGCAAAGGCGGCATCGCGCCGGCCAGGCCACCGATAACGATGTTCTGCGGGGTCATACGCTTGAGAAACAGGGTGTAGACGCCCGCATACCCCACCAGTGACGCCAGGGTCAGCCAGGCTGTCAGCGCATTCACCTGCCACACCAGGATGACCATGCCGGCAACCGCCAGCACCGTTGCGAACAGCAGTGCGTCCAGCGGCGAGATTTTCCCGGTGGCGACGGGTCGTTTGCGGGTACGGGCCATGACCGTGTCGATTTTCTGATCCACCACATGATTGACCACGGCTGCCGCGCCCGCCAGCAGGGCGATGCCCAGGTTACCGTAGAGCATAACCTCCCAACCCGGCACGCCCGGTGTGGCCAGTAGCATGCCTATGACTGAGGTGAGGATCATCATCGCCACCACAGTGGGCTTGGTCAGCTCCAGAAAATCCCGCCAGGAAATGCCCGCGGCAGCGGACTCGTTGGTCGTTCCCTGCGCCGGCAGTGCCTTTACGTGCTCGCTCATGCCGTCACCTCTCGCTCGATTGTTGTTGTAGGTTCTGTTTTCGCTGCCTCTGGCAGGGCCTGTTGATGAAATCGCCAGAGCAGATTGATCACTGCCAGCAAAAGCCCTGCGCCCATTGCGTTGTGCGCCACCGCCACTGACAGAGGTATATGAAACACGATGTTGGCCAGGCCCAGCGCAATCTGCGCAATCAGGGCCACGGCCACCAGCTGCACATGCCACGCCAGTGGTGTTCGCTTTGTTCTGCGCCACAGTAATGCCAGAAAAACCGTGAAGTACGCAAGCACTATCATCGCTCCCAGCCGGTGACTGACATGGATGGCGACACGACCGTCAGCCGTTAGCTGCCCACCCAGGTAATTCGGCCCCACATGCTGGGTGACATCGAACCCATGCTGGAAGTCCATATCAGCCGGCCACCATTCACCCTGGCAGGTGGGCAGGTCGGTACAGGCCACAGCAGCGTAATTGGCCGCTGTCCAGGCCCCCAGGGCAATTTGCATAACAACCAGCGCCAGACCACCGTATAGCCACGGCCGGAAACGGCGCAACCCGGGGGGCCGGCCTGCGCCGGGTGATTCCCCTTCAGGTTGCGGTCTACGGCGCAGGCGAAGCGTGAGCAGTGTCAGCAGGCTCAGGGTGGTAAAGCCCCCTAACAGGTGCAGGGCAACCACCTGCGGCCAGAGCTTCAGGGTCACTGTCCACATGCCGAAGGCGCCCTGGAGCAGAATGAAGGCAGCAATAAACAGTGGCAACCGAAGCGGCACGCCGTCACGACGATGACGGAACGCGTAGGCCGCCAGGCCAAACACCACCAGCCCCAGCGTGCCGGCGGCGTATCGGTGGATCATTTCAGGCCAGCCTTTTTCCACGTCGACGGGCGTGTCGGGAAAGCGCGCATTGGCGATGGCCATCCGCGACTCATCATGGGGCACCGTCAGAAACCCGTAACAACCGGGCCAGTCCGGACATCCAAGGCCCGCGTCCACCAATCGGGTCCAGGCCCCAAGCATGATGACGACCACCGCTAGCAGGGTGGCCAGTAGCGACCAGCGCGCCATGAGGTGGGCCGGGCGGGAAAGACGGGGTTGGGTGGTGTTCAACGGGGCATCTCCGGTTACTGATGGTCAGCCGATCTGTGACAGCTTCAACAGGTGTTTCAGATCCTTCAGCATATCCTTTCCCGTGTGTTCGGTGCCGTAGTGCATGATCACGTTACCAAAGGGGTCCACCAGCAGAATCCGTGGCTGGTGCTCCGGGTTGATGCCGGACGGCCATTTCGGAGCGCGGCCCTCCAGGATACTCAGCCGTTCCATGGAGCTGTATTCGTCGCTCCAGCGAGCCGAAAGATCGTCAGGGATAGTGCCGAGCCAGGCCGAACGATTTACCCGGTTAGCATTCTTGCCCAGGGCAATATTGACCTGGCGCGCCAGATACAGAAGCTCTTCACACTCCGAGGCGCATTGCTCGGAAACCACCACCATCATCCATTCGGCGTCGGGTTCGTCAGGGCCAAAGCGGTCGACAAGCGGGTTGCCGCTGGCTCCCTGAAGCTGCATTTGAGCCAGGGGCGCCGGCGGCTGGATCAGCTCGCCATTATTGCTATTGCCGGCAGGATTCAGCCAGCCGGTGTAGTACATGATAGTGGCAAAAATCATCGGGCCGAAACCGATGGCAAACAGTAAAAGGGCGGTTCGCCTGCCGCGGCGTACCTGCTCTGGAGAGACGTTGTCGTCCGGGTCTTTCTGGTCCATGCGCTCAGCCGTTGTCATTGTGATTACGGACTCCTGTTTTGCGATAGCTCGCTACGACCGTCAATATAACCAGCGCGATGGCCAGTGAAAACCATTGCACCGCATATCCATAATGGGTTTGTGGCCCCATCCGGTCTGGAGCCCAGTCGGCGCGGTAGGCGCCAGGTTGCTCCGGCCCGGAAAGCCTGAGTACCAGGCTGGCAACATCATTCTCAATTTCCCGAGCCTGCCCGTGGGACAGCGACTGTGTTCGCTTCGGCCAGCCCGCTTTGTCAGATGGCACGGACTTGAGCACCGGGGGTTCCGGAAACTCACTCAACCGCCCCTTCACACTAAGCTCTCCGGACGGATAACTGACATCGGGCAGTTGATCACGTCGCCGGGGAGCTTGTACCCAACCGCGATTCACAACCACCGGGCGGCCCTGAACCGGGTGGAACAGGGTCAGTACCTCATAGCCCGGCGCGCCATCGCGTGTGCGGTTATCGAGGAGCCAGGATACCTCGCTGTAACGGCCGGACAGTGTCACCGGTTGCCCGGCTTCGAGGCCGGCCGCCAGATGTTGCGACCAGCTCAGGTTCCCGGCCTGTTGCTGCCACTGTTCAAGCTGGGCCTGTTTCTCTCCTGCTCGCTCCAGCTGCCAGATCCCCAGGCCTAACAGTACCGGCAGAAAGAAGCCGGCGAACACCAACAGGCGCCAATCGAAGTGCCATTGGCGACGAGAACGATCGGTTGGATCAGACATGCTCTGCTATAGTGGGCTCTGGATCTACATTCCCGTTTACAGGATTTCCCATGCTGAAGATTCTCATTGTCGTACTCATGCTGGCCGTTCTGGTGAGCCTGTTCAGCGGTCTGTTCTTCCTGATCCGGGATGGCGGGAAAACGAACCGTGTCCTGAATTCCCTGGCGTTGCGGGTCGCCCTCAGCGTACTGCTGCTGGCAGTCATTCTGATTTCGGTATGGCAAGGGGGCCTGACCCTGAATCCGACCCCCTGACGCGCGTCGTCAGAGCACGTAAACGAAGACGAACAGCCCGAGCCAGACCACATCCACGAAGTGCCAGTACCACGCCGACGCCTCGAAACCAAAGTGGTAATCGCCGGTGAAATGGCCTTTGTGTATGCGGATCAACATGATCGTGAGCATCAGGGTACCCAGTATCACATGGGCGCCGTGAAACCCGGTCAGCATGAAGAAGGTGCTGCCATAAATGCCGGACTGCAGGGTCAGGTTCAGATCCTGATAGGCGTGAGCGTATTCATAGCCCTGGACACACACAAAGATCAGCGCCAGCGCAATGGTGGCGCTCAGCCAGAGTTTGACCTTCTTGCGGTTGTCTTCCTTGAGGGCATGGTGCGCAACCGTAACCGTAAAGGACGACGTCACCAGCAGAATGGTGTTGATCAGTGGCAAACCCCAGGGGCCGATAATGCCTTCCGGTGCCGGGTAAGCGTCGGGGTCAGGATTGTTGATCAGCGGCCATGTCGCCTGGAAACCTTCCCAGAGGATATTGGAACTGCCACGGTCGCCTTCACCGCCAAGCCAGGGCACCGCGAACATCCGGGTGTAGAACAGGGCACCGAAGAAAGCCGCGAAGAACATGACCTCGGAAAAAATGAACCAGCTCATACCCCAGCGGAAGGAACGATCCATCTGTGGGCTGTACAGGCCTGACCGGCTTTCCTTGATGACGGTCCCGAACCATCCAAACAGCATGTAGGCCATGATCAGGGAACCGATCAAGAACATCACCCAGGAGCCGGTGGTGCTCTCACCCTGCTGGCCGTTCACCATAATGGCCGCCGCGCCGTAGAGGGTAACCCCCAGCCCGACGGTGGCGACAATCGGCCACTTGCTCTGTTCCGGAACGTAGTACGTCTGGTTTTCCGCCATGACAATCTCCGATGGCTTATCCGTTATCGTTTGTTGTTGTGGGCGACAGTCAGCCTCTGTTTCACTTCACTTCCGGCGGCGTGGCAAAGGTGTGGTAGGGCGCCGGAGAGGGCACTGTCCACTCAAGGCCTTCGGCACCGTCCCACGGCTGGGCAGAGGCCTTTTCACCGCCTTTGACGCACTTGACCACAATCACCAGGAACAGGATCTGACTGGCACCAAACATGAATGCGCCAATGCTGGACACCATGTTGAAGTCGGCAAACTGCAGCGCGTAATCCGGAATACGCCGCGGCATACCCGCCAAACCGAGGAAGTGCATCGGGAAGAAGGCCAGGTTCATACCGATGAACGACAGCCAGAAATGCGTCTTGCCCAGTGTTTCGTCGTACATATGGCCGGTCCACTTGGGCAGCCAGAAATACGCCGAGGCAAAGATGCCGAAGATGGCGCCCGGTACCAGTACGTAGTGGAAGTGTGCTACCACGAAGTAGGTATCGTGATACTGGAAGTCAGCCGGTGCAATGGCCAGCATCAGGCCGGAGAAACCGCCGATGGTAAACAGGATGACGAAGGCGACCGCAAACAGCATCGGCGCCTCGAAGGTCAGTGACCCCCGGAACATGGTCGCCACCCAGTTGAACACCTTCACGCCCGTGGGCACGGCAATCAGCATGGTCGCATACATGAAGAACAGCTGACCGGCGATGGGAATGCCGACAGTGAACATATGGTGAGCCCAGACCACAAACGACAGCAGGGCGATGGCGCCCACCGCATATACCATCGACGCGTAGCCAAACAACGGCTTGCGGGAGAACGCCGGAATAATGTGGGACACCGCCCCGAACGCAGGCAGGATCATGATGTAGACCTCGGGGTGCCCGAAGAACCAGAACACATGCTGGAACAGTACCGGGTCACCACCGCCGGAGGCATCAAAGAAGCTGGTGCCGAAGTTGATGTCCATCAGCATCATGGTGACGACGCCGGCCAGCACCGGCATAACGGCAATCAACAGGAACGCCGTAATCAGCCAGGTCCAGACGAACAGGGGCATCTTCATCAGCGTCATGCCTGGTGCCCGCATGTTCAGGATAGTGGCGATCACGTTGATAGCACCCATGATCGACGACACACCCATGATGTGAACGGCGAAGATAAAGAACGTGGTGCTCGGTGGGCCATAGGTCGTCGACAATGGCGCGTAGAAGGTCCAGCCAAAGTTGGGCGCCCCCCCTTCCATAAACAGCGTGGACACCAGAATCAGGAACGCGCAGGGCAGGAGCCAGAAGCTCCAGTTGTTCATTCGCGGCAGCGCCATGTCCGGGGCACCCACCATCAATGGAATCATCCAGTTCGCCAGGCCAACGAAGGCCGGCATCACCGCACCAAACACCATGATAAGACCGTGCATGGTGGTCATCTGGTTAAAGAATTCCGGCTCAACAATCTGCAGGCCTGGCTGGAACAGTTCCGCCCGGATCACCATGGCCATGGTTCCGCCGAGCAGGAACATCGCAAAACTGAATATCAGGTACATGGACCCGATATCTTTGTGGTTGGTCGTCAGCAGCCACCGAGAAAAGCCCTTTGCGGGGCCGTGGTGATGATCGTCCTGGGCGTGGGTATCTGCAACCGCACTCATGAAAAACCCCCGTTACCGCCGTATATTCAGGCTGGTGATGTCATTAATCTGGCGTCATTGGATAGGGTGGACTGGAGCCTTCGCTCCACCCCACCCGGTTCATCATTCCTGATTCTTGTACTCGAAGACTTCTTTTGGCGTCACCATTTCACCGGTGTCATTACCCCAGGCATTCCGCTCATAGGTGATGACCGCTGCGAGGTCGACTTCGCTCAGCTGACCGCCAAACGCTTGCATGGCGGTGCCGGAAACGCCGTTTACAACAATATCCATATGCGCCTGCATGTCTTCGGTCACGACTTTACTGCCCTTCAGAGCCGGGAATGCTGGCGGCGCACCGCTACCGTCCGCCTGGTGGCAGGCAGCACACGCGCTGGCATAGGCTTTTTCGCCACGTGCCATCAGCTCTTCCAGGGTCCAGTCTTTCTCGGTCAGCTCACGCTCACGCTGGGCCGCCTCCTTCTGCTCAGCCACCCAGGCATCGTATTCGTCCTGAGGCACCGCCTTGACCACC
This sequence comes from Marinobacter sp. G5_S1_61_S3, assembly GCF_054968585.1. Classification (NCBI taxonomy): domain Bacteria; kingdom Pseudomonadati; phylum Pseudomonadota; class Gammaproteobacteria; order Pseudomonadales; family Marinobacteraceae; genus Marinobacter; species Marinobacter sp. G5_S1_61_S3. The sequence continues at coordinate 175,075 of NZ_JBQKUK010000001.1, read as the reverse complement.
ACAGGCATGAAACCGTGTTTTACGCCACACAGCTCGGTGCATTGACCACGATAGATACCGGGCTCGTCGACCCTGGTCCAGGTTTCATTCACAAAGCCGGGAATGGCGTCCTTTTTCACGCCGAAGGCAGGCACCCACCAGGAGTGGATAACATCATTGGCGGTGACCAACAGGCGGATTTTCGCTCCAACAGGCACTACCATCGGGTTGTCTACTTCCAACAGGTAGTTCTCGGTTTTCTCGGTGCGGTTGTAGATTTCGTCATCGCTGGTGGTGATATTGGAAAAGTACCCAAAATCATCCTCTATGTAGTCGTATTTCCAGCGCCACTGATAGCCGGTAACCTTGATGTCTACGTCAGCTTCGCTGGTGTCGTACATGTCCACAAGCGTTGCAGTGGCAGGAATCGCCATTACCACCAGAATCACGAGGGGAATGATGGTCCAGAGAATCTCGACCAGGGTATTCTCGTGAAAGTTTGCCGGTTTTCGGCCCGGGGACTTGCGATGGGCGAAGATGGACCAGAACATGACCCCAAACACCACGATGCCGATGACAACGCAGATCCAGAGGATCGTCATGTGAAGGCTGAAGATTTCATTGCTGGTACCGGTGACCCCGGGACTCATGTTCAGCGTCCAGTCCGCCATGGACAACGCTGGCGTCATAAGCCCGCCCAAGAGGACACCTGCCCGCTTAGCGTGCACGCGCATAATACTGTGTCTCCACAGAGTGTTATTCTTGTCGGATTTTGCGTCCAATCCCCCTGTTCCAGACAGTGCTCGCACACACTATCCAGGTCAGGGTGGAAGTCTGCTATGGATAATACACAACCCAGTATAGACACAGATCAAAAAAATGCGAAAGTCCGTCCACCCATAAATGTACTAAAGAAGGAAAGCCTCTCATTCCCATAGAACCCGCTCCGCAACTCGCCACCACCGACCGCAGGCTCTGGGCGCTGGCCTGGCCACTGATGCTCACCAATCTCACTGTGCCGCTGCTGGGGCTTGTGGATACGGCCGTGCTGGGACACCTCGATACACCGGAATATCTGGGGGCTGTCGCGGTGGGCGCAAACCTGTTCAGCATACTCTACTGGACCTTTGGCTTTATGCGCATGGGCACGACGGGGCTGGCTGCCCAGGCCTGGGGCAAGCGCGATGAGTTTGCGCAGATTGCCCTGCTGCTACGCTCCGTGTTGCTGGCTATCGGTATCGGCCTGTTGCTGATTCTGTTCCATCAGCCGTTGATCAAACTGGGCCTGACTCTGATGAACCCCAGTGAACGTGTTGCCGCGCTGGCAGCAGAGTACGCCAGCATCCGTATCTGGAGCGCGCCGGCCGTGCTCTGCCAATACACGCTGGTGGGCTGGCTGATAGGCACCCAGTACGCGCGGGGCCCCATGGTCATGCTGATTGTGGCCAACGGGCTCAACATTGTTCTCGATGTGCTCTTTGTGACCGGTTTTGGCTGGAACAGCCGGGGCGTTGCCATGGCCACCGTGATGGCAGAGTACTCGGCGGCCGCCATCGGGTTCTACATGGTGCTGAAACGCATGCCGGACGGCCAGGGGTTTGAGCGGGCGCTGTTCGGGCAACTGCGGGACTACCTCAGAATATTACAGGTCAACCGGTACATCATGGTGCGCACCATTGCCCTGCTTCTGGTGCTGGCCTTCTTCACCGCACAGGGTGCGCGACAGGGCGACACCATACTGGCCGCCAACGCGGTGCTGATTACCTTTCTACTGATCATTTCCAACGGCCTTGACGGCTTTGCCAATGCCGCCGAGGCACTGATTGGTGAAGCGGTGGGAAGAAACAATCGGCGCCAGTTCAAAAACGTCTTTCGGGTGGCATTCCGGTGGTCGTTGTGGGGTTCCGTGCTGTTTACCGTCGCCTTTGTTCTTGGCGGGCGCTTCCTCATCGGCTTGCTGACCGGTATCGAGGAAGTGCGCGCAACCGCCTGGGACTATCTGCCCTGGCTGTGGATGCTGCCGCTGGCCTCGGTGTGGGGCTTCCTTCTGGATGGCGTGTTTATCGGCGCAACCCGCACACGGGACATGCAGAACACCATGCTGTTTTCGGCGCTGGTGGTCTTCCTCCCGGTCTGGTGGCTGACGACCGGGTGGGGTAATCATGGACTGTGGTTCTCGCTGATCTGCCTGATGCTGGCACGGGCAATTTCCATGGGTTGGCTGTTTTTGAGCCATTCGCGGCACGATCGCTGGTTTTCAGAACAGTGAAGAAGCTTGAAGCCAATCCATGGACAACACGTTCAGGTTTAATGCACACACCACAGCAGCCTGTTAAATCTCGTCTACACTTGTGAGAAAAGGCAGGCATGTTGCGGTAGCCAGCCGCTTCCCCATGCCCCTGACGATCCCATGCGTATAACGGGAGGCGCCTTGCGACCCCATTCCGTTCAGAGACCGGCATCTCCTGAAATGACACCAAAGGTAGTTCTCGACATCATTGATCAGGCCCGACGGCAGGAAGCCCGTTCCGGCACCTTTCTCAAGCAGATGCGGGAAAGGGCGTCGTCGCTGCCTGCCACCATCACCATTGACGGTTACCAACCGGCGACCTGCCTGTTCCAGTTTGCCATTGAGTACATCGAAATGGCGCCACGACTGATTGAGTGCGTGGAAGCCTGTGCGAGAGAAGCCGGCAAGGCCGAGTTGTTTGCGCCTTTTGTAGAGGCTGCCATCGGTTATTTTACTCAACCGTCGGTTCTTCTGGTACGTTATGATGGCCTTGACGGGCTTCTGATACGAGCCTATCTCTGCCACCGCCTGATGGAGGAAATGTACGAGAACAACCGCTCCACCCGCGCCAGCGAACTGGTCGACGTGGAGGCAACACGGGCAAATCTGCTGGCGCATCAGTTGATCGGCGAACCGTTCGCCAACGAACTGGACCAGTCCATCACCGTCACCGTGTTGCAGATTGCCGGCTCACCGGACTATTACGAACTGAACCTGGACCCGTTCGTAGAACAGACAAGGAACGTTGCATGGGACTGGATGAGACACTATTGGGAAAACCTGCTGGTCCGTAACCACATACGCTTGTCGTTAGGAGCGGGTCTTTAGAAAATACGGATGAACAACATTGATGTACAAGCTGACCGTTACCCTGTTTCTGTTGCTAGCAGGCTCTCTCTGCAACGGCGCCGAGACCAACACCGTACCTCTTCAACTGACCGATAACCTGTCAGGAAAGCCGGTCGCCAATGCCGTGGTGATTCTGGAAAACGGCCTCTCGGAATCCCCCGTAGAAGCTGAGATTGTCCAAAAAAATCGCAACTTTCACCCCCATACGTTGATCATACCCAAGAATTCCAGAGTGGATTTTCCCAACCAGGACAACACTCAGCACCACGTCTACTCATTCTCACCCGCCAAGGCATTCAACATTGAGCTATACGCCGGACGTCCGACGGAACCGGTTGTCTTCGACAAGACCGGTGTGGTGGAAATTGGCTGCAACATCCATGACCACATGCAGGCGTTTATTCTGGTCACCGACAGCGCACCCTCCGGCCGAACCGATGAACAGGGCCGTTTGACGGTTGAGATTCCGCCGTCGGCAGACGATGGGTCCGGTAAGATTGAGCTCCAGATATGGCACCCCCGATTGACAGACAACACCCGTATGGCCCGATTCACCGTTGAGCAACCCTACCCTGCATCACTCGAACTGTCGGTGGAATTGTCCCCGGAACCCGCGAGTGATGACAGGCTGGATGGCCTGCAAGAACGTTTCCGGGAGCTTTGATGGCGGTCGCTAGCCGAATAGGGTTTCGTGGACGTTTGGTGACCGTCATGGTCACCATGGTGGCCATCGTCAGCCTGAGCATCGGTGCACTGTTGATGCTTTACCTGTTCGAGGATGAAAAGGCACGTGCACTTGAGCAATTGAGTCTCGGCGAGCAAGTGGCAGAGGAGGTGCTTGAGCGCCGCACCAGCCTGATTCTTTCCCGGCTGGACGTTGTGATCCGTGATTTTGGCTTTCGCTCTGCCGTCGCCAGCGGAGATCGCGCCACCACAGACAGTGCGCTGACCAATCAGGCCCGAAGGGTGAATGCCGATTTTGCCGTCTTGCTTGGCAGCGACGGGCATATCCTTGCCGACACCGATGGGCTGCCCGATGCGTTTGCCAATAGCCCGCTGGTTACAGAAATGCTCTCCAAGGCGCGACAAACAGGCTTTGCCAGCCAGATGAGCGTTTTCGGTGCGGACGGCTTTGAACTGCTCACCATTCCGGTGGAAGCACCTGGATTAAGGGCATGGCTGATTGCCGGTTTTAACCTCAACAATGATCTTACCGACATTATCGGTCGACTAAGCGGAACCGAGGTGTTGTTCAGGGCCTCCTCTGTTGAGGAAGGCAGTTATCAGATTCTTACCGACCCGGGTTCCATCAACGCATCGAGGCTGGATGAACTGAACAATGCCATGGCCAGGACGTCCGGCGAGGACCAGTTTCTTGAGAGTACACATTACTTCACCCGCATCATAAGCCTGACCGGGGACGAAACGCCGGCCCTGCAGCTGCTGCTCTTAATCAACCGTGAGGCCCGTCTCAGCAACTACTATGAGCGTGCTGTGGAAATTCTTACGCTGGTCAGTGCCGTTCTGGTGCTGGCTGCCCTGATTGCGCTCATTATCGCTCGCAACATGGGGCAACCAGTCCTGCAACTGGCGGACTATGCCAAGGCCATCGGCGATGGCCACACGCCCGCACCTCCCCGTATCCGCGCCGGCGGTGAACTGGCCGAATTACGCAGGGCGCTCGGCGACATGCTGAGCAAACTGCGGGACCGCGAGGAGCAGATACACTACGCCGCCAGCCACGATGAAATTACCGGGCTACCCAATCGAAACGCCTTCCTGTCGCGCCTGCGGGAGCAATTCGACAACCACCGCCCCTGCAGCCTGATGGGCCTGCGCCTCAATGATATTTCTGACGTCAATGACACTCTGGGCCTCGAGTTCGGGGACAAGGTTTTACAGGCGGTGTCGGCCAGGTTGGAGGAAGCACTGCCCGGCAGCTCAGCACTGGCAAGGACCGGAGGCGCCGAATTCCTGATGATGACTGGTCTCCAGCCGCAATCCGAGCTCGATAAACTTGCCACCAGGATCAGCGAAATCGTGGAATCGCCGTTGTTCATCGACAACACTCCGTTCTCCCTTCGCTGCACCATGGTTACGCTGCAGCTACCCCAGGACGCCATCGATACCGACCAGGTTCGCAGGCGCCTGAACCTCACGTTCGAACAGGCACAAAAAAGCCGGCTGCCCGTAACCCATTATCAGCCAGGGCAGGATGAGAACCACCTGAGGGAACTTCAGCTGATCTCTGATCTGCACCACGCCATTGCCAGCAACGGATTGCATATGAACTACCAGCCCAAACTTGATATGGCGTCTGCCGGCTTTCATCAGGCCGAAGCACTGGTGCGCTGGATTCACCCGGACCTGGGGTTCATCTCGCCGGAAGAATTCATTTTCCTGGCGGAGCAATCCGGCCAGATCACCGAACTGACCCGACACATCCTCCGCCGTGTTGCCAACGATGCTGGCAAGTGGCACGCCGCGGGCCTGAATATTGGTGTTGCCATCAACCTGTCGGCGCTCGACCTGACCCGCCCGGAACTCGCCAAGGAAGTTGCCGAGGCGTTCTCCCAATGGCAGTTACCCATGTCCAGTATCACTCTGGAGGTAACCGAGAGCGCCCTGATGGAGGAACCCGAAACGGCCTTTGAAACCCTGCGGCGCTTACGCCAACTCGGTGTCACACTGTCGGTGGACGACTTTGGCACGGGCTATTCCTCGCTGTCGCAATTGCGCAACCTGCCGGTGCAGGAACTCAAGATCGACAAATCCTTCGTCCTGCGCCTGAATACCGAACCCCAGGACCAGCTCATCGTGCGCTCCACCATAGATATGGCCCATGGCCTGGGGTTGCGGGTTGTCGCGGAAGGAATCGAGAACGCCGAAAGCTGGGCGCTGTTGCGGGACTGGGGCTGCGAGATCGGGCAGGGGTACTTTCTCAGCCGCCCCGTCGCCGCTGGCGACCTGAAGGAGACAGAACAGTCGCTGACGGACCGTCAGCAGGAACTCAGATACGCAGGAGAAACCACGTCATGACACGCTTGGCCAGGGTACTAGGCACCGGTTTACTGGCATTAACGGCATCGGCGAACCTGTTCGCAGACACGGGCAGCAGACTCTGGGCCACCGGTGGGGTAACGTCCATCGGGGGTGCCGCCGGGGGCGGTCTGTCACCCTGGGCCCTGCTTGGCGGTTATGCCAGCGATGAAGAGTGGGGGGGCACGCTGACCCTGTCCCGCGCCGAAACCGACGACTATACCCTGTCGGTGGTCGGGACAGGCGTCACCTGGAACAATCGTGTTGAGCTCACGCTGGCACGCCAGACTCTGGACCTGGATAGCCTGGTGTTCACCCTGAAAAACGGCTTTGGCCTTGAAGAGGACGAACTGGTACAGGACGTTTTCGGGCTCAAAGTGAGACTCGCCGGCGACGCCCTCTACAGCCCCTGGGGGCAATGGTCAGCTGGGCTTCTGCACAAACGCAACCGCGAGTTTACCGTACCCGACGCCATCGGCGCCAAAGATGACAGCGGCACCGATATCTACGTCGGAGGCAGCAAACTCTTCTTCGCGGCGGTGATGGATCGCAATCTGCTGGTCAATGCCACCGTTCGCGGGACCAAGGCCAACCAGGGCGGCCTTCTGGGTTTCGGTGGCGACCGTAACGACAGCTACGAGGCGATGTTTGAAGGCAGTGTCGGGTTGTTTGTGACCCGCCAGTGGCTGGTGGGTACCGAATACCGCCAGAAACCGGACAACCTGGGTTTCGCCACCGAGGACGACTGGTGGGATGTTTTCGTAGCCTGGGTACCCGACCGTCGCTTGTCGGTCACGGCCGCCCTGGTCAATCTTGGTGACGTTGCCACTCTGGAAGACCAGCGCGGTGCCTACCTGTCACTGCAGGCCAGTTTCTGACAACCCGGGAGGATACTATGAAACATTCCGTCATCATCATGGTTCTGCTGCCCCTGCTGGTCCTCTCCGGTTGCCAGTCCATGGTTGAATCCAGTCAACAGAATACTTCTCTCTATCAGCAGCTTGGGGAGCGTTCCGGCATTGCCGATATCGTCGAAGACCTGCTCTACCGGATTGTCGAAGACGAGCGTATCAACGATCAGTTTCGTGGCATTGACGTGCGCCAGTTCCACACCAACCTGACGGACCAACTCTGCGAACTCAGTGGTGGGCCGTGCACCTATTCCGGGCGCGGAATGCGCGAAAGCCACGCCGATATGAACGTGACGGACACCCAATTCAATGCCCTGGCCGAGAACCTCATCCTGGCCATGGAAGAGAACGGCATACCCACGGGTGCGCAGAACCAACTGATCAAAAAACTGGTGCCGCTGTACCCCCAGATCCGCAACCTTTGAGCCGGGCGACAAACCGGTTAAGCTTGCCCGCTGACCAATAAACCTTTCCTGACGGGAGAATAAACCTTGCTCGACAACGCGGATCTGGGAAAACTGATTGTTCGACTGACCCTGGGCGGACTATTGCTGTTTCATGGCATCGCCAAGCTGTTCCATGGCGTGGGCTTCATCGAAGGCCAACTGGCCAGCCATGGGATTCCCGCCTTTTTCGCGTGGGGCGTGTTCATTGGTGAGTTGCTGGCACCATTAATGGTGATCCTGGGCTACCAGACCCGTATCGGCGCCTTACTCATCGCCTTCAACATGCTGGTGGCCATAGCGCTGGTACACAGCCATGAACTGATGACATTGGGCAATCACGGCGGCTGGGCACTGGAGCTGCAGGGTTTCTTCCTGTTCATCGCGGTAGCCGTTATTTTTCTCGGCCCCGGCCGCTACAAGCTGAAAAACTGACGTTAGGAACCGGCGATGGCCTCTGCGCCCGACTCCCGGAATACCATCACCTGGTTACGCCCTGCGCCCTTAGCGGCATACAGGGCCTCATCGGCCCTGCCGATGAGGTCCTCGGGGCGGCTGCCCGGTTCCGGCAGGATGGTGGCCACCCCGGCGCTCACCGACAGGTTCAATGGGCTGCTGTGGTCACCAACGTAAACCGATGTACCCGCCACAGCCACCCGCAAGCGTTCAGCCACATTGGCGGCCCCGGCCTCCGGCGTCGCCGGCAGGAGCACACTGAATTCCTCGCCGCCGTATCGCGCCAGCAAATCTCCTGAGCGCTGGATTTCGGCGGCGCAGACCCACGCGACACTGACCAGGCAATCATCCCCCGCCAGATGGCCAAAGTTGTCGTTCACCCGTTTGAAGTAATCAATATCCAACAGGACCAGGCTCAGGGGATGTCCCTGGCGCAGGGCACGGTGCCATTCTGCCTCCAGTTTTTCGTCAAACTGGCGACGATTGGCAACCCCGGTCAAGCCATCAGTAATGGAAACCGCCTTGAGTTGCTCATTGACTTGCTCCAGCTCTTCCGTACGCGCCTGAACGCGGGCTTCCAACGTCTGGTTGGCTTGCAGCTGGATGTCCAGGGCATGGTCCTGGGCCTCAATCCTGAGGCGGCGCTCAAGGTTGATTCTGTACGCCAGGGCAAACGACATCAAAATGACCTCCAGCGCCACACCCGTCTGGGGTGCAAGCTCTGTTACCGTGCTGGTAGGAATAAGGCCGATTTTACTGATCGACATAACCAGATGCCCGAGCAGTAACGGGGTCCATGCCACCACGTAGAACCCCGCCAATGCCTGGCCCTTGCGCCAGACGACCAGGCCAAGAATCCAGGTAAGGGGAGTGATTACCGCCGCGAATACGCTGATGATGGCTGTAGAGCTCTGGTAAGACCCGAAAAGGCCGTAGACAAGACTGCACCCACTGACCAATGCCACCAATTGCAACACGCGGTAGGACACCCGGCTGTAATTTCGGACGGCGAGAAAGTTCAGTGCAAACATCACCGCAAACAGAATGTTGGCCGATATGGCCGGGGCCGTGAAGTAACGGTTCAGAATCGGCAAATCCGGCCAAAGCCACTGGAACACCAGGCCGTTGAAGTTCAGCAACACCAGTGCAGAAGCAACCACGGTCAACACGTACCACAGATAGGCCTGTTGACGGACGATGACGAATACAAACAGGTTGTACAGGGCCATGGCAATCATGATGCCCAGGAAAACCGCCTGCCAGCCGTAGTCCAGTTGCTCACGCGCCAGAAAGTCCGCCGACTCGATAACCTGGGCCGGGATCTGCACCGCCCCCTCACTCTGAACACGGACATACGCTGTGGTGGGGTCACTGTTCGAAGGTACCGGAAAAACAAAGTTGCGGTGGTAAATCGGGCGGGAGCCGAACTTGCGACTGTCCCCGGTGACATGGCGTTCCACCTGCTCGCCCCCGATATACCAGTAGACCCGCACATCGTCCAACAGGGGATAGCCGATTTCCAGCACCCGGTTAACCGGCTCAGCAGGCACCTCAACTCGTAGCCAATAGGTGCTTTTGGTGAAGCCAAAATTCAGGGTTTGTTTACGGGCAACTGGTTGCCATTGCGCTTCCGCCAGGCCACGGATATCCTCCACATCCGTCTCCGGCCCCGATGCTTCAAACCAGGCAAACGATGCCCTTTCACCGTAGGCAGGGCCCGCGGCCATGGTCAGCGCCAGCAACAGTATCCGCACCAGTCGGCAAACTGAAAAAGTGCTCATAGTGGCCGTGTTACCCGGAACAGGAAAACTCAACTAAACTGTCGATGCCAACAGTCAGTCCCAATGCCTCCTTGCGTTTACTTCTTACCAGTCTAGACGTTTACTGGGAGTAAGTCCGCCTCAAAAATGCGTAGCAATCAACTACGTATGGAGAAACACGATGACCGATAAGAAATCAGAGCTACGCCCTGGCCGCTACCGCCACTACAAAGGCAGGGACTATGACGTTATCGGCGTGGCCCGCCACAGCGAAACCGAGGAACCGATGGTCGTTTATCGCTGCCTGTACGGCGACTACAGCCTATGGGTACGACCATTGGCGATGTTTCAGGAAACCGTGGAAGTCGCTGGCGAGGACGTTCCCCGGTTTACCTACGTGGCTGACGACCACACGTAAACACGATTTTTGACTGCAGCACGCGTTTCCGGCACATTAGCGCGCTTTCCTGAACCGCCCCACCTCCGGGGCGCTGAAAGCCATCCCCGACATCCCGGAGTCTGCCATGAATGCCGTTGTTGCTGCGGTAGCGATCATGCTCGTACTGAGCCTGTGCCGCATCCACGTTGTTGTTGCCCTGATTATCGGTGCCGTTGCCGGCGGCCTGATCAGCGGCTTGTCACTGGACGCCACCATTGCCGCGTTTAACGAGGGCCTGGGAGGCGGCGCAACCGTTGCCCTGTCCTACGCCACCCTCGGTGCCTTCGCCGTTGCCATCGGCAAATCCGGCCTGGCCCATGCCCTGGCGGACAAAGCCCTGAACCTGGTGGGCCGGCAGGATAACGGCAAAGCCGCTGGCGGCATCCGCCTGCTGATCGTTGGCCTGCTACTGGCCATTGCCATGTCGTCCCAGAATATCCTGCCCATTCACATTGCGTTTATTCCTCTGGTTGTACCGCCACTGCTGTATGTGATGGCCAAACTGAACATGGACCGCCGCCTGGTGGCCTGCGTGCTCACGTTCGGCCTGATCACACCCTACATGTTCCTGCCTGTGGGTTTCGGAGGGATATACCTCAATGAAATACTGCTGGCGAACGTGGGTGACAACGGCATCGACGCCACTGATCTCAATGTCATGTCCGCCATGGCCTTGCCAGCACTCGGCATGCTCTGTGGACTTCTCGTTGCCGTCTTTTTCAGCTACCGCGGCGACCGACACTACAATCTGGACGCCATTGCCCGCACCGAACGGGTGGATGTGACCTACAACGGCGGCACGCTGCTGATGGCCCTGGTCGCTATCGTGGCGGCGTTCGTGGTTCAACTGTGGTTGGGTTCGATGATCCTCGGGGCGCTGGCTGGCTTTGTACTGTTCAACCTGTCCGGGGTGGTGAAATGGAAAGAAGCCGACGACCTGTTCACCGAAGGCATGAAAATGCTGGCAATGATCGGCTTCATCATGATCGCCGCCTCCGGCTTTGCGGAAGTCATGCGCGAAACCGGTGACATCGCCACTCTGGTGGAGGGCTCCGTCTCTGCCATCGGCGACAACAAAGCTCTGGCCGCCCTGCTGATGCTGGTCGTCGGCCTGCTAATCACCATGGGCATCGGCTCATCCTTCTCCACCATCCCCATCATCGCCGCCCTCTACGTGCCGCTGGCCCTGGAACTGGGCTTCAGCCCCCTGGCCATCGTGGCCCTGGTCGGCACCGCCGGCGCGCTGGGCGATGCCGGCTCCCCGGCCTCGGATTCCACCCTCGGCCCTACCGCTGGCCTCAACGTCGACGGCCAGCACAACCACATCTGGGATACGGTGGTGCCGACGTTCCTGCACTACAACCTGCCGTTGTTGGGCTTTGGGTGGTTGGCGGCTATGGTTCTTTAGGCTTTTGGAGTTTGCCCTCCTTTTCTAGCCTGGTTGGTGTGGGGGCTGCGAGGGGGCAGGGGGTGCTTTCTGCCGGGAAAAAGGTGTCTGAGCGCAGCGAGTTCTTTTTCCCAGAAGAAAGCACCACGACGCCGTCCAGGCCTCCAAAACCAGCAGGCTACAACAGGAAGGCAAACTCCAAAGCCTCAATCATCCTTGGAAGAAAAGAACACCACCTGCTTAACGGTATGATCATCTTCGTTGCCGAGCTTGTTCACCCGGGTTTCCAGTTCGGGATTGGTCGGCTCCGGGGTATCAGACACCGCATCCGTGAAACCGCAGGCCACGCACTCGCGAACCTGATCATCGTCGTCGGTGGTAAACATCATGATTTTGTCCATCTCCGCACAGCGGGGACAGACAGCGCCGGCGATAAAACGTTTGGGGGTCGCCATGGTTAGAACTCCAACAATTCCAGAACCCGGCCAGCCACAACACTGACCGGGTGATATCGGCTTAAGCCGCGTCTTCGGTGATACCCGTCTGTTTCAGCAGGGCGCCCACCTCCGGTTCACGGCCACGGAACGCCTTGAACAGTTCCATCGGTTCCTGGGAACCGCCTTTTTCAAGGATGTTCTTCAGGAACGCCTTGCCGGTTTGCGGATCGAAGATACCCTTCTCCTCGAACAGCGAAAACGCATCCGCCGCCAGCACCTCGGCCCATTTGTAGCTGTAATAACCCGCGGCGTAGCCACCCGCAAAAATGTGGGAGAAGCTGTTGGGGAAGCGGTTGAATGACGGTGCTTCCACCACCGCAATCTCGCTACGCACCTTGCGGTGCATATCCAGCGGGTTAGTGGGGGCATCCAGGGTGAATTCCGCGTGCAGGCGGAAGTCAAACAGCGAAAACTCCAGCTGACGCACCATCGCCATGCCGGACTGGAAGTTCTTGGCCGCCAGCAGCTTTTGCAGCAGGTCGTCCGGCAGCGGCTCACCGGTTTCATGGTGCGAGGCGATCAGGGCCAGGGACTCGGGGTTCCAGCACCAGTTTTCCAGGAACTGGCTGGGCAGCTCGACGGCGTCCCAGGCAACGCCATTGATTCCGGATACGTCCAGCACATCCACCTGGGTGAGCATGTGGTGCAGGCCGTGCCCGAACTCGTGGAACAGCGTGGTGACCTCATCGTGGGTCAGCAGTGACGGCTTGCCGTTCACCGGCGGCGTGAAGTTACAGGTCAGGAAGGCCACCGGCAGTTGCAATTGGCCGCGCAGGTTTCGCCAGCGTACCCGGCAGTCCGCCATCCAGGCGCCGCCACGCTTGCCTTGGCGAGCGTACAGGTCAAGGTAAAACCAGGCCAGGGGCTCGCCATTGCGGCTGATGCAATAGGCGGTCGCGTCCGGGTGCCAGGTTTCCACGTCTGGTTTGGCTTCAATCTGCACGTCGAACAGCTTCTCGGCCACGGCAAACAGGCCCGGGACCACCTTGTCCACCGGGAACCATGGGCGCAGGGTTTCCGGGGAAATGTCGTAGCGTTCCTGGCGCAGTTTTTCACTGTAGTAGCCGATGTCCCACGCCTGCAGGTCCTCAACACCGTGGGTGTCCCTGGCGAAGGCCTTCAGCTCGGCAAACTCCCGCTCGGCAATGGGTTTGGACTTGGCCGCCAGCTGGTTCAGGAAGTCCAGCACTTCGTCCACATTGCGGGCCATCTTGGTGGCCAGGGAGCGCTCGGCGTAATTGTCGAATCCGAGCAACTGAGCCATAGCGTGACGACGCTTGAGGATTTCCGCCATCACTGGCGTGTTGTCCCAGGTGCCTGCATCCGGGCCCATGTCGGACGCTCGGGTCACAAAGGCTTCGTAGACCTCACGGCGTAGGTCGCGGTTGTCACCGTAGGTCATCACGGGGTAAAAACTGGGAAAATCCAGGGTGATCACATAGCCGTCCAGATCCTTCTGTTGTGCTGCCTGCCTGGCGCCATCGAGTGCGCTCTCAGGAACACCCGCCAGCTCTTCCACATCGGTGATGTGCTTGAACCAGTGTTGGGTGGCATCCAGAACATTGTCGCTGAAACGGTTGGAGAGCTCCGACAGCTCCATCGACAGATTGGCGTACTGCTCTTTCTTTTCCTGGGGCAGATCGACGCCACCGAGGTGGAAGTCCCGCAGGGTGTTGTCCACGGATTTACGCTGTGCCTCGCTGAGTTCATTGTACTGGTCGCTTGCTGCCAGCTTCTTGTAAGCCTCGCAGAGCTCAGCATTCTGGCTCAGCTCGGTGCTGTACTCGGTGAGCTTTTCCAGGCAGTTCTTGTACACTTTGCGCAGGTCGTCGCTGTTCATCACACCGTTCAGGTGGGAAATCACCGACCAGGCTCTTTCCAGCCGGTCTTCGGTTGCCTGCATCGGTTGCGCCAGGGTTTCCCAGGTGGGTTCGTCCTGCTGCGCCAGTTGTGAGATTTTCACGCGGTTCTCGCTGAGAATCTGGTCGATTGCCGGTTCCATGTGCTCGGTGCGAACATGGTCAAACTTGGGCAACAGGTCGTCGGTCAATAACGGGTTATTCATAAGTCCCCTTCTCAGCTCCGGGTGTCTGATGTAATTTGAAGTAACTCCAACGCTTGGGGAGTCTCTGGGTGAGGCCTTTCCAAAACTGTGCGGAGCCATGGATGGCGGAGCTCAAGCGCCACATGGATGTGCCTGAGCGTGTTTTGGAAAGGCCTCACCCAGAGACTCCTTCCCCACAAGCAATAATCCATTTCAAGAGTATATGTAATGTCGAATGTACGAACACACAAGGGTAACACGCCACAATTTGGAGAACGCGCCTGGATTGACCCAAGCGCAGTAGTCATCGGGGATGTCCAGACCGGGGATGACGTCTCTATCTGGCCGATGACCGTGGTGCGCGGCGACATGCACAAGATTCGCATCGGCAACCGCTGCAGCATTCAGGATGGGTCGGTGCTGCACATCACTCATGCCAGTGATTATAACCCCGGTGGCTATCCACTTCAGATCGGGGATGACGTGACCGTTGGCCACAAGGCGCTGCTGCACGGCTGCACCATTGGTAATCGGGTGCTGGTAGGTATGGGTTGCATCATCATGGACGGCGCCGTGGTGGAGGACGAGGTGATTGTCGCTGCTGGCTGCCTGGTGCCGCCGGGCAAAACCCTGGAGTCCGGTTACCTGTACGTTGGGTCACCCTGCAAACAGGCCCGGGCGTTGTCGGATCAGGAAAAGACCTTCTTCAAGTATACCGCGGCCAATTACGTCAAACTCAAGGACGACTATCTCAATGAGGTTTAGTGGAGAGATCCGCCATTGAAGCGACTGTTACTCACCACCATCCTGCTGAACGTTCTGTTTCTGGCGTTGCTGCTGCCTCACTATTCCCAAATGCCCTGGTTGGCTGCGGAAACCCTGTTGATATGTGGACTGTTCGCTCTTCTACCTGAAAGCACGGGGAAGCGTGTCGGAGCGGCAACTGTTGGCGCTCTCTTTGGCCTGCTCGCCTTCTTTGCACTGAGTGATGTTCTGGTTCGCCACAGCATCGGACGACCTTTCAATCTCTATCTCGAGTTGGGACTTGCCGGTTCGGTGTTTAACCTGTTGCAGAGCAACCTGGGCGTGACGCTGTCGCTGGTGCTGATCGTCATGGCCCTGACTGTCTTCGTGGGGTTGGGCATCTGCGTGAGCCGGTTGCTCCGGCAGGTTGATGCAAACCGTTCCCGCGCCGCGGCAAGGGCTGTTGCGTCTCTGGGCATCGTCGCCATCGGGGTAACGTTCTTACCGCAACCATTCGTAGGCCTGACGGCAGCCCGGGCAGCCACTCAGCAAGTTGAACTGGCCGCTGATACCTATCAGTCAACGGCCTCTTTCCAACAACACTTGATGGATAACCCGGGCGCGAGCCAATCCAGGCCACTGCAAGCGCTTGCTCAAACCGATGTGATCCTGGGGTTCATTGAGTCCTACGGCATATCATCCGTCACCGACCCGCGTTACGGGCGCCTGATCCAGCCTCGCCTCCAGCAAATGGAGCAGGTGCTGGCGAACGCCGGCCTGCATATGGTCACGGGCCGCCTGCAATCCCCCGTTCAGGGTGGTCAATCCTGGCTGGCGCATACCACGCTGCTCAGCGGCCAATGGATCGATACCCAACTCGATTACGACACTTTCCTGGCCAGTGACTATCCCACACTGATTGACGATATGGGCGCGACTGGCCATGATTCCGTGGCTGTTATGCCCGCCATTACCCGCGAGTGGCCGGAGGGTCTTGCGTTCGGCTACAACCGCATCTATCACTCCACCTCCATGGGCTATCGTGGACCCGCCCTGAACTGGGTCACCATGCCGGATCAGTACACCTGGTCATGGTTCCAACGCCAGATTCGGGAGCGCGCCGATCATACCCCTGTGTTCGCTGAAGTGGCACTGATCAGCAGCCACGCGCCATGGGTCCCCATACTCCCGGTTCTGGACGATTGGGACAGCATTGGCGATGGAGAAATCTTTAACCGCTGGAAAGATGCCGGCGAAGCACCCGCAAGCCTGTGGCGGGACCCCGAGCGCGTACGCGATCACTACGCCCGCTCGCTGGATTATGCGCTGAACGTGGCCACCGAGTACGCCAAACGTCATGTGGATAACAAGACCCTGCTGGTGCTGACAGGTGACCATCAGGCGGCCCCTTTGATCACAGGCGACAACGCCAGCCGCGACGTCGTTGTTCATGTGATCAGCGCCGACCCCACAATGCTGGCACCGTTTGTTGGAAGCGGTGATCAGGAAGGCTTACGCGGATTCCGTTGGGGCGCGCACCCTCACTCGGGTCAACCGGGGCCTTCAATGGCCAGTTTCCGGCCCTTCCTTCATCAGGCTTTCAGCCCGTCTCTCATCCCGGTAAAAATTTCTGCTGCAGACACTATTGAAAAATAAGCGACCGATCCTACATTCGAAAATAGCAGAAGTTCACGGAAAACCATCCGGCTGGCGCCACCGGTATGGAGCTGTTCCGCGAGCGAAGCTGACATCAACGTGTGATTTCAGATTCGTAGGAGGGGTTTCATATGACCAACATTACTCGCTGGAATCCGGTCAACGAGTTCGAAGACCTGATTAACCGCTACAACCGCTACTTCGGCCTTGCCCGTGGCAATGGCGAGCGTGAGGGTAAAGACCTGTTCAGCCGCAGCGACTGGGCACCGGCGGTGGATATCCGGGAAACACCGGAAGCGTTCCGCATTGAGGCGGAACTGCCGGGCATGTCAAAGGATGATGTAAAAGTCACCGTGCAGGATGGCGTGTTGAGCATCCAGGGTGAGCGCAAGCAAGAGGAAGAAACCAACGACAGCAAGCACCATCGCGTGGAGCGAATCTATGGCAGCTTCCTGCGCCGGTTCACCCTGCCGGAGAATGTGGATGAGAACAGTATCCGGGCCAACTTCAAGGATGGCATCCTGTCGCTGACGTTAACCAAGGCCGAGCCGGCCGAACCCAAAGCTATTGAGGTGGACGTCCAGTAAACCGGCGGGCCGTCAATGGTAGAGCCGGGGCTCAGCTCCCGGCCTCTGCCGTTGTTTTTGCGCCGGCTTTGCGAAGTGTCTCAGCGTAAGCGGTGCTACGACGGTGCCGCGACACCAGGTCCAGGATAGTCTCACCATTTTCATCAACTGCGTTGAGATCCCGCCCCGCTTCCACAAAGAAACCGACGAAACGGTCAAAGTCTTCGGCAATCATGGCCTGGTAGGCCTTGATCAGGGCATTGAAGTCAGGATTGATGTTGCTGTCGTAGGGCGTAATGGCCAGGAAGCTCTTTACCCGCTCATCGCTCCATTCCTCACCAATCACTTTCGGTTTGTCAGGTCCGCTCATAATCTCTCTGGCCTTTTCGTTACAGCTTTTTACAGCAAATAGTTACGACAAATGTGTTTGCGTTGGGCTGCACAGTATAAAGATCTAAAAGCGCCGGGGTTATATAAATTCACTATGAGGAGCTTCCCGGCAGGCATATGCGAACTTCACGGGTTAATTTCCACCGGTAACTGATCCGTCTCCACGCTGTCGTCGCATTGCGGGTTGCGGATGGCGATCTCCACTCTTCGGTTCTTGGCCCGGTTCTCCGGGCTGTCGTTGGGCGCCAGCGGGTTGGTTTCCGCCCGGCCCGCCGCGACAACCCGCTCCGCCGGCACCTGACGATTCAGCACCAGCTCGTGAACCACCGACACGGCACGCGCGGCAGACAGGTCCCAGTTAGAGCGATAGCGGCCACTGGCTATCGGGCGGTCATCCGTGTAACCCGCCACCAGAACGTCACCGGTGCAACCAGACAACACCTCTACCACGCGCTCGATGATCGGCACCATTCCCGGCTTGATCGCCGCTTCTCCGGAGCGGAACGTGGCTTCCTCCGAAAACCGGATCACCACCCGGCTTTCATCGTAGTTGACGCTCAATGCCTCCGAAGCCACTTCCGGTTCAAGCTCTTCGATCATTCGGCTGGCCAGATCGATCACACCCGCCGGAATTTTGGTCGGGGCATCCCCCTCCGCGCGTTCATCAATAAATTCGGGCTCGTCGGTCGCCGTCTCCATTGGCTCCGGCAGGGAAACCGTATCCGACTCAATCAATGTCAGCGGCGAGCCCCCCACCGCATCGCCGAGCACCTGGTTGCTGCCGAAGGCCACCGCCATGGAATTGGCCATAGCACGGTATTTTTCAACATCCATTTCGGCGAAGGACAGCAACAGGATAAAAAAGGTCAGCAGCAGGGTGGCCAGATCGGCAAAGGTGACGATCCAGGCCGGGGAGCCACGACCATGCTTCTTCTTTTTGACGGGCTGGCGGACCACCAAAACCTACGCCTCCCGCTCCGGCGCAAGACCGTTGCGCTGCTCCGGCGTTACGAAGGACGACAGCAGTTCGGTCATCACCCGGGGATTCTCGCCGCGCATGATAGTACGCATCGACGTGGTGATCAGTACCTGGTTACGTGCCTCATCTTCGGCCTTGAGCTGCAGCTTGTCGGCCAGGGGCAGGGCGATCAGCTGGGCGATGAAGGCGCCATAGAGCGTGGTCAGCAGGGCGATCGCCATGGCCGGGCCAATGGAGGACGGATCGTCGAGGGTGTTGAGCATCTGCACCAGGCCAACCAGCGTACCCAGCATACCGATGGCCGGAGCGGATTCACCAATACCACGAAATACCCTTTCGGAGACTTCGTAACGCTCAGCCGTCTGTTGGGTTTCCTGGGCCAGAGCTTCTTCAACCAGCTCCGGTGGGTGGCCGTCCACGCACAGATTGATGGCCTTTTGCAGAAACTCGTTTTTGGTGGGGTGGTTTTCCAGGCCCAAGATACCTTCCTTGCGAACGACAAGAGCCAATGTGCCAACTTCGCGGATCAACTCCGCCGGCCGTTCTACGCGGTCCTTGAATGCCGCTGAAAACGCCAGCCTGAAAGCACTCATCACCGAAGGCAGACGAAACTTGATCAGGGTAACGGCAAACGTGCCACCCAGCACAATCGCCAACCCCGGAAGGTTGAAAAAGGTCAGTATCGACGCGTTAGCCAGCATCGCAAGCACGACAATCAGTACGCCTGCCACCAGCCCGACAAGGGTGAGTATATCCATCAGAGACCTTAAATCAGCGATTAATCAGCGATCTTCGGGAACCGTTTGCACCTGCGAAGCATAGCCCATTCATCCGGGTTGGGCTCAGTCGTTTCGCAATTCTTCAATCACCGGACGGGTGTCCGGAGTTTTTCCACGCCATATCCGGAACGACTCCGCCGCCTGTTCCACCAGCATGCCCAGGCCATCGAACACCCGGGTGGCTCCCTGGTCCAGAGCCCACTGGTTGAAGGTGGTGGTCTGCAGAGAATACATCATGTCGTAGATCACCGTGTCGGCACCGATCACACTTGTGGAAACCGGCGGCAAATCTCCCTGCAGGCTGGCACTGGTGCCGTTGATGATAACGTCGAAAGCGTCGGCCGGCTGTTCGAATCCGCAGGCCTCCAGGTGCGTATCGCCGGCCACGGATTCAAAGAAACTGACCAGCCCCTCGGCTTTTGCCAGGGTGCGGTTGGCAATCGTCAGGGCAGCGGGCTCTTCAGCAAGAATCGGCCCCAGAACACCACGAACGGCCCCGCCTGCGCCCAACACCAGCAGGCGTTTACCCGCCAGGCGAACGCCATGGTTGACCATCAGGTCGGTAACCAATCCTTTGCCATCAGTGTTATCGGCGGTAAGTGAGCCTTTACTGTCTTTGTAGAGTGTGTTCGCCGCACCCGCTCGCTCGGCGCGCTGGGTCCGCAGGTCCGCCAACTGCCAGGCCTGCTCCTTGAAAGGCACGGTGATATTCAACCCTTTGCCACCGCGTTCAAAAAAGCCTTTTACGGTATTCGCGAAATCGTCTTCCGGCGCCTGTATGGCCGTGTATTCCAGCTGCTCGCCGGTCTGGCGGGCAAACAGGCTATGAATGCGGGGGGATTTGCTGTGACTGATCGGATTGCCAACCACCGCATACAGATCATTGTGCATCAGCGCTCTCCAGCCAGTCCCGCCCGGTAAGAAAGTAGTCCGTCAGCCGCGCTTCCTCCGATCCGGGCTCCGGCACGAAGTCGTACTCCCAGCGCACCAGCGGAGGCAGCGACATCAGGATGGATTCGGTACGGCCACCGGACTGCAGGCCAAACAGGGTGCCCCGGTCGTACACCAGGTTGAACTCCACGTAGCGGCCGCGGCGGTACAGCTGGAAATCGCGCTCGCGATCGCCCCACACCATGGCTTTTCGTCGCTCGATAATGGGCTCATAGGCATCGATGAAGCTGTCCCCGACTGACTGCATCAAGGCAAAATCACGGCTGAAATCCCCGGTGTTGTGGTCGTCAAAAAACAACCCTCCCACGCCCCGCGGCTCGTCCCGGTGTTTGAGGTAGAAATAGTTGTCACACCAGTGCTTGTACTCACGATACAGTTGGTCGCCGAAAGGATCACAAGCGGCTTTCGCAACCCGGTGCCAATGGACGCAATCCTCGTCGAAGCCGTAATAGGGCGTAAGGTCATAACCCCCGCCAAACCAATAGACCGGCTCTGCATCCTCGGGGGTCGCAACAAAAAACCGGACGTTGGCGTGGGACGTGGGTACGTAGGGGTTCGAAGGGTGCATGACCAGAGACACCCCCATGGCTTGCCAGGGCGCACCCGCCAGGTGGGGTCTATGCGCGGTGGCTGACGCAGGCATGGTCTCGCCCATCACATGGGAGAAGTTTACACCGCCTTTCTCGAACACCTCGCCATCGGTGATCACCCGGCTGATGCCACCTCCGCCCTCGGGCCGGTCCCAGGCATCGGTTTCAAAAACGCCCTTGCCATCGACCGCAGCCAGCCGTTCGCAGATTCGATCCTGCAGGCCAAGCAGGTATTGTTTCACGGCATTGGTGTCGGGGTGCTGGACAGGGTGCTGAGACATGGGAACTCCTAGCGCAGTTGCTTTCCGCTGACGATATCGATGATACGGCTGGGTTGACGATTACCGCCCAAATCTCCTGGCACCAGCCAATCCAGTTGGCCCTCGAAGTAACGACGTACCTGCCAGGAGGAACGGGCCGGCTGGCGTCCTGCCGGATTACAGGAGGTTGAAACCAGGGGAAAGCCGACCGCCTCGCACAAGGCGCGCACAACAGGGTGGTCACTGACCCTGACAGCGATGGAGCTGTGATGCCCCCGAACCTGTTGTGGGATTTGCTTGCGGATATCCGGCAGAAGACAGGTAACCGGGCCAGGCCAATGACTCATCGCCTGGCGCTGCTGCTCCTTCGGCAATGGGTCCAACAGGAACCGTATCTGATCAACAGACGCCGCCACAAGGATCAGTCCCTTCTCCATGGGACGCTGCTTGAGCGACAGGACCCGTTCAACGGCGTCCTGATCCCAGGGGTCACAACCCAGCCCCCAGACGGCTTCCGTGGGATAGGCAATGACCCCGCCACCAAGGACGGTGCGGCGGGCGCAATGAAGGTGCCAGTCGGACAAAGGTTGCTGTGGTAATTTCATGAAATCTTCAAGTCTGTAAACGTGGCTCAGCCAATCCGTTGAAACCCTCCCGGCGCAGAATCCACCAATCCCTGTAACTCCAAGAGAAGCAGCGACTGCATCAACTGATCGGCGGGAAGACCGGTCACTGAACACAAATCATCGGTTGACTGCGGATCATACCCTAAAGCCTCCAGCACCGCGATTTCCCGGGAGTCCAGGCCTTCGGTCGCTGGCCTTTTCATGATCACCGAAGAGGAATCGCCCTCGTTCTGACTGGTCCACCAGCCGCCGAGTTCCTCGCAGATATCGTCCACGGTTTCCACCAGCTTCGCACCCTGGCGTATCAGGTGATGGCAGCCCCGTGCCAAAGGATTGTGGACCGAGCCCGGAATCGCAAATACCTCCCGCCCCTGTTCCAGCGCCAGTCGGGCGGTGATCAGGGAGCCGCTTTTGAGTCCCGCCTCCACCACCAGGATACCTCGACTAAGGCCGCTGATAATCCGGTTTCGGCGAGGGAAATGGCCCGCCTTGGCGGAGGTGCCCGGCGGGTATTCGGAGACAATCACTCCCTCTCCGGCGATGCGCTCACTGAGCGTGCGGTGGCGGTAGGGGTAGGGCTTATCCACACCATTGCCAATCACGGCAACGGTCGGGAAGCCGGCATCCAGGGCGCCGGCATGGGCGGCGCCGTCCACCCCCAGTGCCAACCCGCTGGTAACCAGCAAGCCTTTTTGGCCGAGCGCCGCGGCAAAGGAACGGGCATGTTCCAGCCCGGCCCGGGTGGCGTTGCGGCTACCCACAATACCGATCTGCTCGCGCCCCAGCAGGGAGCGATCACCGCGCACATAGAGGACCAATGGCCCGTCGTGAATATGCCTGAGAGGCTCGGGGTAGTCGGCATCGGCGATGGTCAGGATAGCCGTGCCGGTCCGCAGGCAATCCCGGTATATGCCGTCGGCGCTGGCGATCACAGGGTGAGCGCTGTCCTGGCGGCGCCATGCCTGGAGAGCATCGATCGTTTCCGCCGCCAAACCCAGTGCTTTCAGAGTGGCGGCATTATGGGTCAGGAGTTGCTGAAAATCCGGAATCTGTTCGAGGATCGCCTGCTGGCGACGGGCTCCGAATTTCGGCAGACAGGACAGGAATATCCAGAACCCGTGTTCCGACTGGAACAGGTTCCGGGCAGACAGGGTGTCGGTAGAGAGTGACATGGCATCCTTCCGTGGATCAGGGTTGGGTAATGGGGGCTTGCCTTCCTGGCAGGCCGAGGGTGAATTATGCCATAAAAAAAGGAGCCGGCGATGCGGCTCCCTTATCTACGGACGTCTTACGCTGTGGTCCGCTCAGGGATTGGTCACCTTGTCACCAACCGACAACGGACGGGTCGCCTGCAGGATCAGGCCGTAGCTCATTTTCTCGTAGGTCTGGAACACCATCATCAGCCCGGCACGCTCGGAGGGCAGCTCAATGGTTTCATTGGTGACCGGATCCCGAACCAGATTGCCACTCTTCAGCACGGCCATGACATTGCCCGGCTTCAGACCTTCCCGTTCACCGCGGTTGATAGCCACCACGTCAAACTGCCCGATCTGGCTGACACCACCATCGACCGAGATCATCTGGGCCTCGATGTCACTGTCGGGAGAGCTGGGCACAAAACTGGTGGTGATGCGACGCTCTTCGCCAACCAGCAGACGGTCCCCGATGCGCACTTCCTCATTGGACTGCTTCAGTCGGAGTGTCAGAACGTCTTTATTCTCGGCAATGACTTCGCCGCGGGCAATACTCCGGGCCTCAAGGCCAAGGAACTCGCCGGTTTCCGGATCGCGGAATTCCTTGCTGCGGCGGAAGACGCCCACATTGTCAGCCGGCTTCTCACCACGGGCGTAAATCCGATCACCCGCGCCGGTAATTATCCGACCGTCCTCGCCTTCCAGCACGTAAGGCGCGCCATTGAGTGCCTCAACGTCAACAATACGCGTGTCGGTCAGGAAACTGCTGATCGCATCCAGGGGAATCGCGGGAATCGGCGTATCGATGGGCTCGGAACGCACTTTTGGTGAAAGCTTCACCACCCGATCACTGGAAACCTTGGTAACACGCGGCTTGCCGTCAATATAGACCAGCGCCAGCTCGTCACCCGGATAGATCAGGTGTGGGTTTGCAACCTGTGGATTCACGTGCCAGATTTCCGGCCAGTACCAGGGGTTATTCAGGAAGCGGGCGGAAATATCCCACAGGGTGTCACCCTTCACGACAGTGTAACGCTCGGGATGATCGGACCTCAGTTCCGGGGCGGCGTGGGCCCAGGAGGTTAGCAGCAGCATGCTTGCTGCCAGAGCGTACAGCAGTTTCCTCATTGTTTAAGTCCTTGATCGCGTGCCTTGAATCGATAGATTCTGTTCTTGGTAAGCAGCCGGTACTCTGCCTTTTATACCACTACTATAGAAGATGTCTCGCAAATTGTGATGTTATCTTTTGTTCTTCCAGTAAATTCTACGCTATGGTCGAAAGCTTTTGACTATCAACTGATCAGTTTGTACTCAATGAGCGAGTTGAGGGATAATAGCACCATAAACGGCAAAAACCCGTTGAAACCGGCTCTTTCATCCCGATCATAATAGTCACGGGATGGAAAAATGCGCAGTACGCTGTCGCATTTCGGAGACAGTATTCACACCGTTACAAAAGATAACGGTGAAAGCCAGAATCAGACACCAAAAGTACGAGCGCCATGATACTAGATATTCTCGAATACCCGGACCCCCGCTTGCGCACCCTTGCCAAGCCAGTGGACGAGGTAACAGACGAGACCCGCAAGCTGATCGACGACATGTTCGAGACCATGTACGATGCGCCCGGCATTGGCCTGGCAGCCACCCAGGTCAATGTACACAAGCAGATCATCGTCATGGATCTGTCCGAAGACAAAAGTGAACCGCGGGTATTCATCAATCCGGAAGTGGAAGTGCTTGATGGCGAGCTTGAGGAGATGCAGGAAGGCTGCCTGTCGGTACCGGGTTTCTACGAGGACGTCTCCCGTATCGAACACTGCATGATCAGGGCTATTGGCCGTGACGGCAAACCCTTTGAGCTGGAAGCCCGTGGCCTGTTGGCGGTATGTATCCAGCATGAGATGGATCACCTCAACGGCAAGCTGTTTGTGGACTACCTGAGTTCACTGAAGCGCACCCGTATTCGCAAGAAACTGGAAAAGCTTCACAAGAAAAGCGCCTGAAGCCGCCAAAACAGCGTAAATCGGGACCGGGTGAAAACCCGGTCTTTTCGTATTCAACGGACCAGGAAGCGATACCCGTGCGACTTGTTTTTGCCGGCACCCCCGAATTCGCAGCCACCGCGCTGAAGGCACTGCTCACGACCCATCATCAGGTGGTTGGCGTTTACTCCCAACCCGACCGGCCCGCTGGCCGTGGCCGCAAACTGACACCCAGCCCGGTCAAACAGGTGGCGGTTGAGGCGGGCATTCCCGTGTTTCAACCAGAGTCCCTGAAATCGCCCGAAGCGCAGGAACAGCTCCGCAGTCTTAACGCAGACGTGATGATCGTCGCTGCCTACGGACTGATTCTGCCGCAGGCGGTGCTGGACCTCCCTCGTCACGGCTGCCTGAACATCCATGCCTCGTTACTGCCTCGCTGGCGCGGTGCCGCGCCTATTCAGCGCGCTATCGCCGCGGGTGACCGGGAAACCGGTATTACCATCATGCAGATGGACGCTGGCCTCGACACCGGCGCAATGTTGCTGAAAGCCATTACCCCAATCGAAGACGCGGATACCGGCGGCAGCCTTCACGACCGTCTGGCTGGCCTGGGTGGCGAAGCCATCGTCAAGTCGCTGGAGCAGCTTGAGAAAGGCGAACTGCAGGGCGAAGTCCAGGACGAGGCTAGGGCTTGCTATGCCCGTAAACTCAGCAAGGAAGAAGGGCATATCGACTGGACCCGGGATGCCCCCGCCATCAGCCGGCTGATTCGTGCCTTTAATCCCTGGCCGGGCACCTACACCGACCTGGACGATCTGCGCATCCGCATTCATCAGGCGGAGATTCTGGACGACACCAGCGACAAACATCCCGGCACGGTGATTCGCCGCGACCGCGAGGGCATCGACATTGCCTGCGGCCTGGAATCCCTGAGGATCACCCGTTTGCAGTTGTCCGGCTCGCGGCCACAATCGGTGAACGACCTGATCAACGGCGGCAAGGACATACTGATGCCCGGCCAGGAGCTGAACTGAATGAGCCAGCAGGGCCAGCCACTGCGGGCGGTTGCTGCCCGGGTTTTGCAATCCGTTGAGAACGGCCAGTCGCTGTCCCAATGCCTGCCCCACGCCATGGGTGATGTGGCAGACAACGAACGACCACCACTACAGGCACTGTGCTACGGCACCTGTCGCTGGTTTCACCGGCTCGATGGCGAGTTACAGGCGCGCCTGAAAAAACCGCTGCGCAAATCCGACCGGGTGGTCCACCACTTGATGCTGGTGGCACTGTTCCAGCTTCGCTTCAGTCAGCAGGCCACCTACGCGATTCTGAATGAAACCGTGGAAGCCTGCCGCGCCCTCGACAAACCACATCTGACAGGGCTGGTGAACGGCGTTCTGCGGGCTGCGGAGCGGGAAGGGGAGCCGCCCATTGCCGACGAAATCGGTCGTTTCAGCCACCCTCCCTGGATGCTTGAAAAACTGCGCCATAACTGGCCTCACGACTGGCAGGCTATTCTCGAAGCCAACAACACCCAGGCCCCCATGACCCTGCGGGTGAACGCCCTGCGCTTCAGCCGCGACGACTACCTGCAATTACTGTCCGATGCCGGTATCGATGCCAACGCAACCGTGTTTGCGCCCCACGGCATCCAATTGGCCGCCCCGGTGCCGGTGGATCTTCTGCCCTGGTTTTCCGAAGGCGCGGTCAGTGTGCAGGATGAAGCAGCCCAGCTCTGCACCACCCTGATGGACCTGGCGCCCGGCCAACGGGTGTTGGATGCCTGTGCCGCACCGGGAGGCAAAACCTGCGCTATCCTTGAAAGCTGCGGACAACTGGAAGAAGTGGTCGCTATCGACGAATCCGCTGATCGACTGCCACGGGTGCAGGAAAACCTGGAACGGCTGGATCTCGTGGCGACACTGAAACAGGCCGATGCCGCAGATATTGACCAGTGGTGGGACCGGAAGCCGTTCGATCGCATCCTGCTGGACGTTCCCTGCAGCGCCACCGGCGTGATTCGCCGCCATCCGGACATCAAGTTGCTGCGCCGTGAATCAGACATTGTCCCGCTCGCCAGCATTCAGCTGGGTCTGCTGGAGTCGATGTGGCAAGTGCTCGCACCCGGAGGGCGCCTGGTCTATGCCACCTGTTCGGTGTTTCCGCAGGAGAATCACCGTATAATTCGTCGATTCCTGAAGCAGCAGGACGACGCTGCCCTGGTGGAGCCCGATGTCCTTTGGGGGCGCGATATGGAAACCGGCCGCCAGATGCTGCCTGTTCCCGAAAGCCACGATGGATTTTTCTACGCTGTGCTGGAGAAACCCGAACCATGAAAATCCTGATTCTCGGTGCCGGCCAGGTGGGCGGGACCTTGGCAGAAAACCTCGCCAACGAAGCCAACGACATCACCGTGATCGACAGTGACAGTACCCGCCTGCGGGAGCTTCAGGATCGACTGGACATTCGGACTGTCCAGGGCATGGCCTCCTTTCCCACGGTTCTGCGCCAGGCGGGCGCTGAAGATGGTGACATGGTCATCGCCGTGACCAACAGTGACGAGGTCAACATGGTGGCCTGCCAGGTCTCCAAGTTGCTCTACAAAACCCCGACAACCATCTGCCGGGTCAGGGCCAACGCCTACCTGGCAAAACCAGAACTGTTCTACCAGCGGGATCAGAAAAAGGATCTGGACAGCCTGCGGGGTTTCCCCATCGATGTTCTGATCAGCCCGGAGCACCTGGTCACCAAGCACATTACACGACTGATCGAATACCCCGGCGCGCTGCAAGTACTGGAGTTTTCCAAGGGGCTTGTTCAGTTGGTCGCCATTCGGGCGACGGAAGGCGGCCCACTGGTTGGCCACGAGTTGTCGTACCTGCGTAGCCATATGCCCAAAATCGAAACACGGGTCGCCGCCATTTTCAGGAAAGACCGGGCGATCATGCCTCAGGGGGATACGGTGATTGAAGACGGCGACGAGGTCTTCTTCATCGCTGCCTCCGACCATATTCGCTCGGTCATGAGCGAGTTGCAGCCACTGGAAAAACCCTACAAGCGCATCTTCATCTGTGGGGGTGGTAACATTGGCCAGCGCCTGGCCCATACTCTCGAATCCCGCTACCAGGTGAAACTTCTGGAACGGGACCACGAACGTTGCGTGATGCTGTCCGAGAACCTTCGCAAAACCGTGGTACTGGAGGGCAACGCCGCCAACAAGGACATTCTGCTGGAAGAGAACATCGAAAATACCGATGTTTTCTGTGCAGTCACCAACGATGACGAAGCCAACATCATGGCGTCACTGCTGGCCAAGCGCCTGGGCGCCCGCAAGGTACTGACCCTGATCAACAACCCGGACTACGTTGACCTGATCCAGGGCGGCGACATTGATGTCGCTATTTCGCCCCAGCAAACCACCATTGGCAGCCTGCTTACCCACATTCGCCGCGGGGACGTAGTAAACGTTCACTCACTCCGTAGGGGCGCTGCCGAGGCCATTGAGGCCATCGCCCATGGCGACCACCGGTCCTCCCGGGTAGTGGGTAAGCGGCTTGACGAAATCAACCTGCCGGAAGGCACCACCATCGGCGCCATCGTCCGCCACAGCGAAGTCCTCATTGCCCACGACCACCTGCGGGTACAGCCGGATGACCACGTCATCCTGTTCCTGGTGGACAAGTCGCGGATACGGGATGTGGAGAAACTGTTCCAGGTGGGACTGACGTTCTTCTAGCGCAAAATCAATCTTCTGAACCCAACTTAGAAATACGCGATTGGCAAGCGTATAATGCCCCTTTTTTCCGGAGTGCCCCGGCCAGATGCCCGGGCACCACACACAGACTGACCAGCAGGCAAACGTCGTGACAGACAAGGCAACTTCCGCAAACACGCCGGACATCAAAACCTTCCAGGGCCTGATCCTCGCCCTGCAGAACTTCTGGGCGCAGCACGGCTGCGTGGTCCTCCAGCCACTGGACATGGAAGTGGGTGCCGGCACCTTCCACCCGGCCACCTTCCTGCGCTCCATCGGTCCGGAAACCTGGAACGCCGCCTACGTTCAGCCCAGCCGCCGCCCCACCGATGGCCGCTACGGGGAGAACCCCAACCGCCTGCAACACTACTACCAGTTCCAGGTGGTGCTGAAACCGTCCCCGGACAACATTCAGGAACTGTACCTGGATTCCCTGAAGGCTCTTGGGCTGGACCCACTGGTCCACGATATCCGTTTTGTTGAGGACAACTGGGAATCACCCACCCTCGGCGCCTGGGGCCTGGGTTGGGAAATCTGGCTGAACGGCATGGAAGTAACCCAGTTCACCTACTTCCAGCAGGTGGGTGGCCTGGAATGCTATCCGGTCACCGGCGAGCTCACCTACGGGCTTGAGCGCATTGCCATGTACCTGCAGGGCGTGGACAGCGTCTACGACCTGGTCTGGACCGAAGGCCCGGATGGTGTGGTCACCTACGGCGACGTGTTCCATCAGCAGGAGGTGGAGATGTCCACCTACAACTTCGAGCACGCCGACACCGAATTCCTGTTTCACAGCTTCGATGTGCACGAACGCGAGAGCGCGCGCCTGATCGAAGCCGGCCTGGCATTGCCCGCCTATGAGCAGGTGCTCAAGGCTTCACACACTTTCAATCTGCTTGACGCCCGCCACGCCATCTCCGTGACCGAGCGCCAACGTTTTATCCTGCGGGTTCGCACCCTGGCCCGGGCCGTTGCCCAGGCGTATTTCGACAGCCGCCGCAAGCTTGGCTTCCCGCTGGCACCGGATGCCCTGCGCAAAGAGGTACTGGCAGCGACCGAGGCCGCCGCCGAAAAGGCGAATGGCAAGAAGGGTAAGAAAGCGAAAAAAGCTCAGCAGGAACAGGGGAACGCATAATCATGGCAAAACAGGATTTTCTGGTCGAACTGGGCACTGAAGAGCTGCCTCCCAAGGCCCTCAAGCCACTGTCGGACGCGTTTACCCGTGGCATTACCAATGGCCTGGAAGAGGCCGGTATTCGGTTCGGCAAGGTGGAAGCCTTTGCTGCACCACGCCGGCTTGCCGTCAGGGTACGGGACCTGGAAGACGCTCAGCCGGACAAACCGGTGGAAAAACGCGGCCCGGCCGTGAAAGCTGCGTTCGACGATTCCGGCAACCCCACCCGGGCACTGACCGGCTTCGCCACCTCCCTGGGCGTGACACCGGACCAGCTTGATACGATGGAAACTGACAAGGGCGCCTGGGTGGTCT
This sequence comes from Marinobacter sp. G5_S1_61_S3, assembly GCF_054968585.1. NCBI lineage: Bacteria > Pseudomonadati > Pseudomonadota > Gammaproteobacteria > Pseudomonadales > Marinobacteraceae > Marinobacter > Marinobacter sp. G5_S1_61_S3. The sequence goes on along the minus strand of NZ_JBQKUK010000001.1, from coordinate 145,019 downwards.
ATCGCACCATCGAGAAAGGCCGTCCCACCGTTGAACTGATGCCGGAACTGGTAGACCAGTCCCTGGCCGCACTGCCGATTCCAAAACGCATGCGCTGGGGCGCGCACAGAACCGAGTTCGTGCGTCCGGTGCACTGGGCCATCCTGCTGTTCGGCAACAAGGTGATCGACACCCCGATCATGGGGCTGACTCCGGGTAACAAAACCCGCGGTCACCGTTTCCACTGCCCGAAATCATTGATCGTGCCCACGCCCGGCGACTACGAAGTGGTGCTGCGCCAGGAAGGGTATGTGATCGCTGACTTCGCCGAACGCCGCGAGCAGATCCGTGACGGCGTCACCGCCATTGCCAGGAAGGAAGCGGGCGGCCAGGCGGTTATCAATGAAGACCTGCTGGACGAAGTCACCGCCCTCAACGAGTGGCCCGTGCCGCTCATGGGCCGTTTCGAGGAACGCTTCCTGGAAGTTCCCGCCGAGGCACTGATTTCCTCCATGAAGGAGCACCAGAAGTACTTTCACGTGGTTTCCGCCGACGGCCGGATGCTGCCGCTGTTCATCACCGTTGCCAACCTAGAAAGCAAGGACCCACAACAGGTCGTTTCCGGCAATGAGAAGGTTATCCGCCCACGCCTGTCCGATGCGGCTTTCTTCTATGACACTGACCGCAAGACCCGGCTGGAAGACCGCATCGACCAACTCAAGCCGATCGTGTTCCAGGACAAGCTGGGCAGCATTTACGACAAGTCCGTGCGGGTGGCCGCACTGGCGAAGAAGATCGCCGACGCCATTGGCAGCGATCCCGTTCTGGCTGAGCGCGCCGCCATGCTCGCCAAGACCGACCTGGTCACCGAGATGGTGCTGGAATTCACTGACCTGCAGGGCATCATGGGCCAGTACTACGCCGCCAACGACGGCGAGAACGAAGACGTGGCCAGCGCCCTGAACGAGCAGTACATGCCCCGCTTTGCCGGTGACGACCTGCCCGCAACACTGACGGGCTGCGCCGTGGCCATTGCCGACCGCATCGATTCCCTGGTGGGGCTGTTCGGCATTAACCAGCCACCGTCCGGTACCCGTGACCCGTTCGGGCTGCGTCGAGCCTCACTGGGCGTATTGCGCATCATCATCGAGCGGGAGCTGCCGCTGGACCTGCAAACCCTGTGCGAGTGGGCGGTAGAGGAACACAACAGCATCACCGAACCGAATGTGGCCAACACAGTGGTGGACTATATGCTCGAGCGGTTCCGTGCGCATTATGAAGAGCAGGGCATCAGTGCCGAAGTCTACCTCGCCGTGCACGCCCGCCGTCCAACACGCCCGCTGGACTTTGACCGCCGGGTGAAAGCCGTGGAAGCCTTCCGCCAGCTACCGGAAGCCCTGGCCCTGGCCGGCGCCAACAAACGGGTGTCCAACATCCTTACCAAGCAGGGTGGCGACAGCATTGGTGAAAGCATCGACAGTGAGTTGTTGCAGGACAAGGCGGAAATAACACTGGCCGACCAAATCCGCCAGCAAGCCGACAAGGCATTGCCACTGTTTGAAAAAGGCGATTACGCGACGGCCTTGAGCTCTCTCGCCAGCCTGCGGGAGCCGGTGGATAACTTCTTTGATGAAGTCATGGTGATGGCTGACGACGAGGCCGTGCGTAATAACCGCCTGGCCATGCTCAACCTGCTGCGTAACCTGTTCCTGCGGGTGGCGGATATCTCGGTATTACCCACTGCCAGTGGGCAGTGAAAATCATACGGGGGCTGGTAAAAAACCAGCCAATCCGTATAATACCGGCCGTTGATCGGCGTGTGGCGCAGCTTGGTAGCGCACTTCGTTCGGGACGAAGGGGTCGCAGGTTCGAATCCTGCCACGCCGACCATTTTCCCGCATCTCAGTCCCTTCTTTAACGACGAAATACTCCCCTTTAAGCGACTCTTTTCTTTCAATTGACATAAAGCTTTCACATTGGACATGTACAACGGTGCTCTCATCCCAACGGAGCAGCAGTAATGTCCGACCAATCCTCCCTTTTGGTAGAGAAGCTCTGGCGACTCAAACGTCGCATCGACAAGGGCCAGTGCCCGAGCGTCGACTTTGTCCATCTCAACGTCTTACTGAGAGAGCCCAACTACCGCAATGACGTTCTGATGCGTGTGGAAGCCAATGGCACGCCAGAGCTTCAGGCGCTGGCACGCGAGATCATGGCCAACGATGATGGCCGTCCGCTGATGGCCAAGTCCTCGAACCAGAAACTTCAGGCCAGTCCCGTCACGCCGCAAAAAAGACGCGGTTGGTTTGCCCGTCACGCGCTGGTACTGGTTCCCGTCATTGGCACGGTTGTCGCCACGGTCGCCGGTTTTACCGCATTTGAGAATCGCAACGTGCGTATCAGCGCCGACATTACCACAGACACCGTCTGGGAAAGCGGTCATCGATACACCCTTGAAAACACCGTGTTTGTGGAAGGCGCGAACCTGACCATTGAACCCGGCGTAACCATAGAGGGCGAACCCGGTTCCGCCCTGGTTGTCACGTCCAGTGCCAAACTGTTTGCCCGCGGCAGCCGTAACCAACCGGTGGTCTTTACCAGTAGCAAGGAACCCGGAGCACGGGCTCGCGGTGACTGGGGTGGCGTTGTGCTTCTTGGAAAGGCACCGGTGAACGAGCCGAACGCCCGCATTGAAGGCGTACCTGAAAACGACACCCGTGGGCAATTCGGTGGCAGCGACACGCAGCATAGTTGCGGCGTGGTGCAGTACACCCGCATTGAATTTGCCGGTTTCGAGGTCTATCAGAACAACGAGCTGAACGGCTTAACCCTGGGTGGCTGTGGCTCCAACACCATCATCCAGAACGTGCAGGTTCACCGTGCTCTGGACGACGGTATCGAAATGTTCGGTGGCACCGTCGACCTGAAAAACATCCTGGTGACCGGTGCTGCCGATGACAGCATCGACTGGGACTGGGGCTGGCGAGGCAGGGTACAGTTTGCCATTATTCAGCAGTACCGGGATGTCGGCGATAACGCCTTTGAGGGCGACAACAACGGTTCCAGCCACTCGGCCGTGCCACGGTCCGAACCCACATTCTACAACGTCACCCTTTATGGCAGCGGCCGTTCCGCCAAAGAACACCGCGCTATTATGCTAAGAGAGGGATCCGGCGGCCACTTCCACAATATGATCATCGACAGTTACGCCATTGAGGCCCTGGATACCAGGGATGAGGTCACCGCGCTGGTGGGCATGAATGCCCTGACGTTCAGCCACAACCTGCTTGCCAACAACGGTAGGTTAGGCAACCTCACCATTGTTAACGAAACCGATGATGACGATTTCGGCTTCAACGAAGAGCTGTGGATACGCAGCCCCGAACTGCAGAACACCGTTCAGGTTGAAACCGGCTTGCAACCCTCTGTCACCAGCGAGTCGTCGCCGCATTTCCGCCCCAGAAGCTCAGTGCGCGCCATGACTGCCAAGCGGCCTCCGAAAGCCGAATTCTTTGATGAGTCGGCGATGTACCAGGGCGCTGTTAACCCCAGGGCCACATCGACCTGGCTGGATGACTGGACGGCATTTCCGGAATCCTGACGAGCTTACCAATGCCTGGGAGGGTGGCTACCTCCACAAAGGAATGCAGAGGTCTGAACTTTTCTGTACCCTGCGCGGCTCTTCGCGAAAGGAACAACCATGACCTCCCAGACAAACTCCCTGGCTACCGATGAACGGCCGGGCGCTTTCTCCGATAGCGACCCGATCGTTCTGACGCTTACGATTGGCTTCATCCTGCTGTTCGTTGGTGCTTCCATTATTGACAGCAGCGCCGTCGCCACAGCGATTGGCGCCGGATTCACCTGGACGGCAAAGTACCTGGGGTCGTTCTTCCAACTACTCCTGCTGGCAACCTTTTTCATCGCACTTGGAACAGCGGTCAGCAAGGCCGGCAATGCACGGATTGGTGGCCTGGACCGGCCGGAAATCAGCCGTTTTCGCTGGCTTTCAATGATCATGTGTACATTGCTGGCCGGTGGAGGGGTGTTTTTCGCCGCCGGGGAACCGGTCTATCACTTTATGGTAACACCACCGGCGTTTGATACCGAAGCCGGAACGGCTGCGGCCACCGCTCCCGCCATGGCGCAGTCGTTTACTCACTGGGGCTTCCTTGCCTGGGCCGTGCTCGGCTCGCTGACCGCACTGGTTCTCAGCAGGGCTCACTATGATCAGGGCAAACCGCTGCAGCCGCGAACCCTATTGTATCCGGTGTTTGGTGAGAACGCTGTTCAAGGCAAGCTGGGTGGGGTGATTGACGCCCTTTGCGTCATTGCCGTGGTGGCGGGAACCGTCGGCCCTATCGGTTTCCTGGCAACCCAGGTGAGTTTCGGGCTGCACGAGCTGTTTGGCATCACCGATGGCTATGGCACCCAGCTCGCGGTACTGATCATTCTGGCCGGGGTGTACATGACCTCCGCCATGACCGGCCTGCACAAGGGTATTCAGTTGCTCAGCCGGTTCAACGTGCTCCTCGCCCTGGCCATCGCCGCGGTGATTTTCCTGTTCGGTCCCACACTGTTTCTGGCCAACACCTTTACCCAGTCATTCGGCGAGTACCTGACGTCTTTCATGGCAATGTCGACGATGACCGCTGAAACGGCGCCGGACTGGTGGATGAAATGGTGGACGGTGTTTTTCTTCGCCTGGTTTATTGGTTACACGCCTTTGATGGCAGTGTTTGTGTCGCGAATTTCCCGCGGACGCACGGTTCGTGAAATGATCCTCGCGGTTGCCGTATTGGCACCTATTGCCACCACAATCTGGTTTACGCTGCTGGGTGGCTCGGGAATCTATCACCAGCTGGCCGGCACCTTTGACCTGACCGAAGCGTTGAACAATTTCCGTTTTGACGTCGCCACACTGACCGTGGCCCAGGCGCTGCCAGGAGGCACCTGGATGGCCGCCGCGATACTGCTGCTCACCACCATTTTTGTCGCCACCACCGGCGACTCCATGAGCTATTCCATTGCCATGGTGGGTGCGGGCCATGATGAGCCAAATCCTTGGATCCGGGTATTCTGGGGCGGTGCTATGGCGATGATGGCCGCCATTCTGCTGTATATGGGTTCAGGGCAGATTGGCGTGCTTCAGCAGTTCATTGTGATAACCGCCATACCGGTCTCCTTTGTCATACTGCCATCGCTATGGACAGGGCCGAAAGCGGCTATGGCCATGGCCCGTGATCAGGGGCTTGCCTGACCATCATCACCAGTTCGATGCTGCTGTTCCCAGAGCCTGGCGTAATGCCCCTTCTGGCCCAGCAGCTCGACGTGGTTGCCACTCTCGACAATGCAGCCGCCGTCCATCACCAGAATGGTATCCGCATCGCGCGTCGTCGACAGCCGATGAGCGATAACCAGGGAGGTGCGCTGGCGGCTGACTTCCTTCAAGGCCCCCAGAATCGCCTGTTCAGACAGCGAATCCAGAGAAGATGTGGCTTCGTCCAGAATCAATAACGGTGGGTTCTTGAGAAGTACCCGGGCAATGGCGACCCGCTGTTTCTCGCCGCCGGAAAGTTTAAGCCCCCGCTCACCAACCTGTGTGTTATAGCCATCGGGCAGGCTGTGGATAAACTGTTCCAGGTGCGCCATTCGGGCTGCCCGGTACACCTCTTCCTCGCTGGCATCAGGCCGACCGTAAGCCAGGTTCCGAAAAAGTGTGTCGTTGAACAGCACCGTATCCTGGGGCACCACGCCAATGGCGGAACGCAGGCTGTCCTGGGTGACCTCACGGATATCCTGACCATCGATGGTGATACTGCCCCGGTTCACATCGTAAAACCGGAAAAGCAGGCGGGCGAGGGTCGATTTCCCCGCGCCGCTGGCGCCCACGACGGCTACGGTGTGCCCAGCGGGAATTGAGAAACTTACGTTCCGGAGGATCTGACGGTTGGGGCGATAACCAAAGTGAACCTGGTCGAAACAAACCTCGCCTTTTTCCACCACCAACGCTTTGGCGTTCGGCGCGTCCTCAATGACCGGTTCGTCGCCGAGCAACCCGAACAACCGTTCCACATTCACCAGCGCCTGGCGGATCTCCCGATACACGAACCCCAGTGCATTGAGCGGTATAAACAGCTGTAACAGGTAGGCATTAATCATGGTGAAATCCCCCAGGGTGATCTCACCACTGGCGACTTCCTGCACTGCCATGGCCATGATGACGATCATCGCCACACCGATGATCAGGGCCTGGCCCGAGTTCAGGGCGGCCAGCGACAGCCGGTTTTTGAGCCGTGCCTGTTCCCAGTCATCCAGGTCCTTGTCGTAGAGCTCTGCCTCGAAGCGTTCGTTATTGAAATACTTTACGGTCTCGTAGTTGAGCAGGCTGTCGACTGCGCGGGAATTGGACTGGTTGTCCCGGGCATTGGCTTCGCGCACGTATTTCGTGCGCCACTCGGTCACCTTGATGGAAAACACCACATACACCACCACCGCTACCAGGATCGCCAGCACATAGCCCACGTTGAACACCACGAAGAGAATACCGGCCACCATCAGGATTTCGAGGAGGGTGGGGACAATGTTGAAGAGGGTGAAACGCAGCAGGAAGCTAATGCCGTTGGTGCCCCGTTCAATGTCCCGGGCCAGTCCGCCGGTTTTCCGGTCCAGGTGAAAGGACAGCTCCCGGTTGTGCAGATGTTCGAAAACCCTCAGTGACACTCGTCGCATGGCCCGTTCCGCGACTCGGGCGAACACCGCGTCCCGCAATTCGCTGAACAGGGTGCTGCCAAATCGGAGCAGGCCGTAGGCGACGACCAGTATGACCGGTATCCACAGCAGTACCTCGCCGCCCTGATTTTCGTCCAGGTAGTCGACGATGTATTTCAAGGCGACCGGTGTGGCGACCGTGGCCAGTTTGGAGAAGATCAGGAACCCCAGTGCCAGCATGACTCGACCACGGAATTCCGCCAGATAGGGCCATAGGCCGGCGATGACTTTCCAGTCGGGTTTGTGGTTGGCGGGGTACTCGTTGTCAGCGTAGGCGCGCACTCGGGTTTCCCTTCAATCACGGAGTAGTCGAGCGCACGAGATGGGACTTGTCTGCCAGGACACGCTGTAGATACGTCCCTGTACGCTCGACAAAAGCCATCCATGGCTTTTGACGGTCCTGGCAGACAAGTCCCACCCCGCACGCTCTTACGTAGCTGTATGATAGGTTCTAATACGAGTAAAAACCGTATTGTTATCGGAGTTTACAGTACCCCTTATCCTGGAGGCACACCATCAACACCCGTCATCGGAAGGCTCTGAAACTGGTTGTCGATTTTATCAGCCCTTACAAAAGGGCTGTTACCGGCGCTCTCGTGGCTCTGGTTATTACAGCCGGCATCACACTTGCCCTGGGTCAGGGCTTACGGATTCTGGTGGACCAGGGCCTTGCCACCCAGTCTCCCGCGATGTTGTCCAAAGCAGTCGGTCTGTTTTTTGTGCTGGTGATCGGACTGGCTATCGGCTCCTTTGCCCGCTTTTATCTTGTGTCCTGGATTGGCGAAAGGGTGGTGGCGGATATTCGAAAGCAGGTGTTTAACCATCTGATCGACCTTCACCCTGGTTTCTACGAGAAAAACCGAAGCCTGGAAATACAGTCGCGGTTTACCGCTGATACAACAGTGCTGCAATCCGTCATCGGCTCCACGGTCTCCATCGCGCTGCGCAACACCCTGATGCTGGTGGGCGGTCTGATCCTGCTCTTCATAACCAATGCCAAACTTGCCGGTATCATCATCCTCGGCTTCCCACTGGTGATCATTCCCATCCTGATCTATGGTCGCCGTGTGCGGCAGCTGTCCAGGCTGAGCCAGGACCGGGTCGCGGAAGTGGGCAGCTACGTGGGGGAGAACCTCACCCAGATCAAGACGGTGCAGGCGTTCAACCATCAGCCTCATGACCGCCGGTTTTTCTCACAGGTGGCGGAAAATGCCTTCGAGATTGCCCGTGTGAGGATTCGCCAGCGGGCCTGGCTGACCACCATCGCCATTACCCTGGTTATGGGTGCCATTGGCGTGGTGATCTGGATTGGCGGGCTGGATGTGATCTCAGGTCGTACCAGCCCGGGCGAGCTGGCGGCATTTGTATTCTACAGCCTGTTGGTGGGACTGGCCGCCGGCGCCATCAGTGAAGTGATTGGTGAGTTGCAGCGCGCAGCCGGGGCAGCGGCGCGGATTTTCGAGCTGCTGCAGACACCCAGTGAAATCCTCAGTGGGGCAAACGCCACCCAGGCTCTGCCCGACCCCCTTCGCGGCGACATCGAGATCAGCAATCTGACCTTTTCCTATCCGGCCCGTCGCGATATCGAGGTTCTGCAAAGCCTTTCACTTCACATCCAGGCAGGCGAAACCGTGGCCCTGGTTGGTCCCTCCGGGGCTGGAAAGTCTACGTTGTTCGATCTGCTCTTGAGGTTCTATGACCCCGACACGGGGCGGATTCTTATCGACGGCGTTGACAGTCGTAAGTTAGCGCTTACAGACCTGCGCCAATGCTTTGCGCTGGTGCCACAGAACCCCGCGCTGTTTCACGGCACCATTGCCGATAACATCCGCTACGCTCGACCGGAGGCCAGCGACACTGCCATGGTGGAGGCCGCCAGGATTGCCCATGCCGATGAGTTTATCCGCAAACTGCCAAAAGGCTATGAAACGCCACTGGGCGATACGGGTCTCGGGCTATCGGGGGGGCAGAAGCAGCGGCTGGCGATTGCCCGCGCACTGCTTGCGGATGCGCCTATACTGTTATTGGATGAGGCGACCAGCGCACTGGATGCAGAAAGCGAACACCTGATCCAGCAAGCCATGCCGGGACTGATGTCCAACCGCACGACATTGGTCATCGCACACCGGTTGGCCACCGTCAGGCACGCCGATCGTATCATTGTGATGGACGCCGGAATTATTCAGGATATCGGCAACCACGATGAACTTGTCGAACGGAATCCGCTGTACCGGAGACTTGCGGAACTTCAGTTCCGGGAGGACATTGGCGGCCGCAGTACGTAGAAACAACAGGGCCGGGTTTTCAAACCGGGCCATCATTTCGTGTATGCTGACAGTACCAAACCGAATTCGAGGAGAGGCAAAGTGACGAACAAAGAATTGCAGGCACTCAAAGAACGTTATGTCGCGGCCGGTGCTGCCAGCCCCAACGAGCAGTTTGCCGACCATGCGACCAATGCCGAGCTCTGGGATGCCGATGGCAAGCGTATGATCGACTTCGCCGGCGGCATTGGTGTACTGAATATCGGCCATCGTCACCCCAAAGTGGTTGAAGCGGTGAAGGCGCAGTTGGACAAGCTGATGCACACCTGCCAGACCGTCATGCCCTATGAGGGCTATGTGAAGCTGGCGCAGAAGCTCAGTGAAGTGGTTCCGGTAAAGGGCCACGCCAAGGTCATGCTGGCCAACTCCGGCGCAGAAGCCCTGGAAAACGCCATGAAGATCGCCCGCGCGGCGACCGGCAAAACCAATGTGATCTGCTTTGACGGCGGTTATCACGGCCGTACCTTCTACACCATGGCCATGAACGGCAAAGCCGCTCCTTATCAGACCGATTTCGGCCCAATGCCGGGCACCGTCTTTCGCGCCCCCTATCCGGTTCCCTATCACGGTGTCAGTGAGGATGAAGCGCTCCGTGGCCTGAAGATGGCCATGAAGGCCGATTCACCCGCCAGTGACACCGCCGCCATCGTGATTGAGCCGGTATTGGGTGAGGGTGGTTTCTACGCCGCACCAGCCAGCTTCCTCAAAGAGATCCGCAAGATCTGCGATGAGAACGGCATCCTGATGATCGCGGATGAGGTTCAGAGCGGCTTCGGCCGGACTGGCAAGATGTTCGCCATCGAACACAGCGGTGTTGAGCCCGACATGATGACCATGGCCAAGAGTATGGCCGATGGCATGCCGATCTCAGCCATTGTCGGTACCGACAAGGTTATGGACTCGTCCGGCCCGAACTCCCTCGGCGGCACCTACACTGGCAGCCCGACGGCCTGTGCGGCAGCCCTGGCAGTATTTGACGTGTTCAAGGAAGAAGACATTCTGGGCAAGAGTCAGCGCCTGGGTGACACCCTGCGCAAACGCTTTGATCAGTGGCAGGAACAGTTCCCCCACGTGGACAACGTGCGCAACCTCGGGCCCATGGCTGCGATTGAACTGGTCACCGACAAAATCAGCAAGGAACCGCGGGCAGACCTGGCGGCGGCCGTTACCAAGAAAGCCAAGGAAAACGGCCTGATCCTGCTGAGCTGCGGCATGTACGGCAATACCTTGCGTTTCCTGATGCCGGTCACCATCGAGGACAATATTCTTGAGGAAGGCCTGGCGATCGTTGAGCAGGCACTGAAAGAGGTGGGCTAACACCTTCTGGCAGGGTCATTAACACACCTGCCGCTGTATACCGGAACGCTGGTCAGTGTGAAGCTGACCAGCGTTTTTTTTATGGGCTCTATCCGTTCTAGATCAACTTCCTGATTTCCTTCCACAAGCGCCGATAGGCATCGGCAGCTGCGGATGACCGATCCATCAGTTCCACCGGCTGGCCACTCTCACCCATCTTCTCCACCACACTGGCATTGGGAATCAGCGCGTTCAGCCCATTCTCGAGGCGCTGTTTGCGATGGATCACCATCTCGCGATGCAGATTCTTGCGGCGGTCGACGATGGAGAAAAACGGGTGCAGACGACCGGGTTTGAGTTTCTTGTCCCTGGCGAAGGACTGGAGCTGTTGCCAGCTATTCAGAGCGAGCCAGGTCGGAACCACCGGCACGAACACGCCATCGGCGGTTTTCAACACCTGCTCGGACAACCGCGACATCGAGGGCGGGCAATCCAGTACGACCAGGCTGGTTTCCTCCGATAGCGGCGCCAGCCAGTTTTTGAGGGTATTGGCGCTGTCGTCCTTATCCAGCCGGACATCAAGGTTGCGAAAACTGTTATGGGCCGGGATAAAATCGAGGTCAGGGTAGGCGCTGGCCCGAATGAATTTGCCGATGGGGGTCTTGCCATCCATCAGTGCAGCCAGTTTCCGACCCTTGATCTCGTCGGTTCCCGCCAGGTACCAGCTGGCCGCGCCCTGAGGGTCGAGATCCCATAGCAGGGTGGGAATGCCAGCCTGGCTGGCCAGGTAGGCAATGTTTACAGCCGCAGCGGTTTTACCGACACCGCCTTTAAGGCTGTAAAACGCAATGATCTTCATGCTTCCTCCTAAAGCCCCGTCAAAACACCGGCTGCAAGCTTAACCGATCCCACTGGCAGGCGTGTTTCAGTTTAGTGACACGTATTCAGAAGCTACGTAAATATTGCAACTCCTCCCCCTGACTACTCCCCGCAAACTGCCTGAAAGGATGTTTTGGCTAACGATTGAACACTTCATGTTGACGATGGACATCCACAACTGCCGTCAACAGCCGGCAGTGGCCATTGGATCGTCTCCACAACAAATACAAGACAGGAGCACACAATGATCTCCATACAACGCCTGGTAACCGGTGTCAGTCTCGGCCTGACACTTGCGTTGCCCATTAATACCGCCCACGCCGGTACCTTTGTCCATCTGTTCGAATGGAAGTGGAGCGATGTCGCCACCGAATGTGAACAGTTTCTTGGGCCCAAGGGTTACAGCGCCGTTCAGGTGTCACCGCCGCAGGAACACATTCAGGGCAGCGCCTGGTGGACGCGCTATCAACCGGTCAGCTACCAGCTCCAGAGCCGCAGTGGTAACGCCAACCAGTTCGCTAACATGGTTTCGCGCTGCAACGCGGCCGGAGTGGATGTTTACGTGGATGCAGTGATCAACCATACCGCCAATGGTACGGGAACCGGCACCGCCGGGTCCTATTACAGCAGCGATTCCCTGACCTATCCTATCTACAGTGGCAATGATTTCCACGCCGAATGCAGTATCAACGGCTCGGATTACAGTTCGGATGCCTGGCGCGTTCGCAATTGCCGACTCGTCGGCTTACCGGACCTGGATACCGGAAGCGGCTACGTGCGCGACACTCTGGCCGGCTATCTCAATCAGCTCACGTCGCTGGGTGTGAAGGGTATACGGGTGGATGCCGCCAAACATATGTCGCCCGGTGATATCGGCGCCGTCATCAATCAGGCCGGCGGCCCGCTGTACGTATTCCAGGAGGTGATCGACCTGGGTGGCGAAGCCGTCAGTGCCACTGAGTACACGGGTACGTCAGACGTCACCGAGTTCCGCTACAGCGCGTCCATCGGCAACGTCTTCAAGAACCAGCAACTGGCCAACCTCAACGCCTTTGGTGAGAGCTGGGGCTTCCTGTCCGGCGGTGATGCCGTTGTATTCACCGACAACCATGACAACCAACGTGGCCACGGTGCCGGTGGCAGCAATGTGTTGACCTACAAGGATGGTGATCTCTACAACCTGGCCAACGTGTTCATGCTGGGCTGGCCTTATGGCTACCCCAAGGTAATGTCGAGCTACGCATTTTCCAACGGTGACCAGGGCCCTCCAGCCCAAAACGTCTACCAGAACGGCACTGCTCAGTGCGGGTCCGCCTGGGTATGCGAACATCGCTGGGACTCCATTGCCAACATGGTTGCCTTCCGGGCTGAGACCGACGGCCAGGGCGTGAACAGCTGGTGGGACAATGGCAATAACCAGATTGCCTTTAGTCGGGGCAATAAGGGGTTCGTCGCCATCAACCGTGAAGGCAGCACACTGTCACGGACTTTCAGCACCGGGCTGGCCGATGGAAACTATCGCAATGTGGCTGGCAACGGTGCCTGCGTAACGGTGCAGAATGGCCAGGTGGCACTGACGGTACCGGCGATGGAGGCAGCGGCACTTCATAGCGGTGCCCCCTGTGACGGAAGCGATCCCAATCCGCCAACAGCAGGGACGGCATCCGTCACCTTCCAGTGCCAGAACGGCACTACCACCATGGGGCAAAGTGTGTACGTTACCGGCAACAACAATGCTTTAGGTAACTGGTCACCTGCCGATGCGGTAAAACTGGATCCAACAGCCTACCCAACCTGGAGTGGGTCGATCAATCTACCAGCGGAGACCTCCATCGAGTGGAAATGCCTGAAGCGCAGCGAAACCGATCCCAGCGCCCAGCAGCAGTGGCAGTCAGGGGATAATAACCTGGTACAGACCGCAGGTGAGGGCACCAGCAGTTCCACTTCCGGTTCTTTCTGAAGCGCACCTGCCACTACCACACCAACTGAAACGGCCCGCGTTAGCGGGCCGGTACCGCCGACCTCGGTTACTCACACTCACGGTTTCATCGTATACTGCCTGACGACTTTTTCGGTATGCTGGATTCCACCGGCATCACTTCCCCGAACGATCAGGCTGATTTATGACCGACCCGGAAATCCAATCTCCACCGACCCACAAGCCAAGGCCCTGGGTTGATCTACTCGTGAGTATCATCATTCCCTCCGTCATTCTGATGAAGTTGAGCGGGGATGAATATTTGGGCAGTGTCATGGCCCTGGTCATCGGGCTTGCGTTCCCCCTTGGATGGGGACTGTTCGAGTTGGTGCGCTATCGCAAGTACAACTTTATTGCGGTGCTCGGCATTGTCAGCGTCGGTTTGACCGGCGGTATCGGCCTGATGGAGCTGGATGCCGGCTGGCTGGCGATCAAGGAAGCGGCTGTTCCCGCCGTCATCGGTATTGCCGTGCTCGTTTCAACCCGTACACGCTATCCGCTGGTTAGAACGCTGCTGTACAACCCGTCCGTGCTGAACGTGGACAAGATTCAGGCGGTGCTGAAAGAAAACGGAAGTGAGGAAGAGTTCGAGGCCCGCCTGCTCAAGGCCAGCTATTTCTTCAGCCTGACCTTTCTGTTCTCCTCCATCATGAATTTCGTGCTGGCCAAGTGGATTGTCACCAGCCCGTCCGGAACCCAGGCGTTCAATGAAGAACTGGGCAGGATGACCCTAGTGAGTTATCCCATGATCGCTATTCCCTCGATGATCATGATGATCGCCATTTTCTACTACCTCTGGCGTTCCATTCGCCGGCTCACCGGCTACACCCTTGAGGATGTTATGGCGCCGCACCTTGCGGCCCAGCACGACAACAAGTCGTCTGACACATCCACAGGTAACGGTAGCTGACGCCAGTCAGAAATACTGAATTCCTCTAAACAACTGAATTATAAATAAAAAAGGCGACCATCAGGTCGCCTTTTTCGTATCCCCGGACAACCCGGGTCCGATCAAAAACCCGCCGTGATCACACGTCCAGGTTGGTCACTTCAAGCGCATTACTCTGGATGAACAGGCGCCGTGGCTCGACGTCATCGCCCATCAGGGTGGTGAAGATCTGGTCCGCCGCAATGGCGTCCTCGATGGTGACCTTCATCATGCGACGAGTCTCCGGATCCATGGTGGTTTCCCACAACTGCTCCGGGTTCATCTCACCCAGCCCCTTATAGCGCTGGATGTTCAGGCCGCGTTGGGCTTCCTTCATCAGCCATTCCAGAGCGCCCTCGAATGACAGCACCGCCTGCTTGCGCTCGCCACGCTGGATATAAGCGCCGTCTTCGATCAAGCCGTCCAGTGTCTCACCCATCCTCGCGATGGCCGCGTAAGAGGACGACTCGAAGAACTCATGGCTGAACACGTGGTTATGGGGAATCCCGTGCACATAAATCACCACCTTCGGCAGGTAGAGATTGCGCTCGGTGTCCTTTTCCACCGAGAAGGTGTACTTGGTGCCGGTGCGAGTATCCAGCTGAAGGCCGTCACCCAGGCGAGCCACCCAACGAGCCACTTCTGCCTCTTCTTTGAGGTGTTCCGGCTTCAGGGTCACGTTATCCAGCATTTGTTGGAGTACCTTGGCCGGGTAGGCCCGGGACAGACGATCAATCATCGCCATCACCGCCTGGTAGTCCTTCACCATGGTTTCCAGAGCGGAATCCTTGATAGCCGGCGCTTCCGGATTGACATAGAGCTGGGCGCCTTCCAGGGCGGTCTGTGTCAGGTACGCTTCCTTGGCTTTCTCGTCTTTCAGGTACTGCTCCTGCTTACCACGCTTGACCTTGTACAGCGGTGGCATGGCAATGAACACATGGCCACGCTCAATAATTTCACGCATCTGACGGAACAGGAAGGTGAGTAGCAGCGTACGGATGTGGGAACCGTCCACGTCCGCATCGGTCATGATAATCAGGGAGTGGTAGCGGAGTTTTTCCGGATTGAATTCCTCTCGCCCGATGCCGCAGCCCAGCGCAGTAATGAGCGTACCCACTTCCGCCGAGGACAACATCTTGTCGAAGCGGGCCTTCTCCACGTTCAGGATCTTACCCTTGAGTGGCAGGATGGCCTGTGTCTTCCGATCGCGCCCCTGTTTGGCACTACCACCGGCGGAATCACCCTCCACTATGAACAGTTCGGAAAGAGCGGGGTCTTTTTCCTGACAGTCCGCCAACTTGCCCGGCAGACCGGCAATGTCCAGCGCCCCCTTGCGGCGCGTCATGTCACGGGCCTTGCGGGCCGCTTCACGGGCGCGGGCCGCTTCAATCATCTTGTTGACGATCAGCTTGGCCTCGTTGGGCTGCTCCTGCAGGAAGTCCGCAAAGGATTGATACAACTCCTGCTCAACCGCGGTTTTGACCTCGGAAGAAACCAGCTTGTCCTTGGTCTGGGACGAGAACTTGGGGTCAGGAACCTTCACGCTGATAATAGCCGTCAGACCTTCCCGAGCGTCATCACCGGACGTGCTGACCTTGGCCTTTTTGCCCAGGCCTTCGTGCTCAATATAGTTGTTGAGCGAACGGGTCAGGGCCGCACGGAACCCAGCGAGGTGGGTACCACCGTCGCGCTGCGGGATGTTGTTGGTAAACGTGTAGATATTTTCCTGGAAGGCATCGTTCCACTGCATGGCCACTTCCACCGCAATACCGTCTTCACGTTCCTTGATGAAATGAAACACGCGGTTGATCGGTGTCTTGTTGGAGTTCAGGTGCTCAACAAAGGCACGCAGGCCACCCTCGTATTCGAATACCTCTTCCTTGCCACTACGCTCATCCTGCAGGCGGATACGCACACCGCTGTTCAGGAACGCCAGCTCCCGCAGGCGTTTGGCCAAAATATCCCAGTGGAATTCAATGCTGGTAAACGTATCCGGGGATGGAATGAAGTGAACCTTCGTACCACTGGCGTCGGTGTCGCCAACCACATCGAGCGGCGCTTTTGGTACGCCGTTGTTGTAGGTTTGCTCGTAAACCTTGCCATCACGTCGAATGGTCAACGTAAGGGAGGAGGAGAGGGCGTTTACCACCGACACCCCAACACCGTGAAGCCCGCCTGAGACCTTGTAGCTGTTGTCATCAAACTTACCACCGGCATGGAGAACCGTCATGATAACTTCCGCAGCGGAGACACCTTCTTCCTTGTGAAGGTCGACCGGAATACCACGGCCGTTATCCCTGACCGTGACCGATTCGTCCGGATGGATGATCACCCCGATTTCAGAACAGTGCCCAGCCAACGCCTCGTCAATGGAGTTGTCCACCAACTCAAAGACCATGTGATGCAGGCCCGTGCCATCATCAGTGTCACCGATATACATGCCGGGCCGCTTCCGAACGGCATCCAGTCCTTTCAATACCTTGATGCTTGAGGAGTTGTAGTTCGATTCACTCATTAGGGTACTCCTGAAGGGTGATTTCCCGGCGTGAAGCCATTGCCGCTGTTATTTTAGAGCGATGAAAGTGGATCATCCGGGTTCCTGTTCTTTCGTCAATTTGCCATGTTCCACGTGGAACAATCTGTATTCCGGCATGGTGTGCCGCCATAACTCATCCGGCCTGGGCGCCTCTATCGATGTCACAAACACCTGACATCGTAATTCGTAGAGCTTTTGGGCAAGCATGGCCCTGTGGACGACATCCAGCTCTGCATTGATATCGTCCAGCAAAAAGGTAACCTGCTTTCCAAGATCGCTTAGCACCATGCCTTGCGCGATCTTCATCAAAATGACCAACGTCTTTTGCTGGCCCCGGGAGAAGGTCTCCGCCACCGGCCTTCCCTGGTATCGCAAGCGGATGTCAGCCCGATTGGGACCGTACAGGGTATGGCCCATTTTCTGTTCTTGCTCCCGGTGGGAACGTAGTACCTCGACCAGGGGTTGGCTGGCGTCCCAGCCAACGTAATAGTCCAGCTTGAGCCCATCAACCCAGGGGGCGTCTATCTCACCGAGTAAACTGTAAAAAGCCTTGGTAAAGAGCCGAAAGGTTTCGTTCCGGGCTTGCGTCAATCGCTCTGCCAACTCCGTGTACTGGGAATCCCAGACCTTCATCAGAGCGTCATCTATCCTACCATTTCTCAGGATCTGATTCCGCTGTGACGTCACTCTTTGACACTGCTGCCACAACGAAGCAAACGAAGGTTCCACGTGGAACACTGCCCAATCGAGAAACTGCCGGCGTTTTCCGGGTCCGCCGGCAACAATATCAAACACCCCCGGATCGATAACCGAGACGGGCAGATGCCGGGCAAGCGAAGACAGGTTACGAACTGCTTCCCCATCCACTCTAAGCGTGGTTTCTTTAGCGGTCACATCCCTGGAGATGCCCACACGATGGTTAAGCTCTCCAACTGATGATTGTTCCCCTCCCGACATTCCCTGATCCAGGCCACCGAACACCGTCAGTTTGTGTTGGCCGTGGCTAACCACCGCCTGATGTCTACTTACCCGGAATGAGCGGCCAAGCCCCAGGTAGCCAATGGCTTCCAGAACGCTGGTTTTTCCACTGCCGTTGGCGCCATATAACAAATTAATGGAAGGTGAGAAACTGACCGGCGCAGGCGAGAGATTGCGGAAATGTTCCGATTGAAGTTTAACAAGCGCCATAGGTCACGATAGGTTATTAACCAGCAGGAGACGGGGACAAAAAAGGCAGCGTGCCTTACCGACAACGCTGCCCCAGTGTACAAAACCTCGCGGGTGAACGCGATTAATGCAGCATGTTCAACCGCTCGTCCATGAAGACATCCATTTCCGGCGCCAGTATGTGAACGTAACGGTCGAAATACAGGAACTGCTTCAACAAGAGCGCAAACTCTCTTGGAAAATGCAGCCCGTGGCCCTCACCAATCCGTACCATATCCATCAGGATGTTGTTCACGTCATCCTCAGCTTGTTCAGCCTGATACGGCACTTCATCCGGCACCATGGTGTCCATTTGCTGGTAAAGGCGCCGCAGGTCGGCTGCCAGTTCAGCCACCTGAACCTTTTGATGGGTGATACCGATACGAATCATCGCGTCGGCCATGCCTTCAAAATTGCCGACCATGACCGTTGAAATAAAATCGCTGACGGCCTGCCAGGTATCCGGACGGATGCGACCGACAATACCGAAATCAATAAAACCAACCCGGCCGTCTTTCAACACCATCAGATTGCCCGCATGAACATCGGCGTGGAAAAACTCACACTGGGTGAGGCTGGAAAACCAGGTGTTCATTGCCGTAATCAGCGTGCGCTCCGGATCCCGCGCGTAACCCCGGATGCTTTCAAGATCCGTCAGAGGTACACCGTGGAAACGCTCCATGGTAAGAATGCGACGAGTACTGCAGCTTTCGTAGACCCGTGGCACGGTAGCATCTTCATTGTGGGTGTTATGGAGAAATTCCCGGAACACCTTAAGGTTGTTCGCTTCCTTGATGAAGTCGCACTCCTCCAGCATGGTGCGCTGGATTTCCTCCACGATTCCGGACAACGAAGTCCAGGATAGTTTGGGCGCCAGGGTCTCCAGAATTTTCGCGGACAGGTACAGGAAATTGAGATCCGTCAGCAGAATGTTTTCCACACCCGGCTTTTGCACCTTGATCACCACATCCTCACCAGTAACCAGCTTTGCGGCGTGAACCTGTGCAATCGATGCCGACGCCAAAGCCACCGGGTCAATGTCAGAGTATACGTCTTCGATTGGTCGGCCCAGTTCGTCCCGGATAATTTTCCGGATCACACTGAATGGCAGGCTTGGGGTACGGTCCAGACAGTATTGGAATTCCTCCACGTATTCCTTGGGGAAAAACGTGGGGGAGCTGGCAATAAACTGGCCGAGCTTGATGTAGGTGGCACCCAGGGATTCAAACGTCTGCCTGAGCAACCGCGGCGCGGGCGGTCGATCTCCCCGCACCCAATTCACTCCAGCGCGTCCCAACACCGATACGGTCTGACCGATTCGAAAGGCACCCTTGAGGCTGTTCGTCACCGTTCCCATGACTCTCTTCCTTACTGATCCGGTAAATATCTGGCGGCCACAACCAATCCGGCGGACCTACAGCCGCATCGGCATGACGACATAGAGGCAGCGATTGTCGTTCTCGGCCTCAATCAACGCACTGCTATTGGGATTCGCCAGGGTTATCTTGACCTGATCTTCATCCAGCGCGTTCATCACATCTACCAGGTAGCCTACATTAAAGCCAATCTGTAGTGATTCGCCCTGATACTCGACCGGCAGCGCGTCTTCGGCCTGTTCCTGATCCGGGTTGTTGGCAAATACCTGCAACTCGTTGGGCGCCAGGTTCAGGCGTACGCCACGGATGTTTTCATGGGATAGAATGCCGGCGCGCTGGAGTGTGTTCTTGAGGGTAGCGCGATCCGCCAGGACAACTTTATCCCCACCGCGGGGAATTACCCGGTTATAGTCCGGGAACTTGCCTTCGATCAACTTCGAGGTAAAGGTATAGGAGCCTACCGTCGCGCGCAGATGATTGTCTCCGATCACCAGGGTCACCGGGGTTTCCACATCATCCAGCAAGCGCGCCAGTTCCAGCACACCCTTACGCGGCACGATCACCTGGCGGGGTTCCGGGCAGCCGGTGGGCAAATCAAAATGCGCCATGGCCAGGCGATGGCCATCAGTAGCCACGGTGCGAACGTGATCCTTGTCGACTTCCAGCAACAGCCCGTTCAGGTAATAGCGAACATCCTGTTGAGCCATTGCAAAAGCAGTGGCGTCGAACATTCGGCTGAGTTCTTTCTGGGGCAGTTCCAGGCCGAAACTTTCCGCATCATCCTCAACGTTGGGAAAATGCTCCGCCGGCAAGGTCGACAGCGTAAAGTGGCTGGCGCCACAACGCAGATGCAGGCGGTCGCCCTCCAACGCCAACTCGATAGGCGCCTCATCACCCAACGCCCGGCAAATATCAGACAGTTTCCGCGCCGGAACTGTAATGCGGCCTGGCTGGTCAACGTGCACCGGTGACACCCGGCCCACCAGTTCCACTTCCATATTGGTACCAGTCAGCGTGAGGGTATTATCCTCGGCCACCAGCAACACGTTGGAGAGAACGGGCATTGTCTGTTTTCGCTCCACCACACCGGCAATGGACTGAAGGGGGGTGAGCAGAGATTCTCGGCTGATCGTCAGTTTCATGGCACTCAGCATTCTTTTATTGGAAGGTGAATGTGTATTGGCTGCCGCTAACCCGGTCAGGTTGTCAGTAGCCGCATAAAGTTCTGATAATCCTCTCGGATGCCAGGATCCGTTTCCTGCAGCTCTACAATCTTTTTGCAGGCATGCAATACCGTGGTGTGATCACGGCCACCAAACGCATCGCCAATTTCCGGCAGGCTGTGATTGGTCAATTCCTTGGCCAGGGACATGGCAACCTGTCTTGGCCGGGTCACAGTGCGGGTACGCCGTTTTGACAACAAATCGGCCACCTTGATCTTGTAGTACTCCGCCACCGTGCGCTGGATATTATCGATGCTGACCTGCTTTTCATGCAGCGCCAACAGATCCTTGAGGCTTTCCCGGATAAACGGCGGGGTGATCTCCGAACCAGTGAAGTGAGCATTCGCTATCACTAGGCGCAGCGCCCCTTCTAGTTCACGAACGTTCGATCGAATTTTTTGCGCGATAAAAAACGCCGCCTCGCTGCTGAGTTTGACGTTCACCTGCTCCGCCTTTTTCATCAGGATGGCGACCCTGGTCTCCAGCTCCGGTGGCTCTACCATCACGGTCAGGCCCCAGCCGAAACGGGATTTAAGGCGCTCTTCCATATCCACAATTTCTTTCGGAAAGCGGTCACAGGTCACAATAACCTGCTGTCCGCCTTCCAGTAACGCATTGAAAGTGTGGAAGAATTCTTCCTGAGAGCGCTCCTTGCGGGCGAAAAACTGAATATCGTCTATCAACAATGCGTCCACAGAGCGGTAATAGCGCTTGAACTCATTGATGGCGTTTAACTGAAGTGCCTTCACCATATCCGCCACAAAACGCTCGGAGCGAAGATAGGCCACCTTGGCTCTCGGGTTGCGCCGTACAATGTCATTACCAATGGCATGCATCAGGTGGGTCTTACCCAGACCCACACCACCATACAAAAACAGTGGGTTATAAGCTCCACCAGGGTTCTCCGCCACCTGCATCGAGGCCGCCCGGGCCAACTGGTTCGATTTACCCTCCACAAACGTGTCAAAGGTAAAGCCTTCGTTCAGGAAACTCTGGTGCTTGATGTCACCCTCAACCTGAACCGAACGTCGTTCGCTGGTGCTCTTGGCCTTCACCGAAGGCGTGGTCACTGTGGCCGCAACGCCTTTCTCTTCTTCCGTTACCCGGCTACCCGCTTCCTCCTGTTCGGCGGCCACACCACTGACCGCGTTCTCGGAACGGACCACCAGGTCAGATGACCGTGGCGCGGAACCCACCTTCATATCAATCCGAGGTGCCTGGCCACCGTGCAGATCCTTCAGGACTTCTTCAATTCTTCTGAGGTATTTTTCGTTCACCCAGTCCATGACGAACCGATTGGGTGCGAACAGCATCAACTGACCCTCGCGGTGATCCGACTGCAAGGGTCTAAGCCAGGTGTTGAATTGCTGGGCGGGAAACTCGTCCCGGAGTACTTCCAGACACTGATGCCATATGTTGTTCGGCACGACAGTCTTGCCTCCGATGCCTCAGAAATTTCTCGTCACGGATCTCCATGACCCGACGAAAGAGATGACCAAGGATTCTAACCTGAGGGCCTCCCGAGTGAAAGAGCCAAACGCATTTAATAAACAGCCTGTGGAAATTTATTTTCTTTTATTTCAATTTTTTACAGACTTACCTACAGGCTTGTGTACAGAAATATCGTGCAGAAAAAGTTACCCACAGACCTGTGTGTACAAAGCGCTCTCAACCCTGTGGACGACACCCCGATGTTCGGTGGATAAATCGCGATCTGAGCAAACCTCCAACTTACCCACATTTCCTGCCTCGGATATACACAGGCCTCATCCCCACTTCTCAACCACTTTATGAACCATCCAATCCACTGTTTCCAAATCAATTCCATCGGTTTTCCACAGAAAAAGGCCTGCCTAATAACAGTAATAATAATCCTTAAAGAGAATACAAAAAGACCTAATGAATTTATTACCTGAACCGTGAATCAGCGGAGATGGAAATAACCCGACACTGGTCTCGAATAACCATTGAATTCCACCGCCACATTGCATAGAATGCCGCTCCTGTTTTGGCTGTTCATTTTCCAGCCAACGATTGAATTTCCAACATCTGTAATGTGAGACCGACACCATGAAAAGAACGTTTCAACCAAGCGTACTGAAGCGTAAGCGCGTTCACGGTTTCCGTGCCCGCATGGCAACCGCCAACGGCCGTAAGGTAATTTCCCGTCGTCGCGCCAAGGGCCGTGCCCGTCTGTCTGCATAGACATTGACCGCCTGATGAAGGCTTTGACCTTTCCAAAATCGTCCCGGCTGCTCAAGCCATCCGATTAC
This sequence comes from Marinobacter sp. G5_S1_61_S3, assembly GCF_054968585.1. Taxonomy (NCBI): domain Bacteria; kingdom Pseudomonadati; phylum Pseudomonadota; class Gammaproteobacteria; order Pseudomonadales; family Marinobacteraceae; genus Marinobacter; species Marinobacter sp. G5_S1_61_S3. Next base: position 122,250 of record NZ_JBQKUK010000001.1, on the reverse strand, counting down.
GGCAAAGTCTTCGATGACGTACAGCTAAGGGTTCCGCACCGACATTTCCTGATCCTGGCCACACCCAATACTCTGGGGCACGCCAGGATTGGGTTGGTGTTTTCAAAGAAGAATCTCAAACTGGCTGTACAACGAAACCGCGTTAAACGCCGGGTTCGGGAAACCTTCAGGCACGAACGGGAATACCCTGCCCTGGACATCGTGGTTCTTGGACGGCGAGGATTGACGGAGCTTGATAATGCCGCGCTCAATGCTACCCTGACGGAGCTCTGGGCACGCCTCAGGAAGAAAAACCGCCAGCTCCAGAAACCAACCACATCGGAACTTTCCGGTACCGGCAAAGGAACGGGTTAATGCGCAAACTGCTGCTCCTGCCCATCCGAGTCTACCAGTACGCGATCAGCCCGATGATGGCCAGTCATTGCCGTCACTACCCCACTTGTTCCCAATACGCTGTCGAAGCCATCACCGCCCACGGCGCCATTAGAGGCCTTTTTCTTTCGGTCAAACGTCTAATGAGGTGTCATCCATGGGCAAAAGGCGGGTATGATCCCGTTCCGGGCACTGACGTTCGCACTGAGGTAGTACCTTCCATCTGCTGCGGGCCGGCCAGCCAAACCCATAACGCTAACCAGACCAAACAGTAAGTTTATGGATATTCAACGCATTGTATTATTTGCCGGCCTTGCCATTGTCAGTTACATGATGGTGCTTGCCTGGAATGAAGACTATAACCAGCCGCAGACCCAACCCGCTACGGAACAGGCCAGTACCAGTACCCAGCCTGCATCGACGGATGACATGACTCTCCCGAGCGAGAGCGCCAGTGGCCCGGATACCTCAAGCGAAGAATTCACCACTCCGGAAGGCGACGGCCAGACAATCTCGGCCTCGGAGACATCCTCCGTTTCTGCCAGTGATCAACTCATCACCGTGCGTACCGATGTCTACGAGCTCAAGATCGACCGTGTAGGCGGTAATCTGATTGAGAGTTCCCTACTCCAGCACGACCGGTCCCTGGACAGTGAAGAATCACTGAGGGTGTTGACCAATACCAGCAAGCGCACCTACATCATGGAAAGCGGGCTGATTGGCCGCGATGGCATCGACAGCAAACGCAATGGCAGTGCTCCGGTTTACAACGCGTCTGCGTCAGAATACGAACTGCAGGAAGGCGAGAATACACTGACGGTCGATCTCACCTTCACCACGGACAACAATGTCGAAGTCACCAAACAGTATCTGTTTAGCCGTGACAGCTATGAGATTGATGTTCGTTATCAGATCAACAACCAGTCCGATAGCGTCTGGCAGGCAAACATGACGGGCAAGATTGTCCGTGATCAGGCACCGGACCCAACCGCACAGAACAGCCTGGGCATACGTGCTTTCCTGGGCATGGTGGTCAGTTCGCCAGAAGATCCTTACGAGAAGTTCGATTTTGACGATCTCTCCGAGAACCCGATCAACCAATCAGTGACCAATGGCTGGTTGGCCTTCCTCCAGCATTACTTCCTGGCGGCCTGGGTGCCCGAACGTGATCAGCCGGCCCAGTTCCAGTCCACTCGTCGTGGCCCGCTCTATGTCATGGGCTTTGTGTATCCCGCGACCGTCGTGGAGCCGGGTCAAACCAGCGAAGTGTCCGCCAAGGCCTATGTCGGTCCCAAGATCATTGAGCGCCTTGAGAACGTTGCCCCGAACCTCGACCGGACGGTTGATTTCGGCTTCCTGTTCTTCATTGCCCTGCCATTGTTCATTATTCTCGACTGGTTCCACGGGCTGGTTGGCAACTGGGGTGTGGCTATCATCCTGCTGACAGTGCTGGTCAAGGCGGTGTTCTTCAAACTGTCGGCGACCAGTTACCGGTCCATGGCAAGAATGCGAGCGGTAGCTCCCCAGCTGACACGGTTGAAAGAACTGTATGGCGACGATCGCCAGCGCATGTCCCAGGAAATGATGGCGTTGTACAAACGGGAGAAGATAAACCCGTTGGGTGGCTGCCTGCCGATACTGGTACAGATGCCGGTCTTTATATCCCTGTACTGGGTGCTGTTTGAAAGTGTCCAGTTGAGACATGCTCCCTTCATGCTGTGGATCCAGGATCTGTCGGTCATGGACCCCTATTTCATCCTGCCTATCCTGATGGGTGCCAGCATGATGTTGCAGATGAGTCTGAACCCGACACCACCGGACCCGATGCAGGCGAAGATCATGAAGCTGATGCCGCTGATCTTTACCGTGTTCTTCCTCTGGTTCCCGGCAGGTCTGGTTCTGTACTGGTTGGTCAACAACATCCTGTCCATCAGCCAGCAGTGGTACATTACCCGCAAGATTGAAGCAGAAGTTGCGGCCAAGAAGAGCTGACCGGTCATCCAACGGTTCCAGTGATTGCGGAGGCTCCTTTTGGGAGCCTCTGTTATTTCAGGGGGCCCAAGGGGCAAGGGGAAAGTAACGATGTTTTATGCCACCGATACCATTGCAGCAATTGCCACGGCCCCGGGCCAGTCCGGGGTGGGTATTGTTCGGGTATCTGGCCCGCAGGCAACGGCCATTGCGTGCCAGATGCTGGGGTTCGAGCCCAGGCCGCGTTACGCACACTATGGGCCGTTCCTGGACACTCGGGGGGAACTGATCGACGAAGGTATCGGGCTGTATTTTCCCAATCCCCATTCGTTTACCGGCGAGGATGTGTTTGAGCTCCAGGGCCACGGTGGCACCGTTATTCTGGACCTGCTGTTGAGAACGGTGTGCGAACTTGGGGCTCGCCTGGCCCGGCCCGGAGAATTTTCAGAACGGGCTTTCCTGAACGACAAACTGGACCTGACCCAGGCCGAGGCTATCGCCGACCTGATTGAAAGCAGTTCGGAGCAGGCAGCGCGCTGTGCGGTGCGTTCCCTGCAAGGCGTATTCTCCCGCAGAATTGACGCCCTGGTTGAGGCTGTTACCCACCTACGGATATATGTCGAGGCTGCGATCGATTTCCCGGAAGAGGAAATCGATTTCCTGGCTGACGGCAAAGTGGCGAACGACCTGCAGCTCATTATCCAGGACCTGGATGTTATCCTTGAGGAAGCCCAGCAAGGCACCATTCTAAGAGATGGTATGAAGGTGGTGATTGCCGGGCGTCCCAATGCTGGCAAGTCCAGTCTGCTCAATGCCCTGGCGGGACGGGAGGCGGCCATTGTGACCGCAGTTGAAGGCACCACCCGGGATGTGTTGCGCGAACACATCCACATTGATGGCATGCCCCTGCACATCATCGATACCGCCGGCCTGCGGGACAGCCCCGACGAAGTGGAACAGATCGGGATTGCCAGGGCCTGGGACGAGATTCGTCAGGCCGACCGTATATTATTGATGGTAGATGCCACCACCACACCGGAAACCGAACCCCATCAACTGTGGCCAGACTTTATCGACCAGTTACCACCCGGCGCGCCCCTGACCGTCATCCGCAACAAGGTGGACCTGACTGGCGAACCAGCGGGCATCGAGCAACTGGACGCCAGTGCCGCGCCGGTGGTGCGCATTGCGGCAAAGTCAGCGGACGGTCTGGAAGTGCTGCGCGATCATCTGAAGCAGTGCATGGGATTTGCCAGTACCACCGAAGGCGGCTTTATCGCCCGGCGTCGTCACCTGGATGCCCTTGAGCGGGCCCGCGTTTCCCTGCTGCAGGGCGAGGACCAGTTACAGGGCTATGGAGCCGGTGAACTGTTGGCAGAGGACCTTCGTGCTGCCCAGGATTCTTTGGGGGAAATCACTGGTGTAATGACACCTGATGACTTACTGGGGAAAATCTTCAGCAGTTTTTGCATCGGCAAATAAGCCTCAAAAGAAACGGTTTGAACCTGCCTTCTTCCGTGTAAAACTAGTCGCTTCATCGACTGCTGAAAACGGCTAGTGAGTGTAGATGTATCGTCCGTATTCCTGTCTTCTGATTTTGCTCTTTCTAAGCGGATGCGCAAGCGTCGACGGTGATCGCTTGTCCAAGGCGTCGTCGGATTTGCTGCAACGAACCGGGCAGGTGATGAAGAAGATCGTTAACCCGCAAACGCCGAATTCCTACCAACGGGAACAGCGGGCGTTGTTTGACCAGCCGTACATCGACCCGCTGACGGAATACCTTGCGGAGCACCGCGACGATCCATCCCGCGCTTCCGTACTACATAACGTGGAACGGGAAAGGGATCTGCGTTGTGAAGCCATTGCAGAAGAGTACGCCAATGAGCCGGCTACTAACGCGATGCTTCAGCGCTATCAAGCCGGCTACCGTTACTCATGCCCGGACCAGGTTGCCGCCTTTGCGGAGCGGGTGAAGCGGCAGCCGTCGACACCGGAACCCGAACCTCGTGCTGAGCCGGAGCCAGCCACGGTAGACGTTGCCGATGAAAGCGGCGTTTCCGACCAGGCCCTGAGTGACTGCTACCTGTTGATGGCCATTCGCAATTACAGTGAAGCCAGAGAGGCCTGCCAGGGTCCGGCTGACAACGGCGACGTGCGCGCGCAGTCCAATATGGCCATTATTTTCCATGCCTTTGAAGACTACGCCAGTGCACGGGTATGGGCCGAAAAGGCGGCGCCTGCCTCTGGTGAAGCCGCGTTTCTGTTGGGCCAGATGTACGCCACCGGACGTGGTGTCGGGCAGGATATGGATCAGGCCGTTTATTGGTACACTGAGGCTGCCAAGCGGGGCCACAAGCAAGCACAGGCAGCGCTGGACCGGCATCTGGAAGACCTCCCTGCCGGAGACACCTGACTCACTGCCCGAGGATATCCGTAATGCCGGGGATACTTCCCAGCCGCCTGACTCGTCGGAAAACCCCGTCCTCACGCCAATCCATCATGTGGATGCTGGGTTTGTTATTGCTGGTGTTTGTTGTCGGAATGCTTCTGTTATCCAGCCTGAATCTCAGTTACTCACGGGATGCCCTCTCCGAGCTTCGGAGGCAACAGATCAATGAGGTGGTGGGTGCAGGACTGTCGCGCATCAATGCCCGTCAATCCGCTTTGGCAAGCTACACCATTACCCTCGCCAACGTTGGTGAGAGTTTCCACGAGATGGTCGAGAGTGGGATGTCCGGTCGTGCTCTGTCTATAGTGCGTGGGAGCCTGGAGCACACCTTGAACGCCCATTTGCAGGATTTCGAGGGAGCGGCGGGTGCCGGGCTCTGGTTTGAGCCGGGCGTGTTGTCAGAAACAGGCACCAGCTATATGCCCTACTTTTTGCAGGGTAGCGACGACAACACACTGACAAGGCTGGATACTGAATCCCGTTTTGACCACTATCGCAACGCTCCCTGGTTCGGTCGCACATTGGAACAGGAGTGGACGGCCGATTCCGACAATTCCGGACACGTGTACTGGTCGCCGGTGTATTTCGATCTCAATACTGAACGCGCGGTGCTGACGCTCGCCAGTCCTATGTACGATCGTGACGGCAACCTGTTGGGCATGGCTACAACTGCTTGGGGCGCTGACCAGATCATTGATGTTGTCAGTCGCATCACCGTCACCCAACACAGTTTCGCGTTCCTGAATGACCGCAACAATCGCAATCTATCGAGCCTCAGTCAGGGGAAAGACACCCGCAGGGAGCAGGCCCTGATTGATGCCATCCTGGCGCTGGATCTTGGTGCTGATGTTGACTCAGCACGGTCCTTGGGCGAGGTCGGGGAACTGACCACTCGAGGCCTCTCAGCGGGCAATGAAGACTATGAGCTTTACTATGCCGCCACCGCTGGGGGCATGGTGTACGGGGCCGGCGTTCCGCGAAATGAGATCAATGCCGTGCTGCTGCCGATGGAGCGCACCAATTACCGGATTCTGGTCGGTACCGTCTCGGCGATGCTGATCCTGAGCCTGTATCTGTTGTACCGGATTATCCAGCTGATTCGTGAATTGCAGGCGTCCTATACCGACGACCTTACCGGTCTCCCGAACCGTGTCCGTTTGTTGCGGGATCTCCAGAACCGCCAGGCAGCCGCGTTGCTGATCATCAATCTGGACCGCTTCAACCAGATCAACAGCTTGTTCGGTAATGTCTGTGGCGACCATGTGCTTTTGGCGGTTGCCACACGATTGACCGCGTTCAGCCGCGATCATAACCGCGAAATTTTTCGGGTATACCGTCTTCCCGGTGACGAATTTGCTGTCCTGGCACCGGCAATGGCGCCGGAAGTGGCTCACCAGCTTGCTGTCCAGGTCCGGCATCTGGTTACTGGCGACCGGGTGTATTGGCAGGAACAGCGCCTGACGGTGGATGTCAGTATCGGTATCGCGCTTCGCAATAGCCGGAAGCCGGAAGATGCCGCCGATCAGTTGGTCAGCCAGGCAAAAGTGGCGGTATTACAGGCCCGGGAAACAGGACGCCATCATCTGTTGTATGACCCGGCCGTAGGGGTTGAGGAAAACTACGAAAACAATCTGTACTGGGCCAATCGCCTGAAAGAAGCCATTGACCATGATCGCCTGGTGCCGTGGTTTCAGCCTATCCAGGATAACCAGAGCGGCCGTATCTCCAAGTACGAGTGCCTGGTGAGGATGGTGGAGCCGGATGGCAGCGTGATCAGTGCTGGCCGCTTTATGGACATCGCCAATAAACTTCGGCTGAACCGACGAATCACCGAACTGATGATCGAGAAATGTTTTGCCTGTTTTACCGGGCGCGACGACGAGTTTTCGATCAACCTCTCCTACGGTGACATTACCGAGCCGGAGACCGTCGCCCAAATCCTCTCCGCTATCGAAACCTCAGGCATTGGTGATCGCGTTATCTTCGAGATCCTGGAATCGGATGGTATTACCAACTACGACGACATCCGCACGTTCATCGAACAGGTCAAACCCTATGGTTGCCGTATTGCCATCGACGATTTCGGCACTGGCTACTCCAATTTTTCCCACCTGCTGAGCCTGAACGTGGATTTCATCAAGATTGATGGCAGTCTGATTCGCAACCTCCATGAAGATCAAACCGCGTTCCTGGTGACCAGTGGCATCGTCCAGTTCGCCCGCAGTCTGGACATTCAAACGGTGGCGGAATTTGTCCACAACGAGCCGGTTCAGGCAAAGGTAAGGGAGTTAGGGATCGACTTTTCACAGGGCGAGTACGTCAGCATGCCGGTGCCGGCCCCCGGGTCTGCTGACTAGGCAGATGCCGGTTCATTCCATTACGAAAACACACATTTTTATTGTCAAATACCGTGAAAACCTGGGGTAGACTCCGGCGACACAGAGAATGACAGACCGTGACATCAGCTCATGGCGACCACGCATATCAAGGAGATAAACCGTGCGGAACCTGCCAGTGTTCTTACTCGCTGCCCTCGTCTTGATGACGGGTGTTTCCAGCGCCCAGGCTTCAGACAAGCTGTATCTGTATACCGAAAACTTCCCCCCGTACAACATGAGCGCTACCGGCCGGGCGTTCGAGCATAACGGCACCAACATTGATGGTCTGTGCACGGAAATGGTCAAGGCCATCCTGAACAACACCGATCTGGATTACGTGATCAAGCTGCGCAATTGGGATTACGGTTACAACCGGGCACTCAGCAAGCGTAACCACGGCATTTTCTGCACCACCTACACGGAGTCCCGCGCGCCGCGTTTCAAATGGGTTGGCCCGCTGACCCGGAACCTTTGGACCATTTTCGCGCCGGCGGGTACAAACCTGCAGATTGATAACCTTGAGGACGCCAGGGGGCTGCGTTTTGGCGGTTATCGCAATGACGTAATGACCGAATACCTGCTCGAGCGCGGCTACGAGGTGTCCACTCTGGACAGCGATGACCTCAACCCGAAACGCCTGGAGCTCGGCCAGATTGACCTGTGGATCGCAGACCGCCTGGCCGGCCCTTATTTTGCGTCCCAGCAGAACGTTGAGGGGCTGGATCCGGTCTACTCGTTTAACGACACCGAGCTTTTCCTGGCGATCAACCTGGATACGCCGGACGCCACGGTCGAAAAGCTTAACGCCGGGCTTCGAAAGGTTCATGAAACCGGCATGTTTGAGGCCATCGAAACCAAGTACGGCCTGTAAGTTCGTACTACAGGCCGTACTCGCTTCAGTCGGTGAAGGCCATGTGCTCGGGCGCCAGTTGCATCAGGCTTCTTGTCGGGCTCAACATGCCGGTGGCGTGAGCCTGCGCCCGGGGCAGCAGGCGTTCATAGTAGAACTCTGCCGTGGCCAGCTTGGCACGGTAGAAGTCTTCCGAGTCGTCACCACTCTTGTCCAGTTTCTCTGAAGCGACCGCCGCCATCCTTGCCCACATGTAGGCCATGGTCACGTAACCGCTGTACATCAGGAAGTCGTTGGCAGCGGAACTCACCACATCGCGGTCCTTGCGGGCGGCCAGCATCAGCCGCACCGTGAGCACGTTCCACTGTGCGGTAAGCTTGAGCAACTCCACGGAGAAAGGCCGTACCCGTTTGTCGGTCAGGGTCTTGCGGGCAAAATTGGCGACCTTGAGGGTGAACTCCCTGACCGCCCCGCCCTGAGTCATCAGCAGTACCTTGCGGCCCAGCAGGTCCAATGCCTGGATACCGGTGGTCCCTTCATAGAGCGTGGCAATGCGGGTGTCGCGGACAATTTGCTCCATGCCGTGCTCGCGGATATAGCCGTGGCCGCCGAACACCTGTACCCCCAGGTTGGCGGCTTCGTTGCCCAGCTCGGTCAGGAAGCCTTTCAGAATGGGGGTCAGAAAGCCCAGCCTGTCATCGTAAGCATCCGCTTTCTTCTCATCACCAGCGGTGTGGCCTTCCACCATGTGGTCGGCCAGCCGTGCGGCGTAGTACAGCATGGCACGCCCGCCCTCGGCGATGGCTTTCTGAGTCAGCAACATGCGGCGGACATCGGCATGGTGAATCAGGCTGTCAGCCACCTGGTCGGGTTCTTTCTTACCCGACAGGGCGCGCATGGAGCGGCGTTCCCTGGCGTAATCCAGCGCCCACTGGTAGGACAGTTCCGCCGGGCCGACACCCTGGATGGCAGTGCCGATCCGCGCGGTGTTCATGAAGGTGAACATGCAGTTCAACCCTTCGTTCTCCGGGCCGATCAGGAAACCGGTGGCATCGTCGAAGTTCATCACGCAGGTGGCTGAGGCCTTGATCCCCATTTTCTTTTCCAGGCTGCCACAGGTCACGCCATTGGCTCCGCCAACGCCACCGTTCCCGTCGGGCAGGAACTTGGGCACGATGAACAGACTGATGCCCCGGGTGCCTTTCGGGGCATCCGGCAAACGGGCGAGCACAATGTGAACGATGTTCTCGGTCAGGTCATGGTCACCGGAGGAAATGAAGATCTTGGTACCGGAGAGCTTGAAGCTGCCGTCTTCCTGAGGGACCGCTTTGGTTTTCACCTGTCCCAGATCGGTCCCGCACTGGGGTTCGGTCAGGCACATGGTGCCACCCCAGCGGCCTTCGGTCAGCGGCACCAGGTAGGTTTGTTTCTGGTTTTCGCTACCGTGAAGAAAAATGGTATTAATGGCGCCCATCGACAGGCCCGGGTACATGGAGAAGGACCAGTTGGCAGTACCCATCATCTCCTGTTTGAACAGGCCCATGGAGGCCGGCAGCCCCTGCCCGCCGTACTCCTCCGGTGCAGACAGGCCCTGCCATCCGCCCTGCGCGTACTGTTGATAGGCTTCACGATAGCCTTTGGGGGTGATGACTTCGCCGTTATCCAGTTTGCAGCCTTCCTCGTCGCCGCTCTGGTAGAGCGGGCTCAATACCTCTTCGCAGAATTTGCCGCATTCGTTGAGTATCGCATCGACGATATCAGGAGTGGCGTTCTCACCGGTTTTCAATCGTGTGTAGTGCCCCGGGTAGTCGAAAACCTCGTTGAGCAGGAACTTCATGTCGCGTAGGGGTGCCTTGTACACCGGCATAGCAAATACCTCTGTGGTTCTGTTTCCATTGCCCGATGTTTTACGGCATTGCCGGCGACCTGCCATTGACGGAAACCGCCATGCCCCATGTCAGAAAGGACAATTGGCTGAAATGACGCGAGCATAGATGTCGACGTTGCCTAATGATCGATAACAACGCTATAGGCGTATTTGAAGGACCGATCATCCGTTCTGAATCGCCAGGGGAGTGTAAATATCATGCAAATATCGATTGGGACCAACAGGATCACTGGTCTGCCCCGCTGTCTCTGGTTATTGTTGGCGACAGTGTTGCTTGCGGGCTGTGCCGGGCCGTCGCTTGAGGATTACAGTGACCGCGGGCCGGTGTTGACGCCCCAGGAATTTTTTACCGGCGAACTTTCTGCCCGGGGTGTGGTCAAGAATTTCTCGGGCGAAGTGATTCGCACTTTCGATGCGGACATTTCCGCCAGTTGGGACAGCAACGGCATTGGCACTCTGAATGAGGAGTTCCGCTTCGACGACGGCGAAGTCCAGACCCGGGTATGGACGCTGACACCCGACAACGGCGCATTGCACGCCGATGCCGGTGATGTGGTGGAGCCGGGCACCATGCGTTGGCAAGGCAATGCCATTAATATGAATTATGTTCTGCGGGTGTCCTATGGCGACGGCACCATTGATGTCCGCATGGATGACTGGATGTACCTGATTACACCGGACACCCTGATTAACCAGACCACCATGACGAAATGGGGGATAGAAGTCGGGGAGATCGTGCTGGTGATCAGCAAACGATAGCCCATGTCGAACCTTCAGCCGGTTGTTGGGGCACAATCAAGCAGACGGATAATGCAATTATGGTTAAGCAATGGTTGATCGCTCTGATACTCGTGGCTTTGGCCGCCGGGGGGGCATTCTCCTGGCAGCATCTGACCGGGGAGCAGGCGGCGGACGCCCAGCGGGAACGCCCTGCCAGCAAGGTGAATACGGTCACCCCCGAAATGGAGCTGGTCAGTGACACCGTCAGGGCGGTAGGTAGCCTTCAGGCCCGGGATCAGGTGGAACTGACCACCGAAGTCAGCGGTCGTGTCGTTGAAATGAACCTCGATGCGGGAAAGCGGGTCCAGTCCGGTGACCTGTTGCTGCGGCTCGATGATCGTCAGGCCAGCGCCGATCTGCAGGTGGCGGAAGCCACCCTCTCCGACGCCCGTCGCCAGTTTGATCGCGCCCGGAAACTCCAGGCCAACAACAGCATATCCCAGTCCCAGGTGGATGAATTGCGCACCGCTGTCGATGTGGCGGAAGCTCAGCGCGAGGCCGCCCGCACCCGGCTCGACAACCACCGTATTGAAGCGCCGTTTGCCGGGGTTATTGGCCTTTCCGATATCAGCCTGGGAACTTATCTCGGTGCAGGCACGTCGGTAGCCACCCTGGATTCCACCACCAAGATGGAATTGGGCTTCGCAATCCCCGAGCGCTTCCTCGGCCAGATTCACATTGGCCAGACCGTGCGGGGCACGTCGCCGGCCTATACCGGGGAAACCTTTGGCGGTGAATTGGTGGAGTTGGGCACGCGAATTGATGAACTGAGCCGAACACTGCCTGTCAGGGCGCTGATCGACAATCCCGATGGCAAGCTTCGGCCTGGGCAGTTCATGTCGGCCACGCTGACACTCCGCGAACGAGAATCTCTGGTCATTCCCGAGCAGGCAGTAATGATTCGCGGTGACGAGAAGTATGTGTTCGTGGCCGAAGACGGTATCGCCCGACGGGTTTCGGTGACCCTGGGGTCCCGGATGCCTGGCTTGGTGGAAATCGTTGACGGACTGTCGCTGGACGAGCAGGTGATTGTAACCGGCCAGGACAGATTGAGCAGTGGCGACAGGATCAGTGTGGTGGAAGGGGAAAACGTGATTCCCGACAACCGCTTTGCCAACTCCCTGGAGTCCTGAACCGTGATCCTGTCTGATGTCTCCATCAAACGCCCTGTCTTTGCGACGGTTCTCAGTCTTCTTATTGTAGTTTTCGGGTTGGCGGCGTTGCTGGGGCTTCCTGTGCGGGAGTATCCGGACATTGACCCACCCGTGGTGTCCATTTCCACGGATTACATCGGCGCCGCCGCCGAAGTGGTGGACACCCAGATCACTCAGGTGGTTGAAGGGGCTATCAGCGGGATTGAAGGTATTCGCTCTATTGAGTCCTCCACCGAACAGGGCGAATCCCGAACCAGTATCGAATTTACCATTTCCCGCAACGTCGACATCGCCGCCAACGATGTGCGCGATGCCGTGTCCCGCATTGCCGATCAGCTGCCCGAAGAGGCTGAGGCGCCGGTCGTCCAGAAGGCCGACTCGGACGCCCGCCCGATGATGTGGGTGACCTTGCGCAGTGACATCTGGGACAGTGCGGAATTGAGCGATTTTGCCGAACGGGTGCTTGCCGACCGACTGTCCGTGCTGGATGGCGTTGCCGACGTACGCATTGGTGGTGAGCGGCGCTACGCCATCCGGGTCTGGCTGGACCGTGAACGGTTGGCCGCGCGGGATATCACCGTGGCCGAAGTCGAGCGCTCACTGAGGGCCAATAACGTTGAACTGCCCGCCGGCTCGGTGGACTCTTCCACCCGTAACTTCACGGTGCGTGCGGAAGGCCGGCTCACCAATGTGGAGCAGTTCCGTGATCTGGTGATTCGTCGCGACGGCAATGATCTTCTGCGCCTCGGCGAGGTGGCCAATGTCCAGATGGGGGTTGAGTCCGATGTCAGCCGACTGCGGGCCAACGGCAAGACTGCAATCGGCATGGGCATCATTCGTCAATCCAAGGCCAACACGGTGGCGGTGTCCGATGCCGTGCGTGCGGAGCTGGAGAAGATACGCGAGACCCTGCCCCCGGAAGTGACTATTGCCGAAAGCTACGACGAGTCGATATTCATCCGCGCGTCGATCAAGGAAGTGGTGTTTACGCTCGCCATTGCGGTGTCCCTGGTCATTCTGGTGATCTTCCTGTTCCTGCGGTCCTGGCGGGCTACCTTGATACCGGCGGTGACCATCCCGGTGGCGGTTATCGGCGCCTTTATCGGGCTGGGCTTCCTCGGTTTCTCCATCAACGTACTGACCCTGCTTGCAGTCATTCTGGCCATTGGTCTGGTGGTGGACGACGCCATCGTCATGCTGGAAAACATCCAGCGCCGGATCGATGAGGGCGAACCGCCACTGCTGGCGTCCTATCGCGGCGCCAAGCAGGTGGCCTTTGCCGTTATTGCCACCACGCTCACCCTGGTGGCGGTGTTTGTGCCGATTTCGTTTATGGGCGGCAACATCGGGCGACTGTTTGCCGAGTTTGGCTTCACCCTGGCGGCGGCGGTGGTGGTGTCCAGCCTGGTGGCGCTCACCCTGGCGCCCATGCTGTGTTCAAAATGGTTGCGACACAGCCCGGAATCGGCGGAAGGACATCGCTTGTGGGCGGCCAGTGAAAAAGTGCTCAATGGCCTGACCCATGGTTACGAACGCATGCTCCGATTCGCCCTCAACCAGCCCGGATTGTTGCTGGGACTTGGGCTTGTCGGGCTTATCGTTGCCACAGCGATTTTTCCAAGATTGCCGCAGGAGTTGGCGCCTACGGAAGACCGGGGCGTGATCATCATGCCGACCAGTGCCCCCCGGGGCTCGACGGTCGAGTTCACCGATCATTACGTGCGTCAGGCGGAGCAGGAACTGTTGCCCTATCTGGAAGACGGTGTCTCCAATCGGTTGTTGTCGATCGTGGGCTTCCGCGACGAAGAGGACAACGCGTTCATGATCATGGGCCTGGTGCCCTGGGAAGACCGTGAGATCAAACAACAGCAGATCACCAGCGAGCTGCGAGGCAAGCTTAGCCAGGTCACAGGTATTCGCGCGATTGCGGTGAACCCACCGGGGCTTGGGCAGCGCGGCTTTGATCAACCAGTGGAATTCGTAGTGGCCGGGCCGGATTACGAAAGTGTGCAGGCCTGGAGCGAGGAAATCGTCGAGCGGGCGAAGGACAACCCGAACCTGCTGAATCTGGACACTGATTTCGAACTGACCCGCCCCGAACTGCGCGTATCCATCGACCGGGAGCGCGCCGCGGACCTGGATGTCACCATTGAAGATGTGGGCCTGACACTGCAGACCATGCTGGCATCACGGCAAGTCACCACCTACCTGGACCGCGGACGCGAATACGATGTCATCCTCCAGGCCGCGGACGCTGACCGGGCAACGCCGTCGGACCTGGGGCAGATTTTCCTGCGCCCCCGTGAGGGAGGCACCCTGATCCCTCTCCAGGCGCTGGTGTCGGTGGAGGAGATCGGCGCCAATCCCGACCTGAGACGCATCGACCGCTTGCCGGCGGTTGTCATCAGTGCCTCCCTGGCCGATGGCTATGATCTTGGGGCGGCACTGACGTATCTGAACAACCTGGCTGTGGATAACCTGCCGCCGGAGGCAAGGGTAAGCTACAAAGGGCTATCGCGGGAATTCCAGGAATCGTCGTCGGCGATCTACGTCACTTTTGGCCTGGCATTCGTGATTGTCTTCCTGGTGCTGGCTGCCCAGTTCGAAAGCTGGATTCACCCGCTGATCATCATGCTGTCGGTCCCATTGGCGGTTACCGGAGCCCTGCTGGGCCTGTGGTGGGCCGGCATCAGCCTGAATATCTACAGCCAGATCGGCATCATCATGTTGCTGGGGTTGATGGCGAAGAACGGCATATTGATTGTCGAGTTTGCCAACCAGCTCCGGGATAAGGGCTATGAGGTGAGGGACGCGATTTTGGAAGGTGCCAGCCTGCGCTTCCGGCCGGTGTTGATGACCACCATATCCACGGTCTTCGGTGCCGTGCCTTTGGTGCTCGCAACGGGCGCGGGGGCGGAAAGCCGGGCGTCGATCGGTATCGTGATCCTCGGCGGGCTGGTGTTCGCCACCACCCTGACCCTGTTTATTATTCCGGTGCTATACAACCTGTTGGCACGGTTTGCCAAATCCACCAACGCGATTGCACTGGAGCTTGAACAACAGGCCAGCCAGTCTCCTGGTGGTCGCGGCATGACGGCCGCCCCGCAATCAAAAGAGATGGATCAGTTCTGACGACCGCAGGCAGCACCAAACTGTGGATAATTTATTGGATAACCTTCGGATAAGCTTTGGTTAGAACAAAAATAAGTTATTTAAAACAAATAGTTAGGTTGAATAATAAGGCGTTATAGGGTACATCTGATATGTGGATAACTTTCTTGAAAAGTTTTCTGAGAAGGTGTCTACAAGCCGCTGATATCTGTCAGATTTCGGTTATCCACTATTCGTGAAACCCGGCGTGGAACCCTATGTATCGGGTAGGTAATGCTCGAGGTCTTTCGATAACCCCGCCTGTCTGGTTAAAATTTGCACATTCTGACTGCAATTTACCGGGTGAGGCGTTATACTCCCCGCCCTGATTTTCAGGCAGTTTCCTGATACCGAGAATTTTTCTGAGTCCCCGTTTGCCGAGGTGATGTTGTGGATTATCCGACCCGTTTCGATGTCATAGTCATTGGTGGTGGCCATGCCGGCACTGAAGCCGCTCTGGCGGCTGCACGCATGGGCTCCCAGACCCTGCTGCTGACCCACAACATCGAGACCCTGGGTCAGATGTCCTGCAACCCCGCCATTGGCGGCATCGGCAAGAGTCATCTGGTCAAGGAAATCGATGCTCTCGGCGGCGCCATGGCGATGGCGACTGACAAGGCGGGCATCCAGTTCCGCGTGCTCAACTCGCGCAAGGGACCGGCAGTACGAGCCACCCGCGCCCAGGCAGACCGGGTGCTGTACAAGGCGGCGATCCGCGAAATCCTCGAGAACCAGCCCAACCTGACGCTGTTCCAGCAGGCTGCTGACGACCTGATTGTGGATGGTGAGCGCATCACCGGCGTGGTGACCCAGTCGGGCATCCGTTTTCGCGCGCCTACGGTGGTGCTGACCACCGGAACCTTCCTTGGCGGTGTTATCCACATCGGCATGCAGCAGCATTCCGGTGGCCGCGCCGGTGACGCACCGGCCAACGCGCTGGCACAGCGTCTGCGGGAACTCCCGTTCAACGTCGGGCGCCTGAAAACCGGCACCCCACCCCGTATCGATGCCCGCAGCGTGGATTTCTCCGTGATGCAGGAGCAATGGGGTGATGACCCGGCGCCGGTGATGTCCTTCCTGGGTTCCCGCAACCAGCATCCTGAACAGGTCTGTTGCTACGTTACCCGCACCACCGAACAAACCCACGACATTATTCGCAGTGGCTTTGACCGGTCGCCCATGTTTGCCGGTAACATCGAAGGCATCGGGCCTCGCTATTGCCCGTCCATCGAGGACAAGGTGAACCGGTTTGCCGACAAGGACTCGCACCAGATTTTCGTGGAGCCGGAAGGGCTGACGACGAATGAGCTATACCCCAACGGCATCTCCACCAGTCTGCCGTTCGATATTCAGTTGGCGGCTGTGCGCACCATTCCCGGCTTCGAGAATGCCCACATTACGCGGCCTGGCTACGCCATCGAGTACGACTTCCTGAACCCACAGGATCTGCGCCACACCCTGGAAACCAAATTCATCCAGGGCCTGTACTTTGCGGGCCAGATCAATGGCACTACCGGTTATGAAGAAGCCGGTGCCCAGGGCCTTCTCGCAGGTATCAACGCGGCATTGCGTGCTCAGGACAAGGACGAATGGTACCCCCGCCGTGACGAAGCCTACCTCGGCGTTCTGGTGGACGACCTGATTACCATGGGTACCTCCGAGCCGTACCGCATGTTTACCAGCCGTGCTGAATACCGGCTGATCCTGCGGGAGGACAACGCCGACCTTCGCCTGACGGAAACCGGTCACAAGCTCGGGTTGGTGGATGACCAGCGCTGGCAGGCCTTTAACAGCAAGCGTGAAGCCATCGCCGCTGAACGTCAGCGCCTGGAAACCACGCGCATTCATCCGGGAACATCTGGTGGGGACGCTGCCAACAGCCACCTGCGTCAGCCCATGAACCGAGACCAGACACTCGCAGAGCTGCTGCGGCGCCCGGAAATCAACTATCGCCACATTGCAGACATGGCCGAAGGCCAAGCAGACGACCCGGCGGTGGCGGATCAGGTGGAAATCGAGATCAAGTACGAGGGTTATATCTCCCGCCAGGCGGACGAAATCGAGCGTCTGCGCCGGAATGAAAATACCCGTTTACCGGATGATATTGATTTTGATGCCATTGGTGGCCTGTCCAACGAGATCAAGCAGAAGCTCAAGGAAGTACGGCCGGAAACCGTGGCCCAGGCCTCACGCATCCAGGGCGTGACCCCGGCCGCCATTTCCCAGGTGCTGGTGCATCTCAAGAAGCGCGACCTGCTGCGCAAGCAATCCGCCTGAGTGCGCCCATGAGCGACGCACTCTGGCAACGCCAGCTCACCCAGGGCCTGGCTGACCTCAACCTGGAACTGGACAGCGCCAGCCAGCAACAGTTGCTGGCGTTTCTGGCCCTGCTGAATAAGTGGAACCGGGCCTATAACCTGACGGCTGTACGGGAGCCACGACAGATGGTGTCGCGCCAGTTGTTGGACAGCCTCAGTATCCTGCCATTTGTTACCGCGGACCATCTGCTGGATGTTGGCGCCGGAGGCGGGTTGCCTGGCATCCCCCTCGCAATCACCTTGCCCGAAAGGCGTTTTACCCTACTGGACAGCAACAGCAAGAAAACCCGCTTCCTGACCCAGTGTGTGCTGGAACTCGGCCTGAAGAATGTGGAGATCATTCACGGCCGGGCTGAAAGCTGTGATCCCGCGATCCGATACCAGCAGATCAGCAGTCGAGCGTTTACGGCACTGGATAACCTCGTCAACTGGTGCGGGCATCTGCTTGCGGATGAGGGCGAGTTCCTTGCCATGAAAGGCCAGTTTCCGGATGATGAGGTGGCTGCCCTGCCAGTGGGTTGGCAGGTAACATCCCGACAGTCATTATCGGTACCTGGCTCGGACGGCGACCGGCACCTGCTGGTGATCGGTCGGGATTCCAGCCATCAGAATTTCACGACAGGAGGCGAGTCATGGCGCGTGTGATTGCAGTGACCAATCAAAAAGGCGGTGTGGGTAAAACCACCACCTGCGTCAACCTGGCTGCGTCATTGGCCGCAACCAAGCGCCGCGTGTTACTGGTGGATATGGACCCCCAGGGCAACGCCACCATGGGCAGTGGTGTGGATAAGAATGCCCTGGAGCTCTCCGGCTACGACATGCTCACCAAACGGGCAACGGCAGCCGAGGTGATTTTCCGGGCCGAAGTCTCTGGGTTTGACATACTGCCGGCTAACGGCGACCTGACCGCCGCCGAAGTGGAGCTGATGAACGAAATCGGCCGCGAGCATCGCCTGCGCCTGGCCCTGAACAAGGTGCGGGAGAACTACGACTACATCCTGATCGACTGCCCGCCGTCCCTCAGCCTGCTGACCGTCAATGCGCTGTCAGCGGCGGATACGGTGCTGATTCCCATGCAGTGCGAATACTATGCCCTGGAAGGTCTGGCGGCATTGATGAACACGGTTGAGCAGATTCAGGAGACCGTCAACCCGGATCTGCAGGTGGAAGGCATCCTGCGCACCATGTATGACCCCCGCAACAGCCTGACTCTGGATGTGTCCAGTCAGCTCAACGAGTTTTTCGGTGACAAGGTCTACCGCGCGGTGATCCCCCGCAACGTGAGGCTGGCGGAGGCCCCCAGCTATGGTATGCCGGCCCTGAAATACGACCGCGCGTCCAAGGGCGCGGTGGCCTATCTGGCCCTGGCTGGTGAGATGGTACGCCGGCATGGATCGCAAAAGACATCCGCGGCTGTTGCCGTGTAAACTACCTCTCCTTTGCACACAGATATTTCATCGGGAAGAATGACAAACACCATGGCGGCGAAGAAACGAGGACTGGGTGAGCGCGGACTGGGCGCTCTGTTGCAGGGCTCCAGGGTCAACCTGGACCAGGAACTGAAGGATCACGATGGTGAGCTCCGGGAAGTTCCGATCGACCTGATCCAGCGTGGCCGGTTCCAGCCTCGCCGTGACATGGATCCGGCGGCCCTGCAGGAACTGGCTGACTCCATTCGCCAGCAGGGCGTGATGCAGCCCGTGGTGGTGCGTCCGATTGCCGAAGGCCGCTTTGAGCTGATCGCCGGCGAGCGCCGCTGGCGAGCCACCCAGATGGCCGAGCTCGACCGCATTCCCGCCATTATCCGCGACGTGCCGGATGATGCCGCTATCGCCATGGCGCTGATTGAGAATATCCAGCGCGAGAACCTCAATCCCATCGAAGAAGCCTTTGCGCTACAACGCCTGCAGGATGAGTTCGGCCTGACCCAGGCTCAGGTCGCGGAAGCGGTGGGTAAGTCCCGTACCACCATCACCAACCTGCTGCGGCTGATCAGCCTGTCGGAAGACGTTCGTGTCATGCTGGAGCACGGTGATCTGGAAATGGGTCATGGTCGGGCCATGCTTACGCTTCAACCCGAGCAGCAGATGCAGGTGGCGCGACAGGTGGTCGCGAAATCCCTGTCAGTGCGGCAGACGGAAGCCCTGGTTCGCCGGGTGCAACAGGAATCGCCGAACCGCAAGAAAGCCAAGGGTGAAGTGGATCCGAACATCCGTGCCCTGCAGGACGACCTGGCCGAGCGACTCGGTGCCCGGGTGTCGATCGACCATGGCCAGCGTGGCAAGGGCAAGCTGGTGATCGAATACACCTCTCTCGACGAACTGGATGGCATTTTAGGCCATATCAAGTAACGTCCCTGGCAGGATTTCCATAGCGCCACTGTTAACAATTTAGTGTTGGCACTCTGCGACCAACGGCGGGGTACCAAAGGTCAGTTTTGACTAGGTACCACTACATATAGTGCTGCCCCTTCATGTTGGTGTCTATTTGTGTCCCTCATGCCCCCCAACGCCAGTTTTTCTGCGTGTTTCGGGGCGGAGCGACCGTTCCGGTTTTGTTGATTCGTGTAGATTGAACACATATAATCTGCGGCGCTTGTATCGGTGCGATTGTCTAATTAATAAACGGCACCGAACCAAAGCGGTGTGGCAACCGGGAAATACCATGACGAAGGCTGAACAGGGTGGGATACAGCGTCCGCCCATCGCACGATGGTTTGTAATAGAAAGTGTGGTATTGGTCGTCGTCAGTCTGGCATTCCTCTTTAAAAGCCAGGTGGCCGGTTATTCAGCACTGTTTGGGGGGCTTATTTTTCTTCTGCCCCACGGTTATTTTGCCTTCAAGGCTTTCCGCTACTCCGGCGCGCGGTCTGCCAGGCAGATCATGAGTTCTTTTTACCAGGGTGAGGCCGGCAAGCTCATCCTGTGCGCCATCCTGTTTACGATGGTGTTCAAATGGATTCCGTCGCTTGATATAGCGGCACTTTTTTTATCATTTGCGATCATGTTGGTCACCAATTGGTTGACTCCGCTCCTAGCGGGCCGCAGAACGCAGCGAAGCTAACAGGACCTGAGAGAACGTTATGGCAGGCAGCGCATCAGAGTATATCCAGCACCACCTCCAGAACCTCACCTACGGTAAACTTCCGGCCGGTTACGAGCGTGCGGATGGTTCGGTGATGTCAGAAGCGGGCTGGACCATGGCCCATAATGCCCGGGAAGCCTCCGATATGGGATTCTGGGCCGTTCACGTGGATTCTCTTGGATGGGCTGTTGCACTGGGCGCCCTGTTCCTGATCCTGTTTCGCATGGCGGCCAAGCGTGCTACCTCTGGTCAGCCCAGCGGCCTTCAGAACTTCGTTGAAATCCTGATCGAGTTTGTTGATACCAGCGTGAAGGAGACCTTCCACGGCCGAAACAAGGTGATTGCACCCCTGTCGCTGACCATCTTCTGCTGGGTCTTCCTGATGAACCTGATGGATCTGGTGCCGGTAGACTTCCTGCCCCAGCTGTTCCACATGATGGGTCTGGAATACATGAAGGTGGTGCCGACCACGGACGTTAACGTCACACTGGGCATGTCGCTCTCCGTGTTCTTCCTGATTATCTACTACAGCATCAAGGTCAAAGGTGTTGGTGGTTTTGTCGGCGAGCTGACCCTGCACCCGTTCTCTTCCGACAACTTCTTTCTCAAAGTACTGCTGGTACCGGTCAACCTGCTGCTGGAAGGCGTGAGCCTGCTGGCCAAGCCCATTTCACTGGCACTGCGTCTGTTCGGTAACCTCTACGCCGGTGAGCTGATCTTTATCCTGATCGCCCTGCTGCCATTCTGGGCACAGTGGGCGCTGTCGGTACCCTGGGCCATTTTCCACATTCTGATCATCACGCTGCAGGCGTTCATCTTTATGATGCTGACGATTGTTTACCTGAGCATGGCTCATGAAGACAGTCATTGATCGGAACCATTAAACCGTAGTTTGAAAACCGAAACCCTTAAACTGAAAACCTAACTGAAAACTGGGAGTTATCATGGAAACTGTAGTTGGAATGACCGCGATTGCCGTTGCACTGCTGATCGGCCTGGGTGCCCTGGGTACTGCTATCGGCTTTGGTATCCTCGGTGGCAAATTCCTGGAAGGCGCCGCGCGTCAGCCGGAAATGACCCCGATGCTGCAGGTTAAAATGTTCATCGTTGCAGGCCTGCTGGACGCCGTAACCATGATCGGTGTTGGTATCGCTCTGTTCTTCACTTTCGCCAACCCGTTTGTCGGCCAGATCGCCGGTTAATCGAGTCGCCGCCGGGGAACTTCCCGGTCTGATGATTCTTTACACAACAGGCGAGAGGTGAAGACGTGAACATTAATTTGACGATGATTGGTCAAGCCATCGCGTTCTTTATCTTTGTCGTGTTCTGCATGAAATATGTGTGGCCGCCGATTATGGCCGCACTGCAGGAGCGTCAAAAGAAGATCGCTGACGGACTGGCTGCCTCAGACCGCGCTGCGCGCGATCTGGAACTGGCTCAGGAAAAGTCAGCTCAGGAACTGCGTGAAGCCAAGCAGCAAGCGGCTGGCCTGATCGAACAGGCCAACAAGCGTGCGGCCCAGATTGTGGAAGCATCGAAAGACGATGCTCGCAAGGAAGGCCAGAAGCTGATTGAGCAGGCCAAGGCCGAAATTGAGCAGGAGCGCAATCAGGCTCGTGACGCGTTGCGTGCGGAAATTGCCGCCATCGCGGTTGCTGGTGCTGAGAAGATCCTGGAAACCTCTGTCGATGCCAACAAGCACAGTGAGATGCTGGACAAGCTGGCAGCAGAACTCTAAACGACGAGGTTCATCATGGCACAACTGAGAACGCTGGCCCGCCCTTACGCAAAGGCAGCATTTTCGGCCGCTCAGGACCAGAAGCAACTGGCTGAATGGTCTGAAGTGCTAACCGTTGCCGGGCAGATTACAGCCAACGAAGACATTCGACAGCTTCTCGCCAGTCCAGGCACCGAAGAGCAGAAGAAGGCAGACATGATTCTGGAGTGCGTTGGAGACAACGTCACAGAGTCGGTTCGCAATTTCTTAATGATTCTGGCGGCCAATCGCCGGTTGAGTCTTCTGCCCGAAATTGCAGCGCTCTTCAACACGTACCGGGCTGACTTTGAGCGTACTGTTGATATTGAAGTCACCTCGGCATATGAGCTGACGGACGAACAACAGCAGAAGCTCGCCCAGGCACTGTCGACCAAACTCGAGCGCCAAGTGTCACTCGCAGCGTCAATGGACAAGTCTTTGATCGGTGGTGTGATTGTACGCACCGGCGACATGGTGATTGACGCATCTGTACGCGGAAAGCTGACCAAACTGGCCGACGCTCTGGGCTCCTGATTTCAGCACAAGGTTTGAGGATAAAGGCATGCAGCAACTGAATCCATCCGAGATCAGTGACATCATCAAGAAGAGAATCGAAAAGCTCGATATTTCTTCCGATGCAAAGAACGAAGGTACGATCCTCTCCGTTTCTGACGGTATCGTACTGATCCACGGTCTCGCCGACGTTATGTACGGTGAGATGATTGAATTTGCCAACGGCATATTCGGTATGGCCCTGAACCTGGAGCGTGACTCCGTGGGCGCGGTTGTACTGGGTGACTACGAAGACCTGGCGGAAGGCCAGAAGGTTCGTTGCACCGGCCGCATCCTGGAAGTACCGGTGGGTCCGGAACTGATGGGCCGTGTGGTTGATGGCTTGGGTAATCCCGTCGATGGCAAAGGCGAACTGGGCACCGATCTGACCTCACCGGTCGAGAAAGTGGCTCCCGGTGTTATCGCTCGTCAATCCGTTGATGAGCCGGTCCAGACCGGTCTGAAAGCCATTGACACCATGGTGCCAATCGGTCGTGGCCAGCGTGAGCTGATCATCGGTGACCGCCAGATCGGTAAGACCGCCGTCGCCATCGACGCGATCATTAACCAGAAAGATTCCGGCATCAAGTGTATCTACGTGGCAGTTGGCCAGAAGCAGTCTTCCATTGCCGCGGTTGTGCGCAAGCTGGAAGAGCATGGCGCTATGGATCACACCATCGTAGTTGCCGCCGGCGCCGCCGATCCTGCAGCGATGCAGTTCCTGGCACCCTACTCCGGCACGTCCATGGGTGAATACTTCCGTGACCGCGGTGAAGACGCCCTGATCATCTATGATGATCTGTCCAAGCAGGCTGTGGCCTATCGCCAGATCTCCCTGCTGCTGCGTCGTCCGCCGGGCCGTGAAGCATACCCGGGTGACGTTTTCTACCTGCACTCCCGTCTGCTGGAGCGTGCGTCCCGGATCAACGCCGAGGAAGTTGAAAAACTGACCAACGGCGAAGTGAAGGGCCAGACCGGTTCCCTGACGGCTCTGCCGATCATCGAGACCCAGGCCGGCGACGTTTCCGCGTTCGTACCGACCAACGTGATCTCGATCACCGACGGCCAGATCTTCCTGGAGACCAACCTGTTCAACTCCGGTATTCGTCCGGCGATGAACGCGGGTGTCTCGGTATCGCGGGTGGGTGGTTCAGCCCAGACCAAGATCATGAAGAAGCTTGGCGGTAACATCCGTCTGGCGCTGGCCCAGTATCGTGAACTGGCCGCTTTCGCACAGTTCGCTTCCGATCTTGACGAAGCGACCCGTAAGCAGCTTGAACACGGTCAGCGGGTAACCGAACTGATGAAGCAGAACCAGTACAGCCCGATGTCCGTGGCTGAAATGGGTACGGTTCTGTTCGCAGCCAACGAAGGCTTCCTGGACGACGTTGATGTCGACAATGTAGTGAAGTTCGAAGCACTGATGCTGGACTGGATGCGGTCCGAGCAGAAAGAACTTCTCGACAAGATCAACGAGAAAGGCGATTACAACGATGAAATCGCCGCGAGCCTGAAAGCTGCACTTGAGAAATTCAAGACCACTCAGAGCTGGTAACGAATGGGCCTGCAACGTGTTGCAGGCCGATTTTAGAGCAATGAGTGTCTAACTTGAGAAGGCAGTGAGTTATGGCCGTCGGAAAAGAAATACGTAACCAGATATCCAGCATCAAGAGCACGCAGAAGATCACCAGCGCCATGGAAATGGTCGCGGCGAGCAAGATGCGTAAGGCTCAGGAACGCATGAAGGCGACACGCCCTTATGCGGAAAAGATGCGTCAGGTTATTGGGCACATTGCCAAGGCGAACGTCCAGTACAAGCACCCGTTCATGGTCGAGCGTGAAGTAAAGCGCGTGGGCTATGTGGTGGTGTCTACGGATCGAGGCCTGTGCGGTGGTCTGAACATCAACCTGTTCAAAGCGCTTGTCCGTGACATGCGAGCGTGGAAGGAGAAAGGGGTAGAGGCTGATCTGTGCGCCATCGGGCAGAAAGGTGCTTCTTTCTTCAGGAGCTACGGCGGTAACGTCGTTGCGGCGCTGACCCATCTGGGGGACAGCCCGAGCTCTGACAAACTCATCGGCAACGTCAAAGTCATGCTGGACGCGTTCTCGGAAGGCAAGATCGACCGTCTTTACCTGGTCAGCAACGAGTTCGAGAACACCATGACCCAGACCCCGCAGGTGGAGCAGATTCTGCCGCTGCCTCCGGGGGAAGACGAGGAAGAGATCAAGAACCAGTGGGATTATCTCTACGAGCCCGATGCCAGGCAGATCCTCGATGGCCTTCTGCCACGTTACATTGAATCCCAGGTGTACCAGGGTGTGGTAGAAAATCTGGCATGTGAACAGGCCGCCCGTATGATCGCCATGAAGAGCGCAACTGATAACGCCGGTGGCATCATCGACGAGCTTCAGTTGGCGTACAACAAGGCGCGTCAGGCAGCCATCACCCAAGAGATTTCGGAGATTGTCAGCGGCGCGGCTTCGGTCTGATCCGCCAACAATCCAACTGGTTTTATTGACTATCTAGATAACGAGGAACCGAGCATGAGTAGCGGACACATCGTTCAGATCATTGGCGCGGTTATCGACGTGGAATTCCCACGTGACTCCGTACCCAACGTATATGACGCACTGCTGCTTGAAGGTGGCGAAACAACTCTGGAAGTCCAGCAGCAGCTGGGCGACGGCATTGTTCGTACCATCGCCATGGGCAGCACCGAGGGTCTCAAGCGAGGCCTGAAAGCAGACAACACCGGTAAGGCCATTTCGGTACCGGTTGGCACCCAGACTCTGGGCCGTATCATGGATGTTCTGGGTCGTCCGATCGACGAACAGGGCGAGATCGGCGAAGACGAGCGCTGGGCGATTCACCGCAAGGCACCGGGCTATGCAGATCAGTCTGCATCTGCCGACCTGCTGGAAACCGGCATCAAGGTTATCGACCTGATCTGCCCATTCGCCAAGGGTGGTAAGGTTGGCCTGTTCGGTGGTGCTGGTGTTGGTAAGACCGTCAACATGATGGAGCTGATCAACAACATCGCGAAAGAGCACTCCGGTCTCTCCGTATTCGCCGGTGTTGGTGAGCGGACTCGTGAAGGTAACGACTTCTACTACGAAATGAAGGACTCCAACGTCCTTGATAAAGTAGCGATGGTCTACGGCCAGATGAACGAGCCTCCCGGAAACCGTCTGCGTGTGGCCCTGACCGGTCTCACCATGGCTGAGAAGTTCCGTGATGAAGGTCGTGACGTACTGCTGTTCGTCGACAACATCTACCGTTACACCCTGGCGGGTACCGAAGTATCAGCCCTGCTCGGCCGTATGCCGTCCGCGGTAGGTTACCAGCCGACTTTGGCCCAGGAGATGGGTGAGCTGCAGGAGCGGATCACGTCGACCAAGACCGGTTCCATCACGTCTATCCAGGCGGTCTACGTACCGGCGGATGACTTGACTGACCCGTCCCCGGCGACCACCTTCTCCCACCTTGACGCGACCGTGGTACTGAGCCGTGACATCGCTTCCAAGGGTATCTACCCGGCGATCGATCCGCTTGACTCCACCTCTCGTCAGCTGGATCCACTGGTCATCGGTGACGAGCACTACGAAGTGGCTCGTGGCGTGCAGACCAATCTGCAGCGCTACAAGGAGCTGAAAGACATCATCGCCATCCTGGGTATGGACGAGCTGTCAGAAGAAGACAAGCTGACCGTTGCCCGTGCCCGTAAGATCGAGCGTTTTCTGTCCCAGCCGTTCCATGTTGCTGAAGTCTTCACCGGTTCCCCCGGTAAGTACGTTTCCCTGAAGGAAACCATCAGCAGCTTTAAGGGCATTCTCAACGGTGACTATGATGATATGCCTGAGCAGGCGTTCTACATGGTTGGTACCATTGAGGAAGCGGTCGAGAAAGCGAAGGAAATGAAGAGCAAGGCGAAGAAGTAATCTGAGCCTAAAGCGCTTGTTTCCGGATCGATCAGAGAGGCAACAACATGGGTATGACCGTGCATTGTGACGTGGTAAGTGCCGAAACAAAGATCTATTCCGGATTGGTTGAAATGCTGATCGCAGCGGGCTCTGAAGGTGACCTGGGTATTGCCCCGGGTCATACGCCGCTGCTGACCCAGCTTAAGCCGGGTCCTATCCGGATAATCAAGCAGGGCGGAGAGGAGGAGATCCTCTACGTGTCTGGTGGTTATCTGGAAGTTCAGCCGAATCTGGTAACGCTGCTCGCGGACACAGCTGTCCGTGCCAAGGATGTGGACGAAGCAGCGGCGATCGAAGCTCAGCGTGAGGCTGAGAAGGCACTCGCCAACCAAACGGGTGAGTTCGAGTATTCCCGTGCCGCTGCCGAGTTGGCCGAAGCTGTTGCCCAGCTTCGCACCATCCAGCAGCTGCGCAACAAGATGCGTTAAGCATTTCTGTTCGGGACTGCCGATCACCGAAACCGCATCCTGAGTCGCCTGAGAACAGCGAAACGTTGTCAGGCAACCAAGGGTGCGGTTTTTTTGTATTCAGGCATTGAAACTGGCTACCGATCCGGAGCGTGGTAATCGTATGACTCCCCTTCACGTTGTGATTCTGGCCGCCGGCCAGGGTTCAAGAATGAAATCGTCGCTGCCGAAAGTTCTCCACCGGGTGGCTGGCAAGCCCATGCTCCATCACGTTATTGATACCGCCCGCCAATTGGGCGCCTCCGGTATCCATGGCGTCATTGGACATGGTGCGGAGCAGGTTCGGCAGATTACCCCCGCCGAAGATCTCATCTGGGCACTGCAGGAACAGCAACTGGGCACTGGCCACGCGGTTGCTCAGGCCTTGCCGGCTCTGCCGGATGAGGCTCGGGTGTTGATTCTCTATGGCGACGTACCGCTAACCAACGTTGAAACGCTCCAGAACCTGGTCTCTCAAGTAAGTGATCGTTCACTCGCGTTGTTGACCGTGAACCTGGAAACGCCGGATGGTTACGGGCGTATCCTGCGGGATGACAGTGGCAAGGTGCGTGCGATCGTGGAACAGAAGGATGCCACTGACGCCCAGAAACAAATCCGGGAGGTAAATACCGGCATCCTGGCGGTCTCGTCACGCCACTTGAAGGACTGGTTGCCGCAGCTCTCCAATCGTAATGCTCAGGGTGAGTACTACCTGACCGACATCATTGCCATGGCGGCTGATCGCGGTGTGGAAATCGCCGTTGCCCAGCCTGCCAGCGAATACGAAGTCCAGGGCGTTAACAACCGTCTTCAACTTGCCGAACTTGAGCGCTGGGTGCAGCGTCAGGAAGCGGACCGTTTGATGACTGAGGGCGCCACCCTGGCCGACCCTGCCCGTATTGACGTGCGTGGTGAATTGTCGGTGGGCCAGGATGTCCTGATCGATGTTAACGTGGTGTTTGAAGGCAAGGTGTCCCTGGCAGACGGCGTCAGCGTCGGGCCCGGTTGTGTGATACGGGACAGCCAGATTGCGGCTGGTGCGAAAATTGAAGCGCACTCAGTGATCGAGGGTGCGGATGTGGGTGCAGGCGCCAGTATCGGGCCGTTTGCACGTCTCCGGCCGGGTACCCGGCTGGCGGCCAGGACCAAGGTGGGCAATTTTGTCGAAACCAAGAAAGCCGATGTCGGCGAGGGTAGCAAGATCAACCACCTCAGTTACGTTGGCGATACCTCACTTGGCCGTAACGTAAATGTGGGTGCAGGAACCATCACCTGTAATTATGATGGGGTGAACAAGTCCAGAACCGTTATTGGTGATGACGTGTTTGTCGGGTCCAACACTTCACTGGTGGCACCGGTCAGCGTTGCCTCTGGGTCCACCATCGGTGCGGGCTCTACCATCACCCGTGATGTAGCGGAGAGTGAGCTGGCGGTCGCACGAGCTCGCCAGCGCAATATCTCCGGCTGGGAACGGCCGACGAAAAAGTGATTTGAACGATTTACAACGGACAGGTGAGAGCGACATGTGTGGCATTGTAGGTGCGGTATCAGAAAGGGATGTTCAGGGAATTCTTCTCGAAGGCCTGCGCCGTCTGGAATATCGGGGCTACGACTCCGCCGGCATGGCCGTAATTGACGGCAAACAAGCCATCAACCGGGCCCGCGAAGTGGGTAAGGTTGCGGCCCTGGCCGATGCCATCACTGGAAACGGGCTTGAGGGAGCAGCCGGCATTGCCCATACCCGCTGGGCGACCCACGGTGAACCGTCCCAGATCAATGCCCACCCGCATATGTCCGGTGACCGCCTGGCCATTGTCCACAACGGCATTATCGAGAACTACCAGGAGCTACGGGAAGAACTGAAAGCCGAGGGGTTTGAGTTCACCTCCCAGACGGACACCGAAGTCGTTGCGCACCTTATCGAAAAGCAGTTCCGCCTCAGCAACAGCCTTTACGAGGCCGTGAGCACCGCCATTGAACGTTTGCGCGGTGCCTTTGCGCTGGCAGTGATTCATGCCGACGAGCCAGACCATATGGTGGTGTGCCGTGAAGGCAGTCCGTTGGTGGTGGGTGTCGGCATAGGCGAGAATTTCATCGCTTCCGACCAGCTCGCGTTACTGCCTGTCACCGACCGTTTCATGTTCCTCGAAGAAGGGGATATCGCCGATATCCGTCGTGATCACATTGAGATTCATGATCGTAACAAGCAGCTGGTGGAACGCGCGGTTAACCGTTTTGAACACAGCCAAGACGCTGCCGAAAAAGGCGAGTATCGCCACTTCATGCTCAAGGAAATCCATGAGCAGCCGAGGGTCATACGCGCCACAACGGAAGGCCGGGTTACCAACACCCGTGTGCTGGAACAGGCACTGGGTACCCAGGCTGGCAACCTGCTGGAAGACGTTCGCCATGTTCAGATCATCGCCTGTGGCACCAGTTACCATGCCGGCATGGTGGCACGCTACTGGATAGAGGACCTGGCGGGCGTGCCCTGTTCCGTGGAAGTGGCCTCCGAGTTTCGCTACCGCAAGCACGTGATTCAGCCGGACACCCTGTTCCTGTGTATCTCCCAGTCCGGCGAAACCGCCGACACTCTGGCTGCCCTGCGCCAGGCGAAAAAGGCCGGTTTCCGCGCCGCCATGGCCATCTGCAACGTGCCCGGCAGCTCCCTGGTGCGGGAATCTGACCTGGTGATCATGACCCAGGCCGGCCCGGAAATCGGGGTTGCGTCCACCAAGGCGTTTACCACCCAGTTGACCGCGCTGTTGATCTTCACCCTGGCGCTGGCTCGCCACAACGGCCTGGAAGAGTCGCGCGAAGCAGAAATTGTTGAGGCGATTCGCCTACTACCCAGCCAGGTGGATCAGGTACTGGCACTGGATGGCGATATCGCCGAAATGTCGAAGTCGTTCATGGACAAGAACCACAGTCTGTTCCTGGGTCGTGGCGCCATGTTCCCGGTGGCTCTGGAAGGTGCACTGAAGCTCAAGGAAATTTCCTACATCCATGCCGAAGCCTATCCGGCCGGCGAGCTCAAGCATGGCCCCCTTGCTCTGGTAGACGGGGAGATGCCGGTGGTCACCGTGGCCCCCAACAACGAGTTGCTGGAAAAGCTGAAGTCCAACCTGGAAGAAGTTCGCGCCCGCGGTGGCGAGTTGTTTGTATTTGCCGACCAGGCAGCGGACGTTCGGCCACAGGAGGGTATCCACGTAATGCCGCTGCCGTCGGTACACCCGATCACGTCTCCGATCGTCTACACCGTGCCATTGCAGTTGCTTTCTTATCACGTCGCCGTACTGAAAGGTACCGATGTGGATCAGCCACGCAACCTGGCGAAAAGTGTGACTGTTGAGTAGCGGGCATATACGTAGGCCTGGAGATTGTGGGGTCATAATAAAGTTGGTAACACCATAAAAGAGTTGGTAACTTTATAATAAAGTTGGTAACTAGCGGCCTATGTGGCAAAGTTAGGCTATTCTCCTCGGGAGTGATAGGGAATGGCCAACTACAAACTCGACAAGAAAACCCAGAAGTGGATCAAAGAAGAACGTGGTAAAGGCAGCGGTAAGGATTACCATCCATGGCTGACCGTCAGAGATCTATCTTCCAGGGGGCGCTCGCATCGAGTGATGGGCCACCTGACAGGACGAACTCATCATTTCTTCTCAGATACAGAGTTAGCCGCGTTCCTGCTACTTGAATGGAACCCGGATGTCACCGACATCCGTGAACAATTTCCTCTCCGAATAGAAGACACCCTCTCAGTGGCTGAGCAAGCCAATATTCGCCACCCCGAAGCAGGCGGATACCATCAGATCATGTCCAGCGATTTTGTGGTTGACCTTTCCACGCCTTCCGGGCCAAAGAGATTCGCCGTTCAGGTGAAAACCTCGCCCGACCTCATGGATTCGCGCACAGTCGAAAAACTGGAAATTGAGCGCCGGTATTGGAAACGTAAAGGCATCCCCTGGTATCTGATAACCGAGAAGCAGATGCCTCCTATCGTAATGGCAAATCTGGATCTGCTTTACTCGGCCCGGGTCCAAAGTGAGAGCCTGGAGATCCTATTCCAGAGTTTGCCAATCTATGTCGAGGTGTTGGCAAACAATCCTAATGCCAGGCTATCCGATGTCGGCATGATGGTTGACCATTCCTATTCACTGGAGCCAGGCACATCGCTCGCAAGATTACGGGCGCTGGCAGCTTTAAGGGCATTGACGTTTGATATATCCATTCCCTGGATCAAGCTGGTATCACAAGACTTACAGGTGGTTGAGGACATCGCGCTGCTGAGGGCAAGTTATGCTGCGAATCAATGACGTCTTCCAGCTGGAGCAGGAACGGCATCGCATATTGGCACTGGCGGACCAACATGTGCTCTGGATAAATATTGACTCAGATAAAGCATGGCCGGAGTTGGTAAGAACCGCTGAGATCGAACAATGGATACTTGATGAATCACTGCGCCGGGTAGAAGATCCCTATCAGGAGCTTGCCGCACTGATCGTCGAACAAGGCAGTAAAGCCCAGGTGATTCGGGATCAGCGATATGAATTAATAGCTCATCTGCTTGCTGATGAAGAAATTTATTACCGTAGTGGCAGGGGCCGGTTAGTTCAGTCGCGTAGCGATGAAACTGGCACACCCAGGAAATCGCTTTATAAAAACCTTCGGCAGTACTGGCAGCGCGGTGCAATGCCCAACGCTCTGTTGCCGGATTACCGAAAATCCGGGGGAAAAGGGCAGAAAAAAGTTTCCAAGAAGAAACTGGGTCGACCCCGGAAAACCTCACCGGGTACCGGGATTACCGTTGATGCCTCCATCGAAAAGATGTTCCGTCTGGTACTTGATCGCTACTATGTGAACGACAAAGGCCATTCCCTGCCATACGCCCATAGACGATTCATCGACATGTTCGAGGCCGCCAACCCGAATGTGCAGCCCGAAGATTATCCAACAATTGCTCAAATAAGATATTTCTATCACCGAGAGTATGAGAATGCGGACCGCATTCGCCTTAGAGTAAACAGAATCTCCTACCAAAAAGATATTCGGCCCTTAATAGGGACTGCCACAGCAGGAGTGGTGGGGCCAGGCTCAAGGTATGAAGTTGATGCGACGATTGCCGATGTTTACCTGTTATCGGCCGACCGGCAACGAGTCATCGGTCGTCCTACTCTGTATGTGGTGGTTGATGTTTTTAGCCGCATGGTGACCGGCTTCTACATCGGTTTGGAAAACCCATCCTATGTGACAGCAATGAATGCACTGTCTACGTCGATGTTAGACAAGTCTGAACTCTGTGCCCGTTATGGCGCGGAGATTACTTCAGAGCAGTGGCCAACCGTTGGCGTGCCAGATGCGATTCTCGCGGACCGTGGGGAATTACTGGGGCACCAGATTGAATCCCTGGAAAAAGCATTTGGCGTGCGCATTGAGACCACCCCGCCATACCGGGGAGATGCAAAAGGCATTGTCGAGCGTTATTTCCGAACCCTCCAAGCAGAATTCAAGCCGTTTACGCCCGGTGTGGTAACAGGCACAAAAGTTAGAAAGCAGGGCGGAAAGGACTACAGGCTGGATGCAACGCTAACTCTGGACGATTTCACCCAAATCATGGTCGCCTCGATTCTTCACCGAAATCAATATGCCGTGTTGTCGAAGTACGACCGTGATCCGGATATGCCAAACGATATGGCGTTAACCCCGCTCAATATCTGGAATTGGGGCATAAAGAATCGAACTGGTCGGTTGAAGAACGTATCGGAACAAGCCCTGCGGATTGCTTTGTTGCCGCGTCAAAAAGTCTATCTTTCTGATCTGGGGGTTAGTTGTTTTGGCGCTTACTACACGTCGAAGGAGTTGTTAGCCTCCGGATGGCTCCACCGTAACGGAGAACGCAGAGTCACAGACCTTCAGGCAGCCTACGATCCTGCAGTGGCTGATCATATTTATCTGTTCCCGGAAAAAGACAGTTCGGAATACTGGGTGTGTTCTCTGACCGATCGCTCACGCCAGTTTCGCGGCAAGTCCATGTGGGAGTTATGGACCAGCCAGGAAGAACAGCGAAAAGCCACGAGCGCCGCAAAAGTGGCCGAGACAATCAGTAAACGGGACCTGGAAAATCTGGTCAGCAACACCATCAAAAACGCCGAGCGTTCCCGTCCCACCATCAATAAACAGCAATCCAAAGCCGAAACGGTCAGGGGCATACGAGATAATCGCAAGCAAGAGCGAGATGCTCAAAGGGCCGAACAGACAAAAGCCCGGCAGCCCGACAATAGGAAACCGAAATCTGATGTAACCTACCTACATGGCAAACCCGACGATGGCGCCTATCCGGATTTACTGGATGAGCTGTTTGGAGACGACGAATGACCTTACCTTCCGGCATGGTAACTGCTGTTTACCAGGACACGGGAATACCGTCATACCATGGAAATCCACTGATTGAGGCTTTACCGCCAATTCCAGACCGTAAACAGCTCATAGCCGGGCTCAGTGAGACCACGGAGCTCCGACCGTCCGAAATATATCTGGACGGTCAGAGACGGGTTCATATCATCTCCCAGCTACTGGACGGCTTCTTTCAGCCGCTGGCACGCCATATTGAGCTGGAAGCAAAAATCTCGATCATGCTGCGCCAGGGGTACGTGGGTCGAAACATTGCTACTGGCGACCTCTCGGCCCACTTACAGAACGGCTATGAGCGCATCAAGAGTGGAGACTTGAAGGCATTCCGGTTTGACCATGTTGAGTCGACTGCGAAAAGCTTGGCGTTTATCGGGTGCTCGGGCTCCGGGAAAACCAGCTCTCTGAACCGTATTCTGGCAACGTATCCGCAGATGATTCACCACCCGGAACACAATTTCACACAGATTGTCTTCCTGAAAATCGACTGCCCCCACGATGGTGCTCTCAAGAGCCTATGCCATAACTTTTTCCGGGAAATCGATTCCATTCTAGGAACAGATTATGTCCGGCGCTACGGAGAAAAACGCCACGGCGTAGAAACAATGATTGCGTTGATGTCGCAGCTGGCAAACACCTATGCGATTGGCTTACTGGTCATTGATGAAATTCAGCACTTGAATGTTCGCGCCTCAGGCGGAGCGGAGAAAATGCTGAACTTCTTCGTAACGTTGGTAAACGAGATCTCCGTGCCGGTGGTAATGGTCGGAACACCAAAGGCTCGACCTGTCTTTGAAACCGACCTGAGGTCTGCTCGGCGCGGGGCGGGGTTTGGCTCCATATTATGGGAACCCCTGCGCCAGCCCACAGCTGAAGAAAATGTAGATCGAACCGAATGGGGCGCATTCACAAAAAAGCTCTGGAAGTACCAGTGGCTGACCAAAGCCAGTGACACTATGCCGGATGATTTAAGGGATCTTTGGTTCGACTTGTCTCAGGGCATCATGGATGTCGTCATCAAGTTGTTCGTGTTGTCCCAGATACGGGCGGTTGTAACAGGCACGGAACGAATCACGCCCAATATCATGAAAAAGGTTTATCACGACGAACTGAAGCCGATACACCCGATGATGGAAGCTCTGCGTTCCGGAGACCCGAGCAAGATAGCCCAATACTCAGACCTCACGATCCCTGATGTGGATAAGAAGATTTTGGAGCTCAGTACCCTCCTGGATTCAAGCAAAGACCAGATCCGGAAATCCGTTCAGTACAACGGCAACGATCAGGCAATTCGGCTGCACAACCTGCTGGTTGATATGGGCCATGAATCAGACCTTTTGGAACCGTTAATTCAACGAGCGTTCGAGGAGTACCCTGACCTACAGCTGAAAGACCTGATGCCCATCATTCTTAACTGGTACCAGTCTTCCGAGAAGACGCTACCGGTGACGGGAAAGCAAAAAATCAAATCGATTAAAATGAAAGAATGGCACACCCTTGAGTCAGACGATTTGCGCTTTATGCACTCCCAGGCGGCGAACGAGGACGAAATGCTGGATGCCGCGCGTCAATCGGGTCTGGTTTTTAACAGCGACGAGTGGCTCGGTTTTGGTAACCAGGCTTAGCTGCCATGCTGAACTTCCCGGTTCCGTACCCTGAGGAGCTGATATATAGCACAGTGGCCAGGGCAGGTATTCGGAAAGGAATTGCCAGCCCCAAGGAATTACTGACCGAAATTTATGGCAACCGCAATGTTATTGCAACGCTGGATTTGCCCAATCAATTGTCGAGGATTTCTCGGTGGCTGCCCCCTGATTATAGCGTTGAAGTGATTGCCTACTGCCACACGCTATTCCCCTTGTATGCCCCGTTTATCCCGGAAGAACGCCGAAAACGGTGCCTGGCATGGATGGCTGGAAAATCTCGAGGTGCGGCCCACCTGGCGATGGGTGTCGCTGCATCGCTTGTAAAAGTGCCTGGCCGTGTTCGATATTGTCCCGGGTGCCTCAAAGAGCAACAACGTACCTATGGAGAGTATTTCTGGAAGCGGGAGTGGCAGATAGCCGGAGTGGACTGTTGTGAGAAGCACGGCGAACTCTTACATACGGCCATTACCCGCCCCTTAGTCGATCAGCACCGCTACCATGACGCTTCGCCAGCCACTTGTCCGATATTCCCTCAAAAACCTGCTCGTAACGAATCAAAGATGGTTCTGACTCAGGTTAGGGAGCTATTGGAACAGCGACCGGCCATTTCACCGAGTTATGACCAGTGGTCTTCTCACTACCACCGATTGGCTCAACAGTCTGGTTTTATTCGCGGCCAGGCTCACATTGACCATGCCGCCATTGCCAAGTCTGTTTCAGATCACTGGCCTGCGAGGTTTTTGCGCCGATATGGTTTGGGAATAGATCGGAATTCGGATTACTGCTGGCTACGAGCGATTTTCCGGAAGCACCGGAAATCCTTTAGCTATCTGCAGCACATCGTTGTTCACCAAGCGTTGATCCCTGAGTGCTGGTCTATTACCGATGTTATTGAGGGTGTCAGAGAATTGCCCTTGCCCGTACCTCCAGAATCATTAGAGTCAACCGGAAAGGCACACATTGGGTCTAAAGATGGTTTGACGCCAGATCAGAACGACTGGATTAAAATGCTGGCAGACCGGTCACCGAAAAAGGCCCGTGTGGCGGCCCCGGCACTTTACGCCCGGTTGTATCGGTACGATCGATTGTGGCTGAAGCAGGTCAATCAAGCTCAACCACGAACACAGGTTCTTAAAAGAAAACCGAGAATTGATTGGCGGCAGCGGGACCGGCATTATTTAACCAAACTGCGGGAAATTCTCAGGTTTTTGCGTGCGGCCCCACGCGGCCCCCGGCATTCACAAACGTATTTGCTGAAACAACTGGGTAAGCTCTCCACGCTGGAAAAGACACTCGATCGGTTGCCGCGAACCCGGCGACTGCTGGCACGTTATACCGAAAGCGTTCCCGAATACCAGGTACGGCGGCTGAGAAACGCTTGGTGGGAATTAAAGCAGGAGTTTCAGTACCCACCACGTTGGCGTTTGATCCGTATCGCCGGGCTAAGTGAAACACGGCTTACCGACCAAGCACGGGATTACTTGCATGGCCTCGAAGAGAACGAAGAAGACACCAACGATCAAGGGAATCAAGGACAACAGCCAGGTTAAAGAAATTGGCTCAATGGTTCGTGATCTGCGAACTCCAAACTGGTACATCGAGGTGAAGCTGGATCCGGCCCAAGAAAAGGAAAAGTTTGGCATATCCCAGCTGGGCCTGATACCGAGGCGGCGTGCGTTAAATGTGACAAAGGCCGGAGGCTCCAAAGTTGCCGGTTATGAAAAGGACTTAAAGATAAACAGTACCAGCACCTGGTCGTCTTGCCGGATAGCCGACTGTCCAATAGTAAACATTCGCAGGCAGGGAGACCGGCAGCAATGGTGTTTTAGCTTTGAAGCCGGCGATACACAGTTTTTCCTGCCACAAATAGAAATGGCCCGGGCCCTTTTTTTCCATTCTGCCTACCTGACTCGCCTAGCAATGAACCCGAATGGATTAGACGAGGAATTCGACGTTCAGATGGGTGAGAACCCGAATAGGGCAGAGATCCATATCTTGCCAAGTAGCTCACTGCCTAGGGTAGTGCGAGGTAACCCCAGCCAACGCAGAATGCTGGCGTGGCTTCTGTTGGATAAAAAGGTTCGGAACTCGTTTCAAAGCATCGCCCAATACCAACTGACAGAGGGCGAAGTTAGAAATGGTCGCCGGTACTGGCCGTTCCGTTTCGATCCCCCGCCTTTAGAAAACGTGAAAATGAAGGTGCGAGGTCAATACGCCAAAGAGTCTGAGCTTTTTTTCGTGTATGAAATACACAGTCTTACAAACCTGAGCAGCCAGATCCCGAAAGAGATAGAGTTCTTCGATCCGAAATTCAAGGAGCAAAAAGCAGGGAAAAAAGGCAGTACCACAGAAAGAGGGGGAACGGATGGCCCACCGGAGATTAATGATGACGAGCTGCCAACTACCGGTGCAGATGAGTACGTGCTGGAGGTCCCGGAAGTAGAATTGGAGTTCTCCGAGCCTGCTTACACTACCCGCAAGCCTTCGGATGGCAGACGTAAGTCTGCTGCCAGAAAGGGAAAATCAGAGGGAGGCGTTGTTGATCTGGCTGACGGCACAACGGATGTCAGTACTGATGAGCCAACCGTTCGAGGAGAGCTGCCAGCGGGTGTTTCTGATGGCATTGATGACCAGAGTGAGGATTCACATCTATTCACCCACAAATTTGAAGCATTTATTGCCATGAGCGACCTGTTGGAAATCAAAGGTTGCCGAATCGTGGCTGAAGAAATGATTCCGCTACCGGCGCTGAAAGGTCACTCGAAATATCGACTGCCAGATGGCAACCCAAGATACTTGCTTTACCGTGTGTTCAGATATCAAAACCAGAATTATGCATTGGTGGAGGTTGATACCGTAGGCTCTGAAGCAAGACTCTCGACACTGCTTCTGAAGCAACCATCTGAAAAATACGATTGGCACTCAAAGCTTTCGGCTATGGGCTGGTCGTTGGTGAAGACTTCCTTACGTTGGCCCACCAATAAGAGGCTTGAAAAGGACTTTCCTGCCGGGTTTCGTCGAGTTCCTCATCAACAAAACATCCAATCAAGACTGGGCCGAAAAGACACCGCTACATTGAGCCATTGGATGGGCCGGCTCTATTCTGTACTTGCTGATTTACATACATCCATTTGATCCAGTATGATTGGCGGAGCAAATCGCGGGCGCTCAATGATTACATGGCAGAGATGGCCATGCTTGGCTAAGCTATCGTTTCATTGATTTATGTGTGGCGTGATTGATGGTTTACCGGCAGTAATGATGACCCAGTCAAATTTCTTCAATGATAAAGCGCGCTGCCTAATTGCTGTTATAAATCAGGGAGTAGCGATCAATGGAATGGCGCAAGGATGATTACCTAATAACTGACGATACATCCAAGGTGCAACTGGATGTCGTTCACTGAGGTGGACCCCATCAGTTGGACAGCCTGAAGGTGCAGTTAAGCTCTGATCCGGCTGTATTCCCGGCTCAAGCTGCCAGGGTCATGGGTTGTTGGTAGTACACCTCATCCGGTGTTTGGTAATCAAGGGTTTGGTGGTACCGGGTCTGATTGTAATGCCGGAAGTACCGGTGGAGCGCCTGCTTCAAGTGGCGTCCATCCTCGAAGGCTGTGAGGTAGACGCACTCGTGCTTGACGCTGCGCCAGAGCCGTTCCACGAAGATGTTGTCATGATAGCAGCCCTTGCCGTCCATGCTGATCCGAATGCCATGCTCCTTGAGAGCGCCTGTGAAGG
The DNA here is from genome assembly GCF_054968585.1 of Marinobacter sp. G5_S1_61_S3. Taxonomy (NCBI): domain Bacteria; kingdom Pseudomonadati; phylum Pseudomonadota; class Gammaproteobacteria; order Pseudomonadales; family Marinobacteraceae; genus Marinobacter; species Marinobacter sp. G5_S1_61_S3. The sequence continues at coordinate 83,327 of NZ_JBQKUK010000001.1, read as the reverse complement.
CCTCACTGGTGAACTGGGCACCTTGATCAGTATTGAAGATTTCCGGCGTTCCATGGCGCTGTAGGGCTTCCTCCAGGGCATCGATGCAGAAGTCTGTGTCCATGGTATTGGAGACCCGCCAGGACAGCACCTTACGGCTGTACCAGTCGATAATGGCGACCAAATACATGAAGCCTCGGGCCAGCGGCACGTACGAAATATCCGTTGCCCACACCTGGTTGGGGCGGTCGATTTTCAGCCCTTTGAGCAGGTACGGATAAACTTTGTGCCCGTCGCCCGGAATGCTGGTTCTGGGGCGTGGATACACCGCCTGAATGCCCATGGTGCGCATTAGGCGCTGAACCCGCTTGCGGTTTATCAGGTGGCCTTTGCGCTCCAGATGGACTCGCATCTTACGAGAGCCATAGTACGGCGTTTCCAGATGCTGCTGGTCAATCAGGTACATCAGATCCAGACCCTCCTGACACTGTTCACGAGGGACGTAGTACACCGACGAGCGGCTCAGTTTGAGCAACTCGCACTGGCGCACAATGCTGACTTGGGGATGACCATGCTCGATCATCGCCAACCGGCGTTGACGGCTTACTGATCGAGCTTGCGCGACAAAAAATCGCGTTCCACCGTCAGTCGGCCGATCTCGCGGTAGAGTTCGTCAGAACTGGGCTCGTTGGACTGTTTGCCGGACCTTTTTTTGCCTTCGAAGAGGTCCGGAGCATTCTCCAACAACTCGCGTTTCCAGGTGCTAACCATGGTCGGATGAATCTGGAACCGGGCGGCAATTTCAGATGTGGTCTGGTCACCCTTGAGGGCGGCTAGGGCAACTTTGGACTTGAACGATGGGCTGTATTGCTTGCGTTTCTTGCTCATGATTCTCCTCCTTGTGGAGATGATGAATCAGAGCTTAGGCACCTGTCCAAATTTCGGGGTCCACTTCAATCTTTATGGTTGATGAATTACTGTAAAATTGAGCTTGGGAAGGCATTTTGTTACCAACTTTATTCCGGTCCTACAGCATGATGGGCCCGAAGCCCTGATCGTTTTAGATTGTTATGCCAGCCAGGCCGTCAGAATACAGGCCGTCAGGCTGGCAAGCGTCAGCCCGGACAGGGAAAGAGTAAGACTCCAGCGGAAGGAGGCATCCACGGCCCGGTACCCGGTCAGCCGCTCCATGATCAGGGCATTGGCGGCAAAGGGTGTCCCGAATGCGGTAATACCCCAACCGGTCACCATAGCGATGCCCAGTCCGATCAGGGCCTCTGCCGGCCACAGGGATCCAAGAACACCGCCAACCAGGGTCCCGACAACAATGGGATTGACGCCGCCAAGACCCGCGAGGAAATAAACCCAGGGCACGCAGGCGGCCAGAATCGGCCAGCTCCAGGCAGGCAGATCGGCGTTACCGCTGATCTGGCCCAGGACCACACCACTGATGACTGAACCGATGAAAGCCGAACCGCCGACAATGGCCAGCTCATTACTGACATTCGCCATGTTCGCCATGGGTGGATTCTGCCGGCGGCTCCAGGCCAGCAGACGCGCTCCCACCACAGCACCCAGGCAGGAGAGGGTTACCGCGTAGGCGTAGCTGAGCTCGAACCGATGGCTGAGTACGAAGACTCCCACACAGATCGCCAGAACCAGGCCACCAAACCTGAGCCAGCTTGCCATCCCGGCCTTGTCTGACGGGGCAACTTCTTCCTGGCCGGTTTCCGGGTCCCGCCAGAACAGGCCCATCAGGATCAGTACGACCGAAAAAGGAATGGCCAGCGACAGCAGCTCGATACTGCCAAGGTCTGGCAACAGGGTGAGCGTGAGCACCACCGAAATCGAAAGCGGTGAGAAAGTCGGCGATACCCCGAACCCCCGGAGTACGGCCCGGGTGGCGTTGCGGGTAGCAGCCGAGTCGCCCCCGCGGCGGATACGCTCGCCCACCAGGCTGCCGACGACCGCCACCGAGCCAAAATTCAGCGGAATGGACACCAGGGAGGTGCCAAAGGCCAAGCTCAGGTAACGTGTCAGCGGCTTGCCGCCGAAGAGGCTGGCTGAAATCCGTTGCAGATCCCCGGAACGACCCAGCACGTTGGACAGTAGCATCACCGCCAGCACCAGTCCCGCCAGGCGGGTCATATTGTTCGCGGCATCCACAATCAGGCGCGGGTCCCGGCCCAGCGCGAACACCAGGGCCAGGACGGCAACAAAAACACCACCCTCGGCACCCGACGCATGTCCTGCCAGCCCAGCAGCACCGCCAGGCCCACGGCGACCGCACCCACAAGCGCCATGCCCGGCAACAATGAAAGCACCGCGGCAAGCAGGGCGAGATAGGCGAGAATGGAACGGAACGACTGCAAGAGCATGCTTCCTCTATAAGGCAGGTCAAAATATCATGTCTAAACCAATGAACCTGCTCTTCAATATTAAACTGAATCAGTAACTTTGCTTCTTAATATACTACCTGAATCCGTGATTTGAACTGGCGAAAACCACCTTAAAAGCCTGCACTAACAGGCCGTTGAACGATATAATAGCCTCTGACATCCATTCGCCCAGTCAGTGCTTTTGGCCCATGCGCACTTTCACCCTCCAGCAATCCCGAACCGAAGTCTACACATCCCACGGCGGGCTGGCCCTGGTGGGCCACTGCCTGAACCGGCATACATCGCTGGTCAAAACCGCCCGCACCGTGGTCAAGCGCCACGGTATTCCGAACATCGACCTGATCCGGACCTATCTCGGGCTGGTCACGCAGGGCAAGAGTGACTTCGAGGCAGCCGAATCCGTACGAAGGGACCCGTTCTTCAAATCCGCCATGGGCATCAGGCAGTCGCCGTCTTCAGCCCGCTTGCGGCCGGCAGCGGTTTGATGAAGATGCCCAGGCCCGGAAAGCCTGGACACTGGACCGCGACGGCAAGATGGAAGCGGTACTGTCAGAAGAACTTCCGGACGAACCCGGATTGCGTCGGATCGTCAAGGTGACTGTGCGCACCAGCGATGCCAGTGGCCAGCTGTATCTGGAGCCGGATGTTAGCATCGAAGGCTGGATCACGTCCTTGCCGGCCGACATGGCCAGCGAACAGCAGGTCATGGCGCTGTACAGCGATCACGCCACCAGTGAACAGTTCCACAGTGAATTCAAGACCGACCTGGATCTGGAGCGCCTGCCTTCGGGCAAGTTCCACACCAATAACCTGGTCATGGCCTTCGCCACACTGGGATACAACCTGCTGCGCTGGATGGGCCTGAGACTCACCGGCCCGGATGCGCCGATGCGCCACCCGGCCAAACGCCGTCGCCTGAGGACGGTTATGCAGGAACTCATCTGCATGGCCTGCCGCCTGGTGCACAGCGGCCCGCAATGGCTGCTGCGATTCGGCCGGCACTGTCCGGGCTTTGCCGTTTACCGTGACCTCTATGAAGGCCTTACCGCCTCCGGATAAGCCGGTTCCATAACGGCCGTCACCCTCAAATCACCCGGAAAAATCATGCCGGGGCAATCGGCTATTGTCTGAACATCACATCATGGTCACACAATGATCAATCCCGGGCAGCTGACCGAACCTGTCCTGGGCATTTCCGCCATCAACAACCCGGCTTTGGCCAGATTCCGGGGAAAACTGGCCTGAGTCCTGTCCGGGTGGGTATATTGGGGGGTAGAGTCACTGATTCAGGTGCTGGTCTTCCGACTCATCCACACGGCGAGTCTGGCCACAAAGCTCATCCACCTCTTTCGACAGACGGGCTTCTTCCTCCCGCATGCGGTCATAGCTCATGGCCTTGTGTTTTCTGGTGTTGGCTCGAACCTTGGCGCCATCAATCGCCAGCGTACCAAGCGTGGCCAGCTCCGCCACCCGGGCGATGTGGACCACCTGAGCAAACACAGCCCTGAACGCCCCAGATGTTGCTTGCAGAAATCGCAGATCGTGCGGTGTCTGGGAAAATTACCGGCCGCCAGAACCCGAAAGGCGACATCTTCTTCCAGCTTCCGGGCGATCTTCCGTGATGAAAACACGCCGGTCGCGTACGCATAGATCAACACCCTCAACATCATCCGCGGATCGAAAGGCGAGTTACGCTGACCGCTTCCTTCATAATGGCCGTATGAACCGGAATCATCCCTGACTGGACTGAAGTGAATAACCATGTCTCGCGGCCCCTATAAGAACAGCAGAGTATACAATCGCTCGCCGGACGAGAGAATCTCACAGTGGGTTCTCAAAAACCTATACCATTTCGATGAAATTGAAATGGCCAGTATCTGTTTCCTGAATAATACTGAACCCGTTAGATACTTTGACTGATTTCATGAATATTTAAGGGTATGAACGATACAAAGAATCATAGTCATTACACGCCCTCATCACCACAGAGTTCTTTGGTGTTTGGTCATCGCGTAATAGAAGCAAGAGAATAAAATTTCAAATTAAGCACATGATACAACTAGAACAAAACGATAATGGTAACCCGGCGCGCCGGGTATTTTTCGGGGGAGTGGAATAATGGGCAACGAAAGTCGACAGCTCGAAGGCGCCGTGCTGGGCTTGGTGTATTTCCTGGCCGCATTGATACCAGTTTCTGTCGTGATATACACGGCTCGATTGCTACCCGAGTTTGGACTGGTGATCTACAAGGAACAGTTTCTGGTCTTCGTTCTGACTTTGTGTCTGGTGCTAACGTTTCTACGAAAATCGGCGTTCAAGTCCAGTTCATCTCAGACACATGTGCCCTGGTATGACTGGATTCTTGTCCTGCTCGCGCTGGGTGCAGGCGGATATGTATCGTTCACCTATCACAAGATGGTGGCCACCATGGGCCTTGTCTCAGACGATAAGGTGCTGGTTAGCGTTATCGGGTTGGTGCTTCTGCTGGAAGCAACGCGCCGCCTCGTAGGGTGGACCATGGTGTGTGTCGGGTTGATGGCTTTGGCTTATGCACAGTTTGGGCACTTGCTATCCGGTATGTTCGAAACTCGCCAAATCAATTGGAGCAGGATGGTAACCTACAACTTCCTCGGCGTAGGTGCGGTGCTTGGAACACCTCTCTATGTAGCAGCGACGATCGTCACCGCCTTCGTTCTGTTTGGTCAGATGCTGTTTCTGACGGGCGGTGGAGACGCCATTTCCAATTTTTCTTTTGCCCTGATGGGAAAACGGCGGGGTGGGCCGGCCAAGGTCGCAGTTTTTTCAAGTGCGCTTTTCGGCTCTTTGTCTGGAAGTGCCTCGGCAAACGTGGCCACAACTGGCATGCTCACGATCCCGATGATGAAAAGGGTGGGCTACTCTGACGCCAAGTCTGGTGCCATAGAAGCAGTGGCTTCAACGGGCGGTTTAGTGCTGCCGCCGGTGATGGCCGCCACAGGCTTTCTGATGGCAGAGTTTCTGGGCATCCCTTACGCCAGCATTGCCCTGGCCGCGGCGATTCCGGCCCTGCTGTTCTATTTTTGCGTCTATTTGCAGGTTGATCTGGAGGCAGCAAAGGGCAATATCCTTCCCTATGATGCGAGTCAATTGCCAGACATGAAAACCGCTGGGCGACAGGTGATTCCGGTGGCTTTAGCGTTTGGAGTACTACTTTATGCGCTTTTTGTCCTAACCCAGAGCCCCGAAAACTCAGCCTTTGCGGCCACACTGGCGACCGTGGTATTGAGCGCGCTCTTTCCCGCCATGCGGCAGAATTGGAAAAACTACCTGAAAGTGCTGGCCAGTGCCGGTGAGGCGGTCGTGTTTATTGCCATTATGTGCGCGATGGCTGGACTTGTAGTGGGTGTACTCGGTTTGACCGGCCTCGGTTCATCTCTATCACAGAACCTACTGCAATTGGCCGGAGGCAGTGTTTGGCTGCTACTCATCTTTGCGGCCATTGGCTGTATTGTGTTGGGTATGGGTGTACCGGTGACGGCTACCTACATCATTTTGATTATCCTTGTCGGTCCGGCCTTAGTGACTGCGGGTATCAGCGAATTGTCGGCGCATATGTTTATCTTTTACTTTGGCACCCTTTCTTTTCTGACGCCGCCAGTATGTCTAGCTGTGTTTGTTGCAGCATCGATCGCCGAATCGAATCCCTGGAAAACCGCCCTTTATGCGCTTCGCTTCGCGGCAATGGCCTATATGATTCCGTTTGTATTTGTATTCAACGATGCATTTCTGATGCAAGGAACTGCGATGGAGGTGGTAATGGCTGTGTTTTCCGGTATCGCCGCCGTGGTTTTCCTATCTGCTGGTTTAGTGGGCTACTTCTTCGGTCCAGTTCATCCAGTTGAGCGTTGGCTGGCGTTAGCAATGGGCATTGGAATTTTCATTGTGGCTTCCGTCATGCCGTTGAGCTTTGCAGGTGCTTGGTTACTGCTGGGGCTCTGGTTGCTTTCCCGTCGCCAGCGCAACCATAGTAGGCTTAGGCAACAGCAAAGCCTAAATGTGACGCTATAAGGAAGGCGGCACTTTTTAAAACTGAATGGACTCCTTTTGACCACACTTTAAATAACAACAACGTTTCGGAGGACGAAACCATGCCCAAGATTAAATCGAGCTTTGTAAAAAACATACTGGTAGGCCTCGCCCTGACCAGTACCGCAGCTACAGCCAACGCACAATTTCTCGTCATGGGTGGCAACCCTGCCGGCAGCCTGTTTTACACCCAGGCTCAGGCCTTAGCGACAACGATCAGCAATCACACTGGTTACCGTATAGACGTGTTGCCGCAGTCGGGTAGCGTGTTCTTTCCTATGTTCCAGACCCAGGAAGCTGATATTGGTATCGCGAGTCCGGTGGAGGCCAAGCTGGCCTACGATGCGGAAGGACCGTTTGATGGCGCCAACGGCGGCGATGGCTATTCCATGAGGACGTTAATGCTTGGGTCAGTCAATCGCTTGTCTCTGGTAACCCGTGAAGACGATGACATTAACAGCATCGAAGAATTGCGTGACCGTCGCGTGGTGGCTAACTATGGCGCTTTTGCAGGTTCAACCAAGACGGCCCTGGCGGCATTGGCGAGTGCCGGGCTGACAGAAGACGATGTGGATGTAGTGCCGGTGTCAAGCTACCCCGAGGGCGTACGCGCTGTGATTGAAGGTCGCGCGGACGCGGCTGTTGGATCCGTTGGCAGTGGAATTCTCCAGGAGCTAGACGCTGCACACGGTGCGCGCCTGCTTCCAATTCATACTGATAAGGCGGCCGTCAAGCGGTTGCAGGAAGTCGGCCCGGCTTTTGTACCACTGGAAGTAGATGCTGGTCCGGTCGGCATTGCCGAACGGACCCCAGTGCTGAGCTATCAGACGACGCTATATACGCGGCCAGATCTCGATGAGCAGGTCATACAGAACATTATGGAAGCACTTTGGAACAATGCGGATGAACTGCCGGCTATCACCCGCACATTGTCCACGTGGCAGCCTGATAACTATGCGAATACAGACGTAGTGATTCCATTCCATCCGGCAGCCATCGAATTCTACAAAGAAAAGGGGGTCTGGACAGATGAGCTACAGGCACGGCAGGACGAATTGCTGAATCACTGACGGGATACTTCCCTCACATAAGCCGCTCGGATACCCCTATGAGCGGTTAAATTCAGCATTAATATCATGAAACGAACAAAAGTTCTTATATTTAAACTGGAGAAGCAACTATGACGAACATCATAGCCAAATCAGGGGGCCTCAGCTGGCCATCCGATAAGGTCAGCACGGTACCCTATGGCCTGTATACCGACCAGCACCAGTACCTGCTGGAGCATGAAAAAGTATTCAAAGGGCCCACATGGAATTACCTGTGCCTTGACGCGGAATTGCCCGAGAATGGCACCTATAAGGTCAGTCGTATAGGTGAAACACCGATTGTGGTGACACGGGACCCGGAAGGCAATCTTCATGCATTTGTAAACCGTTGCGCTCACCGCGGTGCGCTACTTTGCCTGAAGCCTGAAGGTAAGGCCGAGGAAATCACCTGTGTGTACCATGCGTGGAGCTACAGCTTGAAGGGCGAACTTAAAAGCGTAGCCTTCCAGCGCGGTTTGAAGCGACAGGGTGGTATGCCAAAGGAGTTCGACAAGAGTCAGCACAACTTGCGTCGCTTGCGCGTGGTCGAGTTTTCAGGCTTGATCTTCGGATCCTTTTCTGAAGACGCACCAGACATTGAAGATTACTTGGGACCAGAGATTGCTCAGCGCATCCGCCGGGTGTTGAACCGCCCGATCCGAATTCTCGGTCAGAATGTCCAGGTGCTGAACAACAACTGGAAGTTGTACATTGAAAACGCCAAAGATAGCTACCACGCCAGTATCTTGCATACTTTCTTCACGACGTTCGAAATTAACCGGCTGAACCAGAAAGGCGGCATTGTGGTAGACGAATCAGGAGGCAACCACGTGTCTTACTCCAAGATTGATTCGACTCTGTCCAATGAAGATTACACCAAGCAGAACGTGCGCTCTAGCAAGGATGACTACCGATTAGCGGATCCGAGTCTGCTGGATAGTGTCGACGAATATGGGGACGGTGTGACTCTGCAGATTCTGACCGTGTTTCCGGGGTTGGTGCTGCAGCAGATCCAGAATGCCATTGCCGTGCGCCAAATTGTACCGACGGGGGTACAGACGACAGAACTTGGCTGGACCTACATCGGTTTTGAGGACGATGACGAAGCTATGGTCGAACGACGCCTCAAACAGGCAAACCTGGCAGGACCGGCGGGCTTTATCTCTATGGAAGACGGTGCAGTAGGCAATTTCGTCCAGCGGGCCATCGAGGGCACTAGCGAAGACGAAAGCGTGGTGTTGATGGGTGGCGAGACTGCCGAAAGTCAGCCTTTTCGGGTAACTGAAACATCCGTTCGCGGTTTCTGGAAGAAGTATCGCACATTAATTGAAGGCAAGGTGCCAAACGCCTGAAACTAGGAGGAGATTTTTGATGAATCAGACACAACGTGAACGCATCGAGGCCTTATATGCAGACTACGTGGCGGCCATAGACGAGGACCGGCTCGAGGAGTGGCCGGCATTTTTTAAAGAGCATTGCCTATATCGCATTACTAACCGACGGGACTTCGATCGAGGTCTCAAGCACGGCGCCATGTGGGCAAACTCTCTCGGTATGCTTAAAGATAGAATCTCGGCCCTGCGTGAGGCGAACATTTACGAAGACCATACCTATAGGCATATCACCAGTGCGTTTCGGGTATTGGAAAGCAATGAGCAGGAAGCTTGGGTAAATGCCAATTTTTTGGTTATCCGAACTATGCAGAACGGGGACATGTCTCTGTTTGCGGCCGGCACCTATCAGGACCATATCGTATTTGAAGGTAACGATACATATCTGGCTGAACGCATTGTGATTTGTGATAGCCAAAAGCTCGACACGCTGCTAGCGATCCCGCTTTGATCTGGAGGTAAACCGTGAGCACGGAGAGATCAAAGAGTAAGCCCCGGATTGCACTACCATTGGGAGACCCGGCGGGAATCGGTCCGGAAATCGTGTTAAAAGTCCTGGCAGACGTCGAAATGCGCCAGTTGGTAGACTTTCATGTGGTCGGCGAGGCGGCGGCACTGAAACCGCATATCAAGGCTGCCGGAATCAACGTCGATATCAGCGAGGACGCCATCACGATCGCTGGTTTCCCCCCGGTACAGCTTCATACAGTGAGTCAGCTGGGCATTGGCAAATGGGGCCTGGGCGAGATCAGTGCTTTAACAGGCCGAGCCTGTTATGAGTATGCTCGAGCTGCCATCCGGCTGGCCATCGAGGGCTCTGTTGACGCTGTGGTAGCAGCACCTCATACGGAAGTGTCGGTGCATGAGGCGGGAATCAATTTTAGTGGTTACCCCGGCCTGGTAGCTTTGGAAACAGGCACACCATTGAATCAGACGTTTCTGATGCTGATGTCCCCTGTATACAGGGTAGTGCATGTCACCCTCCACGAGTCTTTGTCATCGGCTTTGGGGCGGCTGACTGAGGATCGAATTCTAAACGCACTAGTAGCCACTCGGGAAGCCTTGACAGGTTTGGGGATACCAGAAGGACGTATTGCGGTATGCGGAATAAATCCACACGCCGGTGAAAACGGGGCCATGGGTTTCGAAGATCAGGTTGTCGTCGAGCCTGCTGTGGTCCGAGCAAAGGCCCTGGGCGTGAATGCCTTCGGCCCTTACTCGGCTGACGCGCTCTTCGCTGACCGAGAATACGACGCATATCTTGCCATGTACCACGATCAAGGGCATATCCCTGTCAAGGCCGTATCTCCACGCCAGGCCAGTGCCATCACCATTGGCACCCCTCTCCTGTTCGGCTCCGTTGCTCATGGCAGCGCTTTGGATATTGCCGGCATTGGCAAAGCCAACCCGGAGGCTCTAAAACAGGCCATACGCAACCTAACTCCATAGGTGCGTAGAGAAAACTCGACCTTGAGCCCTGAAAAGTAACTGCGTAGATTTATGCATCAGGATAAGATAATGGTCTGGACGGATTTTCTCGCAGTACTGCCCTGGATCGCACTTGTCTTTGCCGCCTCCGGCGCAGTTAAAGGCATTTCCGGTTTCGGCATGCCCTATGTGGCCATGCCGGGCATGATCATCGGACTTCAGGTGCCGGTGACCCAGGCCATGGGCTGGGTTCTTGTATCCGGCTTCGCCACTAATATCGTGCAGTTGATTCAGCATCGGCGGGAATGGCCGGTATTGGGTCGGCTCTGGCCTCTGCTCGTCTCATTATTGGTAACCATGGCAATTTCGGTCCAGTTTCTATCCTACTTGGACGGCGATGCCTTGTTAATGCTGGTGGGTGGCATGACGATGATCACCATACTGTCGCAATGGTGGGGAAAATGGACCATTTCGCCCGGTCGATTCGAGAAGCCAGTTTTGGTGGCCAGCGGGTTCTTCTCTGGGCTGTTCGGGGGGATGACCTCATTCTATGGATTTCCTTCTCTTCAGGTACTACTGGCGTCAGGGATTCAACGCGAGACGTTTGTGTTCATGGCCAGCCTAATCTTACTGAGTGGGGGGCTGGTCCTGGGCTCCGGCCTAGGAATGCAAGGGTTGATGAATCAGATAGATTTGTTGATATCCTTGCTAATGCTAATTCCTGCGGTGGGTGGCTTGTACTTAGGGCAATTCATCCAGCGCAGGCTCAGCCCTCGCGGATTCAATGCTGTGCTGACGGTGACCATTTTAGGGATGGGGTTTAGTATGTTTTTGCGCGGGCTTTCAGCGCTTTAGGCGACTGCCAACCATCACAAGCCTTGGTGGGTACGACGGGCCGCACATATGGGCCTTCGACGGCATACCATCAAAGATATTTCGAAGTTATTCATTAAGAGGAGAAATTAGCCATGACTTGGACAACCGTCTGTAAGACCGACCAAATAGAGGAAGATATCCCTTATTCCGCAAAGCTCGAAAGCAAGGAGATTGGCATTTACCTCCTGAACGGCGAATATTACGCGCTAGAGGATGTATGCCCACATGCCTACGCTTTACTTTCTGAAGGCTTTGTAGAAGATGGGCAAGTGGAATGCCCGCTCCATGAAGCACTTTTTGACATAAAAACCGGTAAATGCCTGCGAGGGCCGGCTGAGCGGGATATCAAAGTGCTTCCTCTGCGTATCACCGATGGTGAAATTCAACTGAACACAGCTGAAGTGAATGAGCTATAAGCACTCGACAGTGCCGTTATCCAAAAGCTTGGAATGCAGGAACGATCGACCTTCCACTTACTCAGTCGAGACAAGACTTAGTCACTGCCTAAGCCGACGAACCCTATGAGGTAAAACCAAAGCGGTGGGAGCACTGTATTTGGAGGCTTCTAAACGGTAGAAAGCGGATCAGGTGCTGAACAGGACCTGCTTTATGTCTTCAGAGGCAGGTGATCTTGTACCTCGAGGCTTTAAAATTCAATAAAGAGGCGGAATCATGACTAACGCAGGTATTGAACACATCGTTGTGGTCGGCGGGGGCCAGGCGGCGGGCGTCGCATGCCAGACACTACGAGCGGAAGGTTTTCAAGGTACCCTCAGCGTAGTGGCCAACGAGCCTTATGACTTCTACGAACGTCCACCGTTGTCCAAAGCCGCTTTGACCGATGCCGATTCAAGTCTGCCTCAAATTTTCAGCGCTGAACGTCAGGCTAACTTGGACATCAGCTGGCATCGGCCCCTGACAGCTAAAAAACTAGACCCGAAAGCGCACGAACTAACGCTCAGTGATGGCCACGTGTTGCACTATGACCGGCTATTGCTCGCTACGGGCAGTAGAGCGCGGGTGCCGGATGAGCAATGGCTCAATCTGCCGGGCGTTGTTACGCTGCGTAATTGGGAAGATGCAAAAAAGCTCAGGCAGCGGCTTCATCGAACAAAACGGCTTGCGATGATTGGTGGTGGCTGGATTGGTCTAGAAGTCGCTGCAAGCGCATGCGCTCTAGGTGTATCTGTTGATGTGCTGGAACGACAAGGTCGATTGTGCGAGCGTAGTATTGGGCCGGAAGTTAGTGATGAACTGCAGGCTCTCCACAAACAGCATGGAGTAAGCCTAACTCTAAACTGTAAAGATCTGAAGCTAGAAACCGCGGGCTCGCAACAGGTGCGTGTTGTTGTTCCAAATATGGTGAATGCGCTTTTTGACACCGTAGTTGTGAGCACAGGGGTGCTATTTAACGTTGAGCTGGCTCATCAGGCAGGTCTGAAAGTCGGACAGGGCATCATCGTGGATGCCTTTGGTCAGACCAGCGAGCCAGATATCTACGCAGCCGGCGATGTCGCGCAGCATCCGGTTTTGGGCGTCTGCCCTCAATCATGGTCTTATGCACAGTATCAGTCGGCCTGCACAGCCAAATCTATGCTTGGCGCCCCAACCGCTTACGACGAAGCGCCTTGGCTTTGGTCTGACCAGTATGACGTCAATATACAGATTCTAGGAACCTGGAACTCTCAGTTGCAGTGTGTTGTGCGGCGGGAATCCAAGAGTGTAGTGTTCTTCTATCTTGATGAAAAACACCGCCTCGCCCATATGGTTGCATTTAACCAACCTCGAGCCATCAAACTGGGCAAGCGATGGTTACAGAATCAGCGTTGGCTGAAACCAGAAGAACTCTCGGATCCACAGTTCAAGCTGATGAGTTTGAAGTAGTGCTGAATCCCTGACTTGAACTGGCGAAAACCACATTAAGATCATGGCGCTGTACAGCGATCACGCCACCAGTGAGCAGTTCCACAGCGAGTTCAAGATGGAGCGACTGCCGTCCGGCAAGTTCGACACCAACAACCTGGTCATGGCCTTCGCAACGATGGGGTACCACGTGTTGCGCTGGATGGGCCTGAGACTGACCGGCCCGGATGCGCCGGTGCGCCATCGTGCCAAGCGTCGCCGCCTGAGAACCGTGATGCAGGAAATCATGACAGTGGCTTGCCGCCTGGTGCACAGCGGTCGGCAGTGGATCATTTGGCCGACACTGTCCGGGCTTTACGGTGTACCGCGACCTTTATCGGGGCCTTGCTTCCTCCGGATTAAGCCGACTTCAAAACTATAAAAGAGTGGGCATCCCCTGGCATGGCATGCCGGGCCATCCAGCTATGGTCTGGACGCCGCCAACTGATTATCTATTGATCAACCCCCGACTATAAGTCACTTCCGCTCTGTGCTTCCTGGCCTAAGCAACCAGGATTTCACCGGGTTTCCGCCCATGTTGTCGCATAGGGTGGTCTGACGGGTATATTGGCAGGCGGAGTCACTGTGTATGGACTCCTCCTCTATTGCAAGCACTTTGTTTGATCGCGACTGAGGTACGACTGCCTACGTGTATCCGGTCTCTTTAATGATGCCGTATTGTAGGCATCGGACCCTGATGGGCTATCCGCGCACTGGCTCCCAATTGTTTCAACGAGCTTAAGGCTCATCGTGACTACGGGGTTTTCCAGTGCCGGTTCGACCTGTTCGCCATCAATCAAAGTGCCACGCAATCGTGGTGTTGGACGTTTCCTATACCGTTTCCAGTTGTTGCCCCCGCATACTCAGCACTCAAACTACCCGATCAAGCACCAGCCGCTGCAAGTTTTTCGTCATAGTCCTCTTCGCCATGAGCCAGTGCCCAGGCGATACGGGCTGTCTTGTTGGCCAATGCCACCGTCGCCACATTGAAATGCTTCCGAGAGGCAAGGCCTTTCAGCCAGTGACTGAGACCGTCGTCTTTACCATCAACATGACGCAACACGGCCCGGGCTCCGTGAACGAGCTGCTTGCGCAGGTAGCTGTCGCCTCGTTTGCTGATTCCCAGCAAGCGATCCCGACCTCCAGTGCTGTGCTGCTTGGGCGTTAAGCCCAGGGAAGCGGCAAAGTCACGCCCCCTGCGAAAGGCCTTTCCATCGCCCAGTGCACCCGACAAGGCACTGGCTGTCAGCGGCCCCACTCCACATAACGTCATCAAACGCTTGGCAACAGGGTTTTTCCTGACGCTTTCAACAATCCGGTCATCCAGGTATCGGAGGTCCTCAGCCAGCCCATTCAGAAGAGCCCGAAAACTATCGGTCAGCCCGTTCTCAGCATCTTCGAGCCAACCTGGCAAGGCCTGACGAAGCTGCTGGATGCCTACCGGAGCAATAATACCGTACTCGCCCACCAGTCCTCGTATCTGGTTGGCCTTGGCCGTGCGCTGCCCCACAAGCTCTTCCCGGATCCGATGTGCAGCCTGAATATCCTGCTGAGCGACCGTCTTTGGAGCGACAAATCGCATGTTCGGGCGGCTCATGGCTTCGCAGATTGCCTCCGCGTCTACCCGGTCGTTCTTGTTGCTCTTGACGTAAGGTTTGACAAATTGGGCGGCAATCAACCGAACATGATACCCCCGCTTCTGGAGTTCCCGAGCCCAGTGGTGTGATGACGCGCAAGCCTCCATGCCGATCTCGGCACCGGCGGGTACTTTACGGCTGAGGCCATCAAGCCATTTCTGCCGAGAGTATTTGCCCTGCCATTGCGTCTTACCGTGACGGTCTACGCCGTGCACTTGGAAAACTGATTTGGCAATATCAACACCGACACGGATAATGTTTACTTGGGCTTCTCCTCATCTTCATGATGGTTGACTAATCACTCACCATTTTGGCACGTAGATGCCGGTGAGGTGAGGAGGAGTCCATCCCATTGATTCAGGTTGCACGCAAACCATCTGATTCAGGTTGCACGCAAACCATCTGCAAGTGGCGCAAACGCTACAGTGAGCGAGGTATTGAGGGGCTTTATGATGCGCCGCGACCCGGTCAGCCACGAAAATTGGATGGCAAAACCGTCAAAAAGATATTAGATGACACGGCCCATAAAGTACCAAAAGAGGCCACACATTGGAGCATCAGTCTCATGGCGGAGCATGCCGGGGTGACACGCTGGCAAGTGCATCAGATCTGGAAAGCAGCAGATTTGAAGCCGCACCGGCTCAGAACGTTCAAGATAAGCAATGATCCCCACTTCGCTGAGAAAGTTTGTGATGTTGTCGGGCTGTATATGAACCCCCCCCCGGATAATGCACTGGTTCTGTCTGTTGACGAAAAGACCCAAATTCAGGCTCTTGATCGGACCCAGCCGAAATTGCAGCTTCGCCCGGGACAAGTTGAGCGACAGACACATGATTACAAGCGTCATGGCACAACCAGCCTGTACTCTGCATTCAATACCCTGACGGGTCAGGTGATCGGTCGAGTCACACAGCGCCACCGGGCCAGGGAGTTTTTAGACTTCTTGCGACAGATCGACCGGGAAACTCCGAAGGATCTGGACCTGCACTTGATTCTGGATAACAGCTCGACTCACAAGACCCCGGAGGTCAAAACCTGGCTGGCTAAGCATCCTCGCTTCAAACTGCATTTCACGCCTACAAGCGCATCGTGGCTGAATGCCGTTGAGGGGTGGTTTGGTCAACTGGAACGGCGCGCACTTTATCGAGGCATTTTCACCAGCGTTGGTGAATTGAAGTCAGCGATTAAAAGGTACATCAAGGTCCACAACGAAAAACTGGCCAAGCCGTTCCGGTGGCATAAAAGCGCCGAAGCTATTATGACATCGGTGGTGCGGGCAAAGCTGAGCTTAATTGACAATAAACGCGCGAATTAACCGAACGGGACACTGACAGCGAAGTGTATTTGGTCTCTCCAGAAAGATAAATTTCACAACCGATTCTCAAAAATCTATACCATTTTGATCAAATTGAAATAGCCCTCATCTGTTCCCTGAATGATACTGAAGGTGATGTATTCTTATTAATGCCAAAAACATTGAAGGTATAGTGAATATATCAATAAAATTATTGTTATTGCAAAAAAAGGAGGAAAATATAAATAACAAAAAACATCAAACATATTTTGATTTCTTTGCCCGTCCATTTATTTAAAGCTTTCCATAAAGTCAAAATCTTATTCAAATAATAAATTGATTAACCAAAAATAAAAGAGGACAATTTAAATGAGCTTTAATTTCATTAAAAAAAATATCACTATTTCTTTCGTTGCCCTATGTGCAGGGGGTACGTTCAATGCTCATGCTGCGGACTTCACGGCAAAGGATTTTGACCTTGAGGCCTTTGGCTTTGTTCGCCTGGATGCAGTTTATGATTTGGACGCTGACCTCGGGGACCCAAGCATAGTTAGATACGGTAGTATCAGGCGACCGGAATCGCCGAAGGTGTCTGATGGTAATGTTGAGATGACAGCTAATGTGAGTCGTCTTGGATTCAATATTAAGGGGCCGGGAGGTGTGACAGCCAAAATTTCCGGCGATTTCTTCCCTGGCTCTTTCCGCCTGCGCCATGGCTATTCAGTTTGGAATGGTTTCCTGATCGGCCAGACTTGGGCGAACTTCAACACGATGGTCGCCTCTGTCGGCCAGTTGAACTTCATCGGTCCTTCAGGTCGAGCAGGGTTCGACCGCAAGCCGCAGATTCGCTACACGACTAATGTCGGTGGAAATAAGCTTGCCGTTGCCCTTGAAGATCCAGATGGCCTGGTGTTTAACAAACAGACCTCCAATACAATGCCAGATCTTACGGGGCGCTTTCAAGGTAGTACTGGATCCTTTTTGTATTCGGTTAGTGCCACAGCTCGAAACGTTGAGTATATCGCCGATGGTAAAAATGAAAAGACCGCCACTGGCTATGGTGTAGCGCTAGCCGGTAGGTATACTTTGCCTACAGGGACGCAGCTAAAAGCCTCATATGTTTACGGTGACGGCATCGGCAATCAAATGAGCTCTTCCCCCGCGCCGGTGGCATTTGCTTCGCAAGATGGTAGCCTAGAAACTATTGAGCAAGTCGGCTTCGCTCTGGCCATTAGACAAACGTTTAGCAATCGCGTTGCAGGTAACTTAGGCTACGCTAGCTCCGAGGCGGATTGGGATGAAGCAGTAAGCGCCGGGAGCGTTGATCCTAAGGATGTCAATGAAAGCCGAAGCAGTATTTTTGCGAATATAACGTATGAACCGATAAAGAATTACATGCTGGGATTTGAGTTTTCACGCCATTCGGTTGAGTGGGCAGATGGCGAAGATGAGCAGAACAATCGCCTGCTATTCGTCAGTCAGTATGACTTCTAACCCCTAACGACTCACCCCTCATTGTTGGAGGGGTGAGTAGAATAATGAGCAAGAAGCACAAGCAGTACACGCATTATTCAAGTCCAAAGTCGCCCTGGCCGCTCTCAAGGTTGACCAGACCAAATCCGAAATCGCCGCCCGATTCCAGATCCACCCGACTATGGTCAGCACCTGGAAGCGCGAGCTGCTGGAGAATGCTTCGGACCTCTTCGAAGGTAAGAAAAAGTCCGGCAAGCAGTCCAACGAGCAGCCTGTCGGACTTAACCGCGCAGTGTCGAAGTGAGATAATCAATGCAACACGAGCCATAACCGGACTTCAATGATGGGACATTTTGTACTTGCTGATCGGGACACTGACTTCCTGCTTCCCCCTTCCATTCAGGATTGGTTGCCTGAGGAACACTTGGCCCGGTTCGTCGTTGAAGTGGTTGATCAGCTCGATCTGTCTGAGCTCACCCGGCAATATACCGGGCGCGGTTCGCGGGCCCATCATCCTGGCGTATTGCTCAGCTTGTTGATTTATGGATACGCGACCGGCGTCTTCTCCAGCCGCAAGATTGAACGCGCCACCCACGACTCGATTGCGTTCCGTTATCTGGCGGCCAACACGCATCCGGATCATGACACGATTGCCACCTTCCGCCGCCGCTTCCTTCCTCAGGTTGAGGCTCTGTTTGTCCAGGTTCTGCTGCTGGCGCGGGAAATGAATCTGGTGAAGCTGGGCCGGATCGCTCTGGATGGCACCAAGGTGAAAGCGAACGCCAGTAAGCACAAAGCGCTGTCCTACGCACATGCAAAAAGATCGAGGCGCAACTCAAGGCGGAAGTGAGCGCACTTGCCGCCCAAGCGGAGGCAGCAGATCAGGCGCCGGTGGTTGAGGGTATGGATATCCCCGCTGAGATCGCCCGGCGTGAAGCCCGGCTGGAAGCACTGGCGGAAGCGAAGCGGGCGATGGAGGCCCGAGCGCAAGAGCGCTTCGAACAGGAACAGGCCGACTACCAGCAAAAACAGGCTAAACGGCAGGCCCAGAGGGACGCCGGAAAAAAGCCTCGGGGCCGGGCGCCTAAGCCACCGCAGCCCGGCCCTCGGGATACCGATCAGGTGAATCTGACCGATGAAGAATCGCGAATCATGCCCGTCTCCGGCGGCGGCTTTGAGCAGTGTTACAACGCTCAGGCCGGGGTGGATACCGAGACGATGCTGGTGATCAGTACGCACATGACCCAGGCGACAAACGACAAACAACAGCTCGCTCCAGCAATCACCCGGATAGGAGCGTTGCCGCAGGCCCTGGGTACCGTGACGGATCTGCTGGCCGATACAGGGTACTTCAGCAAAGCCAACGCCCAGGCATGCAGGGAGAAAAACATCCGGCCGTCACTGGCGGTGGCGCGCGATCAACACCACTTATCCGTGTTTGATCGGTTCGCACCCGATGATCCGTCGCCCGTCACGGACGACCCGGTGACACAGATGAAACACCAGTTAACAACCCAATCCGGACGAGCACTGTATGCACTGCGAAAACAAACGGTGGAGCCCGTGTTCGGAATTATCAAACAGGTGATGGGCTTGAGACAGTTCTCGATGAGGGGGCTGGAGAAGGTTGCGGGCGAGTGGACGTTAGCCACGCTGGCGTGGAATGTGAAGCGGATGAGCGTGTTGAAAATGGCGCAGTGAGGGCCTTTTGTAGTGGTTCAATGATTCCGGACACCAACGTAGGTGGTAATATCGCCACCATAAGCGAGGTGTCTGATGACCAGGAAACGACGATCTTTTACGCCGGAGTTCAAACAGGAAGCTGCCTGCCTGGTGCTTGACCAGGGTTGCTCTGTTACCGAAGCCAGCCGCTCTTTGGATGTCGGTGAGAACGCCCTCAGGCGATGGGTAAAACAGCTCTCCGAAGAACGGGGTGGGGTTACACCCAAGTCCAAAGCGCTGACGCCGGAGCAGCAGCGGATACAGGAATTGGAAGCCCGTTGTGAACGCTTGGAACGGGAGAAGTCGATACTAAAAAAGGCACCGCTCTCTTAATGTCGGACGAGATGAATCGTACGCGCTGATAGACCAGTTGAGTGAGCAGGAGCCGGTTGAGATGGTCTGTAAAGCGTTTGAAGTATCGCGGTCCAGCTATTACGACTATCGCCGCAGGCGGTCCGTAGTAGATGCCAAGCGAGTGGTTCTGCGAGCCGATGTGAACCGGATCTTTCGCAAGAGCCGAAGCTCAGCGGGAAGCCGTATGATCACCACCATGCTTAATGATGAAGGCGTTGTGATAGGACGCTTCAAGTTCGCCGCCTCATGAGTGAGCTGGGGCTGATCTGCAAACAGCCTGGTCCACACGCTTACAAACAGGCCACTGTGGAAAGGCCAGACATTCCAAACCGGCTGAATCGTGAGTTCAGCGTCAGCCACCCAGACCAGGCGTGGTGCGGTGATATTACATATATATGGGCCGGTCAGCGATGGAGCTATCTGGCGGTTGTTCTCGACCTCTATGCCCGCCGAATAGTCGGCTGGGCGCTATCAGAACGGCCTGATGCTGAGTTGGTAGTGAAAGCACTGGATCATGCGTATGAGCAACGAGGAAAGCCCACCGGGGTTCTGTTCCACTCCGACCAGGGTAGTCAGTATGCCAGTCGATTATTCCGTCAGAGGCTCTGGCGTTACCGCATGGAGCAAAGCATGAGTCGCCGGGGAAATTGCTGGGACAATGCCCCGATGGAACGGGTCTTCAGAAGCTTGAAGAGCGAATGGGTCCCATCACTTGGATACCGCTCGATTCCCGACGCAAGGATATTGGTGATTATCTGATGGACTACTACAACCGGCAGCGCCCTCATACATTCAATGACGGCATGCCACCTGTGGTCGCGGAAGAAAAACTTAAAATACTGTCCGGGATTAGTTGACCACTACACTCCAGCTTAGTTGAAGTCACGGATTCAGGTGAATAACAAAACTGTTCAGGTAAACTCTTCGGTATCGATCTCAGCCTGTTGTTTACTGCTGTAACGCGGGCCGCAGACGGTGTTTTGGTTGATCAGAGAGTCCAGTTTGTTAACTGTATCGTTACTTAATTGTAGTGTATCCGCATTCAGGTTTTCCCGCATATGGCTCACGGAACGTGTGCCGGGGATGGGAACGATGAAATCGCCCTTCGACTTGATCCAGGCCAGGGCCAGTTGCGCTGGTGTGCAGCCGACGTCCCTGGCAATGGCGATATAGCCGTCCAGAAGTTCCAGATTTTTGTTGTAATTTCCCTTTTGGAATCGTGGCATGTTGTTGCGGATATCCTTCGCAACCAGGCTTTCCACGTCCCGCAGGGTGTTGGTGAGAAAACCGCGCGCCAGAGGGCTAAAAGCAACAAATCGCGTACCGCTGTCGCGACAGGCATCAAGAACGGCAATCTCGGCATTGCGTGACCAGAGTGAATACTCAGTCTGGACAGCGGCAATCGGATGCACGGCCTGGGCACGCCGGAGGGTTCTGGCAGACACTTCAGACAGACCGATTGCGCCAATTTTGCCTTCACTCACGAGGTTGGCGAGGGCGCCAATGCTTTCCTCGATTGGCACCTTTGGATCCAAACGGTGCAGGTAGTACAGATTAATGTGATCGGTCTGGAGGCGGCGCAGGCTGGTCTCGCACTGGGTACGCAAGGTTTCCGGGCGGCCATCGATTTCCTTCTTTCCGCTTTCCTGACCAATGGCCATGCCGCATTTGCTGGCGAGGAACAGTGACTGGCGATGCGCTTTCAAGGCCTTGCCAACCACTGTTTCATTGCGACCGCCGCCATAAAGCGTCGCGGTATCGAAATGGCGATACCCCATGTTGAACGCGTCCTGCAGTGCGCGAACAGCTTCGTCTTCTGACAACGGCGTTCCGTAAGCATGCGACAGGTTCATACAGCCAAGGCCAATGCCGGGCTGATCAAAATGATCTTTGAGCGTTCTGGTCATGTGGGGTCCCCTTCCGTTTTTCGATACACCTATGGCGGCGGGCCGGCAGCGATCAGCTGTCGGCTTCGAGGCACTGCTCCAGGCGGTGCAGCGTTTCCATTGCCGGGAGGCACTGGGCAACGCTGGCGTTCGGCTCGCGGCCTTCTTCAATGGCGGCGATGAATTCACGATCCTGCAGTTCGATGCCGTTGTTGGAGACGGCAACATCGCTCAGATCAATCTTGTTGCCATGGCCGTCAAGGAGGTCGTCGTAGCGCGCAATGTAGGTGCCGTTGTCGCAGATATAGCGGAAGAAGGTGCCGAACGGACCGTCATTATTGAAAGAAAGGGATAGAGTGCAGAGTGCGCCGCTGCCGGTCTTCATGCCGATGCTCATGTCCAGGGCGATGCCCAGATCCGGGTGGTGCGGGCCTTCCAGTGCCTGGACTTTGGTGGCGGACTCGCCGGTCTGATACTGGAACAGGTCAACGGTGTGGCAGGCGTGGTGCCACAGCAGATGGTCGGTCCAGGAGCGAGGTTGGCCCTTGGCGTTGGTGTTGGTACGGCGGAAGAAGTAGGTCTGCACGTCCATTTGTTGAATGTTCAGCTCACCGGCCTGGATCTTGTTGTGAATCCACTGGTGGCTCGGGTTGAAACGGCGAGTGTGGCCGGCCATGGCCACCAGACCGGATTTTTTCTGCGCTTCGACCAGCTTGCGGGAGTCTTCGATGTTGTCAGCCATCGGAATTTCGACCATGACGTGCTTGCCGGCTTCCAGGCACTGGATAGCCTGAGCCGCGTGCATCTGGGTCGGGGTGGCCAGAATAACACCATCGACATCGTCGCGGGCCAGTGATTCGGCCAGGTCGGTGGTGTAGTGAGGAACGCCCCGCTCTTCAGCGAATTCACGGATAACGTCAACCTTGGTGCCTACCACAGAGGTAACCGTTGCGTTCTCGATGGCTTCGATGGCGTCCATATGCTTCATGCCAAAGGCGCCGGAAGCGCCAGCTATACAGAGTCTCATGCCAAATTCTCCTGATATTGAATCCGTTGGATTTGTCAGCCAGACACAGTTGAGTGCTGATCCGGTACGTTGCATTTGTACCAAAATCTATCACTCAGATTTGCCGCAGAGTAATTGAATAACTTCTTTAGGTATTCAAAATATGCAAAAGGTGGTCTGAGTCAGGTGCCCCGGTACTGTGAAGCTGCATCTTTCAGAAGGTCCAGGAAATACTTCTGGGTAGGGGTGGGGTGCCAGTCCCGGCGGATGGTAATGCCGATTGGGCGTCGGGTATGGCTCAGGTCATAGGGTATTACGCTGAGGATATTCTGGCGCAGTTCCTGTTCGACCTGGTGCGTGGAGATGAGTGTCAGGCGATCGCTGCCGTTCAGCAGCGATCGGATAAGTATTTGCGAACTGGTTTCGACGAGCCGACGAGGGGTTGGTAAATTCCGGTCAGCAAACAGGGCGTCAAAAAATGCACGAGTGGGCGTGCCTTTACGAGGAACCACCCAGCCGTAATCCACCAATTGTTCCAGTTCAAGCGAGTCTGCCTGGTGCAGGGGGTGGTCTTTTCGGCCAACGATGGCAAGAGGGGGAGAAATCAACTCTTCCTGAACAATGTCATCGGCTGGTGGGGGAAAGCGCAAGGCACCGATCAGTACATCGAGGTCACCGTTTCGCAGGTGAAACAGAAGGTCGCTGTACGGCGCGTCCACCACATCCAGGCCAATATCCGGGTGGCTCAGCGTGAAGCTGTTAATGACATCCGGCAGGATAGAGGTTCTTGCCAGCGGCATGCTGCCGATGATGATCTTGCCGATCTCCCGGGACTGAAGTGCCGATATTTCATAATAGCCCTGCTCGATCTCACCAAACGCAAGCTTTGCGGCCCGGGAGAGCTGTTCTGCCGCGCGTGTCGGCATGATCGATGAGCGGGCCTTTTCAAATAAGGTAACGCCCAGTTGCTCCTCCAATTCCCGGCTGGCGCGGTGAAGCGAAGACTGGGAAAGCTCCAACTGCCGGCTGGCAACACTGAAGCTATGGTTCTCCGTGACGGCAATGAGTGCCCGAAGTTGCGTGGTGGTCAGCAGTGGAAGAAGTGACGTTGCTCGCGATTGCCCGGGGCTGCCTCTCAGGGCAGACCGAAGCCCTCGTTCCAGATAATCAATACAGCGCAATACCCGTGTATTCCAGACTTTGCCTGCAGATGTCATGAACATGCCATTGGAATGCCGTTCAAACAGCTCCGTGTCCAGAAGTGTTTCCAGTTTTCCTATCGCCTGTGTAATCGCGGGTTGAGACAGGAAAACGCGCGGGGCGGCCTTGCTGATACTGCGGTGCCTAGCGACTTCAAGGAAGACCCGCAGGTGTCTGAGGTTGGGAATAGCAAATTGCATGGCGGCTCCCGAGGCAGGCAAGTCTGTCGGTGTATTCTCAAAAACCAATACTATTGCGGTTAAATTGAAATAGCCAGTCCCTGGTGCCTTAAGAATACTAGGGTCAATACGTTCCCATACTGATTCAGTCACTATTCAAGGTGTGAGAGATGATTATAGATTGTCATGGCCACTACACCACCACGCCATCACAGGTAGGTGAGTACCGCGAGAAACAGAAAGAAGCGGTAGCAAAGGATCCCGACTTCATCGGTGAAAAGGGCCAGATCAACATCAGCGATGATGAGATCCGTGAAAGCATCGAGAAGAACCAGTTGCGCCTGCAGCAGGAACGTGGCACTGACCTGACCATTTTTTCGCCACGGGCAAGCTGGATGGGCCACCACATTGGCAACGAGCACACCAGCCGGTTCTGGACCGAGCACCAGAATGACCTGATTCGCCGTGTTTGCGATCTGTTCCCCAACAATTTTGCGCCGGTTGCGCAGTTGCCACAGTCTCCGGGTGTAGATCCGGCCAAGTCGGTGCCGGAAATTGTCCGCACCGTTGAGGAAATGGGCTTTATCGGTATCAACCTGAACCCGGATCCAAGTGGTGGCCACTGGAATGGCTCTTCACTGGGTGACCGTTCTATTTATCCGATCTACGAGAAAATGGTCGAATACGACATTCCGGCCATGGTGCACGTCAGCGCCGCCTGCAACGATTGCTTCCATACCACCGGGTCTCATTATCTGGGTGCCGATACCACCGCCTTCCAGCAATTAATGATGTCGGATGTTTTCAAGGATTTTCCGGAACTCAAGGTGATTATCCCGCATGGCGGCGGCGCGGTTCCCTATCACTGGGGGCGTTTCCGTGGTCTGGCCCTGGATCGCGGTTTCGATCTGGAAGAACGCGTACTGAACAACATCTATTTTGATACCTGTGTTTACCACCAGCGTGGCATCGACCTTTTGCTCGACATCCTTCCGACCAAAAACATCCTGTTCGCCTCTGAAATGATTGGCGCGGTGCGCGGTATCGATCCGGAAACCGGACAGTATTTCGATGACACCAAGCGTTACATCGATAACAGCACCGTGCTGAGTGCAGCGCAAAAGCAGGATATTTTCGAGCACAACATTCGTCGGGTGTTCAGTCGCTTGAAAGTGCCGGCCTGAGCAGGAGTAGTAAGCCATGAGAGAGAACGTTGTTGTACAGCATATTGAGCGTGCCGATCAGTCCGTGATTGACGGCCTGGCCGAATGTGGTGTGGCCACTGTGCACGAAGCTCAGGGCCGTGTTGGCCTGCTGGCGCACTACATGCGCCCGATTCAGCAGGACAAGGCCGTGGCAGGCTCCGCCCTGACCATTTCCGGCGCCGCCGGTGACAACTGGATGATGCACGTGGCCATCGAGCAGGCCACGAAAGGGGATATGTTGGTGTTTTCGCCGACCTCGCCGTCGGTGCATGGTTTCTTTGGCGACCTGCTGGCTACCTCTGCCCAGGCTCACGGTGTTGTCGGGCTGGTTATTGATGGCGGTGTTCGTGACACCCGCGACCTTCGGGCAATGAATTTCCCGGTCTGGGCCAAGGCGGTTTTTGCCGAAGGAACCATCAAGGAAACGCTGGGCTCTGTGAACGTTCCCGTTGTTTGCGCCGATGCACTGATCAACCCGGGCGACGTCATTGTTGCCGACGACGACGGCGTGGTGGTTGTGCGCCGGGAAAAAGCTGCTGAGGTGCTGGAGCTGTCCCGCAAGCGTGAGGCCCGGGAAGAGGAGAAGCGCGTACGCATGGCTAACGGCGAGCTGGGTCTGGATATTTACAACATGCGTCCGCGCCTGGAAGAAAAGGGGCTGAAGTATGTCTGACGGCGTTCGCTGCATGTGGATGCGTGGCGGTACCTCTAAAGGAGGTTACTTCCTGGCCTCTGATCTGCCCGCTGACATTGCTGAACGTGATGCCTTCCTGTTGCGGATGATGGGCTCTCCGGATCCGCGCCAGATCGATGGTATGGGTGGCGCCGATCCGCTGACCTCGAAAGTCGCCGTGGTCAAATCGTCCGAACGGGATGACGCCGACGTTGACTACCTGTTCCTGCAGGTGTTCGTCGACCAGGCAATTGTCACCGATACCCAGAATTGCGGGAATATTCTGGCTGGTATTGGCCCGTTTGCCATTGAGCGCGGGCTTGTGCTGGCCAATACCGATGAGACTCCGGTTCGCATTTATATGCAGAACACCGGTCAGATTGCCCGTGCCTGCGTTTCCACCCCGGCTGGCAAGGTCAGCTATACGGGCGATGCCCGCATTGACGGCGTGCCCGGCAGCTCCGCCCCGGTTCCGATTACCTTTGAAGACACGGCCGGTTCCAGTTGCGGCGCCCTGCTTCCCACCGGCAACACCGTCGATGTTATTGACGGCGTTGAAGTCACCCTGATCGACAACGGCATGCCGGTTGTGGTCATGCGCGCCGAAGACATGGGCATCACCGGCACCGAGAGCCGGGAAGAGTTGGAAGCCAATGACGAACTGCGGGCAAAGCTTGAGTCAATTCGGCTAAAGGCGGGCCGGATGATGAACCTTGGCGATGTCTCCGAGAAATCGGTGCCGAAGATGAGCATGGTAAGCAAGGCCGCGGCAGGCGGTTCCCTGTCTACCCGCACTTTTATCCCGCACCGCTGTCACGCCTCTATCGGCGTACTGGGAGCGGTGAGTGTTGCCACGGCAGCGGTCCTCAAGGGTTCGCCCGCCGAAGCAGTGGCGGAACTGCCTGAAGGCAACCGGAAAACCTTGTCGGTGGAGCATCCCATTGGCGAAATGACCGTCATCCTGGACATGGACGACGGCGGTCAGGTTGCTTCTGCGGCCATTCTGCGAACCGCCCGCAAGCTTTTCGATGGCACCGTTTTTACCCACGAGAATTGAGAGCAGGTACTGAAAGATGATGGATCCAGATTACCTTCCGTTCCATGCCGATCCCAGCAAACCGGAGTTTAAAGCTCCGGCTGGTGCTGTTGATGCCCATTGCCATGTGTTCGGGCCTGCGGACAAGTTTCCGTATCACCCCAAACGCAAGTACACCCCGTGCGACGCGCCCAAGGAAAAGCTGTTCGCGCTGCGTGATTACCTGGGGTTCGAGCGCAATGTGATTGTTCAGGCCTCCTGCCATGGTACCGACAATGCCGCTCTGGTAGATGCTCTGGAAACGGCCGGTGACTTAGCCCGTGGCGTGGCGGTAGTCGATCCGGCCATTACCGGGGAAGAGCTCAGGGCAATGGGCAAAAGCGGCGTTCGCGCTGTGCGCTTTAATTTCGTCAAGCGGTTGGTAGACGACACGCCGCGCGACGTTTTCCTGTCTATTGCTGAGAAGATTAAGCCTCTGGGCTGGCACATAGTGGTGTACTTCGAAGCACCGGATCTGGAAGACCTGGTCCCATTCCTGAGCGAGCTCAATACCACCATTGTGGTGGACCACATGGGCCGGCCAGATGTCACCAAAGGCGTTGATCATCCGGACTTTCAGCGTTTCATCAATTTGATGAAGAACAACGACATGATTTGGACCAAGGTTTCATGTCCGGAGCGATTGACCCAGACGCCGCCAGATTATTCCGACGTTGTGCCGTTTGCCAAGATGCTGGTTGAAACTTTTCCGAATCGAGTGCTCTGGGGGACTGACTGGCCACACCCAAATATGAAATCCCATGTGCCAGACGACGGCAAACTGGTGGAAGTGATTCCTGAGATCGCGCCGACTGCTGAACTGCAACAAAAGCTGCTGGTCGACAACCCGATGCGGCTCTATTGGCCGTGACCTGAAGTCTTCAGAGGAGAGTAATTCCGATGACGAAACATGACGAGGGAACATTGGAAACCATCAAATTTGATGGGCCGATGGCTACCCAAGGCTATGCACTCAACAAAATGTGCTACTCATTCAATAGCGCCGAGGCCCGCAAAGCGTTCAAGAAAGACGAAGCCGCGTACTGCGACAAGTTTGGCCTGAGTGCAGAACAGAAAGCCGCGGTCCTCAATCGCGACATATTGGAACTCGAGCGCTTAGGCGGAAGCATTTACTATTTGGCTAAATTGACGGGGATGCTGGGTTTGAACATGCAGGACGTTGGCGGCCTGCAAACCGGTCGGACAACGGAAGAATTCAAGGCATACCTGGAAAGCCAAGGGAGGGGTAAGAACAATGGCTAAAATTATTGGCGGTATCACCACCTCACACATTCCAGCAATTGGCATTGCCATGGACAAAGGGCTTGAAGACACCCCCTACTGGAAAGACTTCTTTGCAGGCTATCCGCCTATTCGCGAATGGCTGGGAGAGCAGAAGCCAGAAATTGCCATCGTATTCTACAACGACCATGGCCTAGAAATGTTCTTGGACAAAAAGCCTACTTTCGCACTTGGTTGTGCCCCGCGCTACGAAAACGCAGATGAAGGTTGGGGCATTGCCACCATTCCGTCAGTGACCGGTGAAACAGAGCTTTCTTGGCACATTGCCAACGAGCTGATCGAGCATGACTTCGATCCAACCATTTGCCAGGAGATCAAGGTCGACCATGGGTTGACCGTGCCATTGTCCCTAATGTACCCAGGCCGCAATTATCAGCATCTGAAGGTCATTCCTGTATGCATCAACTGCGAACGTTTTCCTATGCCGAAACCTTCTCGCTGCTATGCGCTGGGCAAAGCCATTGGTAAAGCTGTGGAGTCATTCTCCGGTGAGCAAAAGGTAGTAGTGTTAGGTACCGGTGGCTTATCGCATCAGTTGGATGGCGAACGAGCGGGCTTTATCAATTCCGAATTTGATCTGAAGTGCATGGATAAACTGGTCAGTGACCCGGAAGCCCTGACCAAATATACCAATGATGACCTAGTAGACATTGCCGGTGCTCAGGCTGTGGAATTGAATATGTGGCTGGCCATGCGGGGATGCATGCTAGGCAGGATTAAAGAATTGCATCGAAACTATGTGGCGCCTATTTCTAACACTGGAGCTGGCACCCAGCTACTGCTAAACGAGTAAATGTTTTTCTATGCGCTATCTATCACGGGTGAACCGTGCAGAGCAAGTTCATAGTAGAGATGTCGGTGGGTTCTATAGTCGGATTCGGATGTACCTATCGTACGTACCTGGCCGTTCATTCGAGTTCGCCGGCAGTACCATGCTGTTGTTAATGATCAGAACGATATTTCTTCGACAGGCGGCTTTATAGATCCACTTGCAAACGTGATCCGGGATAACATTAGCCGAATGTATGTAGGTGAGCCTGGCAGATTAATATGTGGATATTGATCTGGTCGGCAATCCGATCTAAAGGCTAGCTAGTCATGTTCTCCACATGGGTGCTCAAGTTATGTTGTGCCCTCTTTGGCCGGCATTTATGCCGGCCTTTTTTTGGTGCGCCCGTGCCGGGCGCACTCCTGGAGGTGAAAGTCCTCCCGTGAGTTGGCCACAGCGAACGAAGTGAAGCGCAACTGCGGAAGGGTGACTGAAGTGGACCCCGAAATTTGGCAGGCGGCCAGTTGAATACCATGAGGCTCAGCACAGCACTTGCCATAAATACGCAAACCCATGCCCAATCCTGATTGTCTACATACCAGAAATTCAGGGCCATTCCGGCGAACAACAGCAATGCCTGTAATGCAGCAAGGCCATCAATGCCGTCCATGAAATTGTAGAGATTGATCAGCCAAACCCACGCAGCGATCAGTAATGGCCAGAGTAGTAAGTTTGAGGCGGTATCGATCTGAAACCCGAAAAATGAGAGGACAGGTAGGGCGGGCAAGGACATCAGCCCAATGATGGCAACCAAAAAATGCAAACCCAGCCGAATCTTCGGGGAGACTTGGCCAAAGTCATCCCACACACCGATAGCGAGCATGGCAGCCCCCAAACCAATAAACGCCCACGCGGGGGTTTGATCAGGCAACCAGCTAAAAGCAAGAGCCAGGATTCCAAGCGTGATGATCAGTATGGCAATGGCGATGCCACCGCCATGTGGGGTTGGTATTTCGTGTGAGCAGCGATCACTGGGAATTACCAGCAAATTACGATGATTGGCCCAAGCGCGAACTGCCGCCGTTGCCAGCAGGCCTGTGACAAGAAGAAGTACACGTGAATCAGTGACTTCGTAGGCCAATATACTCCGCAAAGCGCCAACTGGGCTAATACAGGCAAAATCTGAACAGATTCGGCCCATGAATGGCTGAAAGGTGCAGTGCAAAGTCGACCAGTTGCCATAAACTGGCTATTTTGTGATCAACAGATGGTGTTCAGGCAATAGTGGATTGCCCCGGCATGGTTTTCCGGGTGGCTTTAAGGTGGCGGCTGTTGTCGAACTGGTTTAACCGGAGGAGGCAAGACTTCCATAGAGGTCGCGGTAAACGGCAAAGCCCGGACAGTGACGACCAAAGCGCAGGATCCACTGCCGACCGCTGTGCACCAGGCGGCAGGCCATGGTCATCAGTTCCTGCATCACGGTTCTCAGGCGCCGGCGCTTGGCCGGATGGCGCACCGGCGCATCCGGGGCGGTCAGTCTCAGACCCATCCAGCGCAGCACGTTGTAACCCATCGTTGCGAAGGCCATGACCAGGTTGTTGGTGTCGAACTTGCCGGAGGGCAGGCGCTGCAGATCCGAGTCGGTCTTGAACTCGCTGTGAAATTGCTCACTGGTGGCATGGTCGCTGTACAGCGCCATGATTTGTTGCTCATTGGCTACATCAGCGGGCAAGGACGTGATCCAGCCTTCGAGGCTGACCTCCGGCTCCAGGTACAACTGACCAGCGGCATCACTGGTGCGAACAGTGACCTTCACGATGCGGCGTAGACCGGGTTCATCTGGAAGGTCTTCCGACAGAACCGCTTCCATCTTGCCGTCGCGGTCCAGCGTCCAGGCCTTCTGGGCCTGCGCCTTATCCGCCCAGGCCAGGGGATCCTGCTTGCGAGGGTTCCACTTGATCAGGAAGTCGACTTGCTCCTGCTCGCGCAGAAAGTCGCGATTGTCCCGGACATCGTGCGCACTGTCCAGGCGCAGCAGGATGGGGTTGTCCGTCAGTGCTCGGGCCCGGGGCAGAACCCGTTTGAGGGTATCCAGAAAACCGTTATTGGCGTGCTGGCTGCCAGGGCGCAGTTCGCAGCCCAGGCACCAGCCTTCCTGGCCCAGATAGGCCGCTATAGGTGCGTAGCCGTCGTAGCCCTTGTAGGTATAGCTGACGCCCTCTTTATGGGTCTGGCTGTTGTCCATGGGAAAGACATCCATATCCAGGGCAACGTGGCCCATCGCCAGTGGTGACACCGGGGCTTCGGCGGACTGAAGAAACTCAACGCTGGCCTCATCCAGCAGCGGTGTCAGGGCCTGGGCGTCTTCATCAAACCGTTGCCGCAAACGGGCCGAGGATGGCGACTGCTTGATGCCCATGGCGGACTTGAAGAACGGATCGGTTCGGACGGGCTCAGCCGCCTCGAAGTCGCTCTTGCCCAGCGTAATCAGGCCAAGGTAGGTGCGGATAAGCTCAATGTTCGGAATACCGTGGCGCTTGACGACCGTGCGGGCGGTTTTGATCAACGACGTGTGCCGGTTCAGACAGTGGCCCACCAGGTCCAGTCCGCCATGGGGTGTATAGACTTCGGTTCGGGATTGCTGGAGAGTGAAAGTACGCATGAGCCAAATGCACTGACTGGGTGAATGGATGTCAGGTGCTATTATATCGCCCAAGGCCTTGTTATTGCAGGCTCTGGATACAGTTTTAGCCGGTTGAAGTCACGGATTCAGGAAGTACAGTTATCGATGTGCCGGCAGTAATATCAATCATTGGTCAGGCGTGAACGGAATGTGGTTTACATGACAAGATGGCGAAGAGTTGCCGGTTGCCATACTTGGCTAAGAGGCTGTTTCCATTGATGGTGCATGCTCCCATAAAGGAGGATGCTTTGGAAGTTTCTCGCGGGCTTCCAGAAAGTTACCAACTTTTTTAACATAGGTTTTAGCGGGTTTTGGTCTGACCGCTTCAAAAGTTACCAACTTTATTTATTTTTTTGTTGAGTGCGGTGCGATGAATTGCGGCTTGGAGAGTCGTTTTGTTACCAACTTTTTTACACTCCTACAGAGATGTCAGAGGACATTAAAGTTTGATCAAAACAAGCCCCCAGCTATTCTCAACATAGCAGGGGGCTTTTTTCATGACAGATGCCAACAAACCGCTTGATCCAAAACACGAGAAATTGCTGAAAACTCGTGGTCGGGGATCAGGCAAAGATTATGAACCTTTCATCAAGGTTCATGAGCTCAGCAGTTCAGGTGAGAGCGTTCGAATTCGCAGTGCCTCAGTGGGCCGGATTCATCATCTGCTGTCCGGTATAGAACTGCTGGCGTTCCTTGTATTCGATCAGTTCGAGCAAACGATGGGTATCCGCGAACAATACCCCCTGCAGATAGACGATACCCTCGACATCTGTGCTCGACTGGGAATCCGTCATCCCCAGATGCATGGCAGTTTAACGGTGGTTTCAACGGACCTATTAGTCGACTTGTCGTCAGGCAGTCGGTTAGCGATTGCAGTGAAATCTTCGTCGGAGTTATCCAAGCCGCGAGTGATGGAGAAGCTCCAGATTGAAAAAAACTACTGGGAAACTCGTGATATGGAATGGAAGATTTTCACAGAGAGGGAAGTCAATGATGGCATGCGGGAAAACCTTCTGTGGATCCAGCCCTATCTAAGCCCGGATATGTCGGCACATCAAGAGGTGGATTATTCCGATGTGTAGGATCTTTTCTATCGGCTTCAGTCGCGTCCGCGAACCAAGATCACACGGCTTTGTGCGAAGCTCGATGACCAATATGAAGTAGATCGCGGATTTCATTTGAGTATCTTTCGATACGCTGTGGCCCACCGTTTCATAAAAGCACCTCTCAACAACGCATTTCACAGCTGAAAATTTGGAGACCTGGCTCTAAGAGAGCCAGAGTTCGTCACCGAGGTGAACAATGCTTCTTAATCGTGTATTCCGGGATCCTTCGACAGGCAAGCGGTATCGTGTGGTCCTGGAGCACCTCTCAGATTTGATGTTGATCGACGTCGACAGTGACAAAGCCTGGCCTTTCCCAATGTCTGAAGAAGAGTTCCGTTCGGTTGGGTATGATTTCATTTCCGACCCGTACCCGATACCGGGTGTTGACGATGACAGTATTGGCGCTAAAAGGCGTGATGAAGCCTGGGCCGCGATCAGTCCATTGTTGGAACACTATCAATCACTTTTGATTAAGAACGAGCGCAATCGGCTGATCAATGAACTCCTTAAATCAACCGGTAAGCCGAGGTTATATATCACCCGACAGCTTCGTCGCTACTGGCAAAGGGGAATGGCCCCGAATGCCCTGGCACCGGATTATCACAACTGCGGGGCCAAAGGGCGTCCCAGACGTGAGGTGGAGCAAAAGGTTGGCCCAAAACGTACGATTACACCCGGAGTGGGGGTGCCGGTAACAGAGGAAGTTGCGGAGCTTTTTCGAATGGCACTTGATGGCTTTTATCTGACCAACGAAAAGGTCCCCTAGGCTGCTGCGAGGGACAAGGCTGTCGGGCTTTTCAAAGCGCGCTATCCCACCGCAACAGAGAAAAGTATGCCCACGATGAGGCAATTCCGGTACTTTTATGAAACGAATTACAGAAATCTGATGTGGTAAGGACGCGGACTCCAAGCCGCATCTATCAAAAAGATAAACGGGCGTTGACCAGCACGTCAGGCAATCTCAATTTCGGCCCGGGGGCCCGGTATGAAATAGACGCGACCATAGCGGATCTCTACTTGGTGGCAGAGGTCCCATCATTGGCCGTCCGGTTTTGTACTTTGTCAAAGATGTATTTAGTCGGATGGTTGTGGGTATGTATGTGGGCCTCGAAAATCCCTCATGGGTTACTGCGATGGTGGCGCTTAGCAACGCCTTCAGCGATAAAACAACGTACTGCCAGGGTTATGGAATAGCTATCAGTAAAGAAGACTGGCCAAGCTTCGGCCTTCCCGCCTCCATCATGGCTGACCGCGGTGAGCTTCTTTACAAACAAGCGGATGTCTTAGTTAACAAATTCAACATTCAATTGAGCAATTCACGCGCCTATCGCGGTGAAGACAAAGCAATCTGTGTGCGATTCTTCAACACTATTCAAAGTAAGTTTCGGCCCTATGTTGGCGGGGTAGTTGAGCCTGTAAATGGGAAAAAGCGTGCCGGGAAGCGCTACGAGCTGGATGCGGAACTGAACCTCTCTGACATTCACGCAAATGTTGATTAATCTGGTCATCATCTACAACACCCAGCATGTTGTTGAAGGTTATGATTTCGCGCCTGATATGCCGACTGAGTTGCCCGCAGTGGCCCGGGGAGCTCTGGAACTGGGGAATTCAAAACCGCACCGGCCAGCTTCGCTCCTGTGACGAAGACTTGGCCCGCATTAATCTCCTGCCCTATGAAAGTGGAACGGTGTCACAGGTTGGCATCACCTTCAAAGGACTTGTGTACACCTGTCAAGAGGCGTTGGCGCAGGGCTGGTTTGATCGGATCCGCCCGAACCGCCCTTCAAGAGTTGAAATCGCTTTTGACCCGCGACGGACTGACACTGTTTACCTGAGACCTGACTCTACATTCGAAAACTACTGGGTATGTGAGTTTTCGGACCGAAGCCGGCGATACAAAGGCATTAGCTTCGTGGAGGCCGCTGGAATGGTGAAAGAGATGAATCGTACCAAAGCCACTGCCAAACAAGAGGAGGATTATCAGAAGCCGGACGCCCTATCCGCGGTTGAGGAGATTGTTTCTAACGCGAAGAAGCGGCAGAAAGCCAGCAAACCATCCCTTACTGACTCTGAGCGACTTCGGGGCATACGGCAGAACCGCGCCACAGAAAAAGAAGTTGAGCGAAATCGCAGCGGAATTAAATCCAAGAATCAATCAAAGCGTGACCGTCCAGCGGATGTAGTGCCGTTCCGCTCAAATAAGACCCAATCAAACGACAGTCTCGATTACCCGGATATGGATGCCTTCCTGGAGGACGATGATGATTAAACTGCCGTTCGCACAGTATAGGCAAGCAGAAATCTGTGAATACGAAGGTCAGCCTCTGATTAATGCCCTGCCTCCCATAAATTCACCACAGGATACGGCTAAGATGCTGGCTCGTTTCCCAAAAGTCGACGAGGCTGAAAAGGCATTGCCAGCCCATATCCGGCGCCATGCAATGATGAGGATTCTTGATCAGTTCCTGTACCCAACGAAATCCCATCTTCAATTAGAGCAAATGATTTCTGGAATGATCCGTCGTGGCTATCTGAGCCGAAATATTGCCGTGCCGGACTATCACCGCAACTTGGATGCCGTTGCCCATACAGATTTCAATGCTATCGTTCGAAATGCCGGAAATGAAGCCCTCGTGAGTTCCATTATCGGGTGTTCCGGTACTGGCAAATCCACCGCGGTAGAGGCAATTCTGAAAACCTACCCGCAAGCGTTTTATCATCCAGAATACCAGCACGCCTAATTGGTCTGGCTGAAAGTGGAGTGCCCTCATGATGGTTCGGTAAAGAATCTGTGCACCAATTTTTTCCGAGCCGTCGATGACGCGCTGGGTACGGACTATCAGGCGCTCTATGTAAAAAGCCGATCCTCAGCGGAGTCCATGCTTGGAGATATCGCCCGCGTTTCAGCCTTACATTCAGTGGGTGTCCTTGTTATTGACGAGATTCAGCATTTGGAAAAATCGCGGTCAGGCGGGGTTGCCAAGATGCTTAACTTCTTCGTGACGCTGACTAACGTTATCAAGGTCCCGGTGCTTTTCATCGGAACGCCCAAGGCATTGGAGCTTTTCCAGCCAACCATGCGGTCGGCGAGGCGAGCGGCGCAATTCGGTAGCTTGGATTGGGGGCGATTTTCACGGGCTGAGAATGAGGGCGCTGATGGAGAGTGGGAGCGATTTTTCAAACGGCTATGGAAACTGCAGTGGTTTGAGCACGCAACTCCCATCAGTCAAGAAATGATGGATCTGTTCTGGGAGTATACTCAGGGAATCGCGCACATTGCCGTTGCCTTTTTACCTCAGCCAGGCGCGGGCTGTTGTCGCCGGGAGGGAAGTGATTGACCAGACTCTTGTAACCAAGGTCTATCAAGAGGAGCTCGCCATGGTTCATCCAATGATCGCTGCGTTGCGAAGCGGGCGTGAGGCAACGATTCTCCAATATGCGGACCTCGATGTGCCGAGGGAATCGATACGTGCTCAAGCTACCCTCCAGGAGGTTCCTTACATTGCCTCGCCCGGAGAGGTTCTGAAGGATTCTGAAACCTCAAAGCAGGATCAACTGATCTCGCTGCTGATTCAAATGGGCATCGGTGAGGACATTGCACCCATTGTCGCAGAGTAAGCCCTGGCAGAACGTCCCGAGGTGAGCCTTTTTGGGTTAGTAGCTCATATCAAAAGTCTTGAAGAGAAGACTCCAGCAACGTTTACACCGAAAGCGAATAAACGAGCAGAGAAAAAAAGACAACCGGTTTATCTTGAAGACGACCTTCGACTGATCAGGGGTGATGATCCTGAAAAAAGCTACCAAAGCTTGAGGAAGAGGGGTGTGGTTATTGAGCTTTCGGCTTACCTTTGAGGGCGCAAGGTGGAATTGACGGGTACCGAGTTTACCATCCATCGTCGCGGGTTGCTGCCCTTCTGTCTACAGCGCGAGTGTTTTGAACAGGTGTAGCTTCTATCATCGGAGCATTCAGGTTTAGCGAAACAGTATGGGCTCTTCTGAGAACAACCTCAGACTAGGTGACGTACTGGCGAATAGCGTCGCCATTAGGGTTTACGTCCAACTCATCCTGGGCATTGATCAAAGTGGTCTGGGGCGTCTATTGATCCGGAAAGCAGAGAGGGATCTCGTGTCCGGCAACTTGTTCGAATTTATTGTGGGATTCAAACGAAGTCGTTAAGTTCAAATTTAAGTTGGTAATCGTCTGCATCAATTACCGACGCAACAAATCCTGCGTTCTCCCAGTGAGAACCGACGCTAACGTACCCAACCGGCTCCAACCGTCAAAATTTAGTTACCTTACGACCGATCGGGTTTTATATTTATATTGACCATCCGGATAGTATGTGTTTTATTGGTCAAAACACGCACTCACTACCAACAAAAAACGTGGGAGAAAGAACGATGCTTGAACGACAGGATTACGAAGAGTTTCGCAAGGCGGTGAGGCGTCTGGCCGAAACCAAAATTCAGCCTCATGCTGCGGACGTTGACGAAAAAAAGCGATTTCCCGAAGAGGCACTTGCGGCATTCAAGGAATTACAACTGATTGCGCTGCCCTTTGATGAAAGTATTGGTGGTCAGTCTGGGGATGTATTGGCCCAATGCATTTGTTTGGAGGAAATCGCCCGTGTCTGTGCCACCTCATCATTAACGCTGATGGTGATCTGGGCCGGGCTTGGTCCGATAGCCTCATTTGGTTCGCCACAGTTGATCGAAGAGGTAATGGAACCGGCCATTAATGGCAATACCGTTGCCTCCATCTGTTTGACCGAAATTCACGGCGGCTCTGATGTCTGGGGTGCTCGCACTCGCGCCCAATACAAGGATGGCCAGTGGGTGATCAATGGCCAGAAACGCTACATCACCAATGCCACCCGCTCCGACTGGTACTCGGTCCTGGCGCGTACCGGTGAAGACAGTTTTGGCGTGTTCGCAGTGCATAAATCTGACCCTGGCCTCTCCTTTGGCAAGCTGGAATCGAAGATGGGTGTAAGGGGCAGTCCCACCGCCGATGTGATTTTCGAAGATTGCCGCGTTGAGGATTACCGGCTACTTGGTGATTCGAAAGAGGGCCGACAGTACATCACTGATTCTCTGGCCTACACTCGACCGTTGATCGGAGCTCAGGCGCTTGGTATTGCCCAAGGGGCGCTTGATGCCTCCATCAAATACGTGAAGGAGCGGGAAGTGTTTGGTCAGCAGGTAGCACGCTTTCAGATGATCCGCGGCACTATTGCCGATTTGGCAACGGAGATCGAAGCTGCCCGCCAACTGCTGTATCGCTCATGTCAAGCGGTTGAAAACGAGGAGCCCGAAGCCCGCACCCTAGCCTCCATGGCCAAGCTATTTTGCAGCAATGTTGCTATGAAAGTGGCCACCGAGTCCGTACAGCTCCATGGCGGTGCCGGTTATCTGACCGATTTCCCCGTCGAGCGCATGATGCGGGATGCGAAAATTACTCAAATATACGAAGGAACCAGCGAGATCCAGAAATTGATCGTCGCTAAAGCCATGCTTTCAGATTAAGGCGAAAACCATGATTGCCCAAATTAACTACCTGACTAATATTCGCTTAGGCGCAGGCGCAATAGCTTCACTGAATGATGAGCTGGCAAATCTGAAGGTGAGTAAGCCGTTGATCATCACCGATGCTGGCTTGGTATCCACTGGCCTGCTTGATAAGGCAAAGGCAACTGCCAAGCTTCCGGACAGCGTTGCTATGTATGATGGCACGCCGGCTAACCCAACTGAAGCGGCTGTAGAAGATGCCTTACACGTCTATCGTTGCAACGATTGCGATAGTATTGTTGCGATCGGCGGCGGTTCCAGTATAGACCTTGCCAAAGCTGTTGCGTTGCTGGTAACCCACGAGCTGCCACTGCGCCAATATGCTGCGATTAATGGCGGCGTTGCCAGAATCGGCCCAACTGTTCCACTTGTGGCAGTGCCCACCACCGCAGGTACCGGCAGCGAAGTAGGCCGGGCATCCCTGATAACACTGCGGGACGGCCGTAAGCTAGGATTTCTTTCCCCTTACCTGATCCCGGACTTGGCCATTTGCGACCCGGAACTGACTCGCTCACTTCCGGCCGGGCTAACCGCCGCAACCGGGATGGATGCCATTGCCCACTGCGTTGAAACTTACCTGAGTCCCAAGGTTAATCCGCCGGCCGATGCCATTGCGCTGGACGGCCTGCGCCGAGCTTCGAAGTATCTGATTCGTGCCGTCAACGACGGAACCGATATGGAAGCACGCAGTGAAATGATGATTGCGGCTCTGGAAGGCGCGCTGGCATTCCAGAAGGGTTTGGGGGGAGTGCACTCCATGTCCCACGCTCTTGGTGGCTTGAAGGAGCTTAAACTTCACCATGGCACCCTGAACGCGGTATTGCTGCCCCCGGTATTGCGTTTTAACCAGAGCCATTGCGGTGACAAGTTCGACCACCTCAAGGCTGCCATGGGCCTGCCGGCCGATGCCGATCTGCCAGCTGAATTCGAGCGTCTGAATGCCGAGCTTGGCATGCCAAAGAATCTTCGCGAAATGGGTGTGCCCGACAATGTGCTAGAGGATATGGCCCAGTTTTCCAAGGAAGACCACTCCACCGCCACCAATCCGCGTCCAGCGTCGGCTGAGGACTTCCTCGCCATGCTGAAAGAAACCATGGACTGAAGTTGTGACTGTGAGGAGTCTGATATGACTGGCCAGAATTCGATCCTGAAAGGCACGCGGGTACTGGACCTGACTCGCCTTGCACCAGGCCCATACGGCTCAATGTTGCTGGCGGATATGGGGGCAGAGGTTATTGTTGTTGGCGGCGGTCGCTCCGGCTTACCAATTGACAGCTACCGACGTGGCAAGCGTTTTATAAACCTTGACCTGAAAAGCGAAGAAGGTCTTGATGCCTTCCGCCTGTTGGCTGCCAATGCGGACGTCTTGATGGAAGGTTTTCGTCCTGGTGTTATGCATCGCCTGGGCCTCGGCTATGACGCACTCAGGCAAGACAACCCCAAACTGGTGTACTGCTCGGTGACCGGCTACGGCCAAGATGGTCCACTCGCTCAGGAGGCAGGCCACGACATCAACTATGTTGGTCTTTCTGGCGCCCTTGGTGCCATGGGCCCGCTCGATGGGCCACCAGCACTGCCGCTGAATATTATTGCGGACTTTGCCGCGGGCGGGCTTTACGCTGCCTATTCTATTCTCGGAGCCCTGCTGGAGCGGGAGCGCTCGGGACTAGGCCAGTTCCTGGATGTCGCCATGGTAGATGGCTGTCTTTCCCTGATGACAATGCACTATCCGGACTGGGGTAAACCAGTGCTGCCATCTCGTGGCAAAGGGCTGCTGACCGGAGAGGCTCCTTTCTACCGGTGCTACGTCTGCAACGACGGCAAATACCTAGCGGTCGGGGCTTTGGAAGGCGCATTTTTCACAAATCTGTGGCGGGGGCTGAACCTTGAGCAACCAATGCCAGATCACATGCGTCCGGATACTTGGCCCGCCATGACCGAGCAGTTCGAGCGACTATTCGCCAGCCGGTCCCGGGACGCCTGGGTGAAGCACTTCGAGGGCCGGGATGCCTGCGTTTCACCGGTGTTAGCGCCAGATGAGGTGTTCGAACACCCGCATGTGCAGGCACGATTCCCTGGCAGCGACAGCTACGCTACTCCGGCTATTCCCCACTATTCCCGAACCCCGACCATGCCGGGTGTTACTGGTGGCACGGACGATTCGTATGCGGTCCTCCGAGCGTTAGGCCTGTCAGAAGCGAAGATCAACAAAGCTGTTCCTGAAACCTCGAACGTGACAGGGCTGGAGTGGCCACCGGTTAAACCCAGTCAACCCTGAGGCTGCAGAGCCAAGCCGTCACAACAGCCCATAACAACAAGAACTGGACGGATCACCGTCAGGGTGAACCGGCCAATTACGCAAGACTGAGAGGAGTTCAATAATGAAAACGCTTAAAAACCCTATCAAGGTGGCTATTATTGCCGCCAGCCTAACCCTTGCTGCCGGTAATGCCATGGCCGAGGAAGTAACCTGGAAAATGGCCACGCCCTGGGGCGGCGGTCCCTGGCTGGAGAGGGATGCTAAAGGCTTTGCCAAGAATGTGGAGGACCTTACCGGTGGACGCATAAAAATCAATGTCTTTCCGGGCGGTACGCTTTCCAACGCCCTGAAAGTCACCGAGGCTGTCAACCGCGGTGTTGTTGAGATTGGCCACAATTGGATGGCCTATGACTGGGGCAGGGACCGAACCACTGCCCTGTTTGCTGGCTACGCGGGTTCTCCTACCCCGGAAGGCTATCTGATGTGGCTTTACGAGGGTGGTGGCCTCGAACTTTGGCAAGAGTACCGTGATAAAGAGTTCAATGTAGTGTCCTTCCCCTGCGCGATTATTGGCACGGAAATTTTTCTGCACTCAAATAAGAAAATTCAGACCCACGAAGATTTCAAGGGTCTGAAGCTGCGTACTTCCGGCGCCTGGGCCGAGATTGCATCAGACCTTGGCGCCTCCACCATTGTGATGCCTGGAGCCGAGGTTTATACGTCGCTTGACCGGGGGGTTATCGACGCCACTGAATGGGGTAGTCCGGAAATCAACAAGCCGACCGGCTTCACCGATATAGCTAAGTATGTGGTCGTACCCGGCATGCACCAGCCCGGTGGCGTCCTTGAATGCGAAGTCAACAAAGAGGTTTGGGCTGGTTTGTCGGAGGAAGACCAGCAGGCGATCGCCAAGGCGGCAAGGCTCTCCATGTATGAAAGCTGGAGTGCTGGTGCCAATGCTGACCTTTCGGCATTCAAGGAGATGAGCGAGGGTGACAATGAAATTGTGCATCTTGACCCGGACTTCATGGCGACAATTGAAGAAGCTACGAACAAGTGGGAAGACGAACAGGCTGAGGAGAATAAGTGGTTTGCCAGGGTGCTTAATTCCATGAGGGACTTCGAGGAGCAGTTGGCAGTCTGGCCCGAGTATCGCTTTCCGATCGGCGGTAAGCAGTAACAATAGGAAGTTCCCGGGCCTTTGTCTCTATGCACGAGGCCCGGCATTGTAAGAAACACGATGCCCTCGGCCCAATCCAAATTGTGCCCGGGCCGGGAGCATCGGCACCAGTAGGGTATGCATAATGAAAGTTTTCAGCTACCTCGGAAAAACCGTGGATGCGTTCTCGAAAGCGGCTGCGCTGATCGGTGCATTACTGATCGTGCCGCTGATTGGCTCGCTGACATATGAGGTCGTTAGCCGCTACATCCTGAACACGCCAACAGCCTGGGCCTACGAAATGAGCTACATGTTCATGGGCTCAATTTTTCTACTGGGCATGGCGCACGCGCTCAAAGTCAGGCAACACGTCAACGTGGATATCTTTTATGGCGCAATGCCGCCGCGAGGCAGAGCGACCATGGACATGATCGGCTTGGCCATCTTGTTAGTGGCACTGGTCTGGATCGTCGACGCGTTATTCCAGTATGCGGTGGAGGCATACGAGTACCAGGAAACCTCCGGCGCTTCAGGCTGGAATCCCGTGATCTGGCCGTTCCGGACAGTCTGGGTTATCGGGTTCGGTATATTAACGGCGCAAACCGCCGTCGAGCTGGTGCGCTCCATTGCCATCCTAATTACGGGCGACGAGGGGCCGGAGGTGTGGCATGAGTGAATACATCGGATTCTGGATGTTCCCGGTTCTCCTGATTTTCCTGCTGGGTGGTTTCCCCATTGCGTTATCGATGATCTGCACCGCGTTTATCTTTGGTGTTATGCAGTTCGGCGCTTCGGCATCATTCCAGCTGATTTCCCAGATTGATAGCGTGGCGGGCAACTCGGTACTGGCCGCAGTGCCCCTGTTTGTCTTCATGGGGGCGTTCCTGGAGAAAAGCGGGATTGCATCCAAGTTACTTGAGGCTATCCATATCTGGACATGGCGACTACCCGGCGGCATGGCCCTTAGCACCATTATCATGGGCGCCATCTTTGCTGCCATCAGTGGCGTGGTAGGCGCCACAGAGGCCGTGATCGGATTGCTAACCGTACCGGTTATGCTGAAACACGCCTACGACAAACGGCTGATTTCCGGCACAGTTTGCGCCAGTGGGTCACTGGGCACGGTGATTCCGCCTTCCATCACAGTGATTGTGCTGGGCCCGGTTGCTAACGTTTCGGTGGGTGAGCTGTTCGCCGGTCTGTTGTTGCCTGGCCTGATCATGGCTGTGCTATTCGGTCTTTACGTGGTTGGTGTTGCTATTGCCAAACCGGCTATGGCTCCCCGCACAGTGGAGGGTGGCCCCAAGTACAGCCTTGGACAGAAACTGCGAATAACTGCAGTAGCGCTGATTCCGCCTTCGATACTTATCTTCGCCGTACTTGGTAGCATCCTTATGGGCGTTGCCACACCCACGGAGGCAGCTGCATGGGGTGCACTGGGAGCGGTTGGTTTATCCGCTATCTATCGCACGTTTACCTGGGACTTGTTCGGTAACGCCCTGATGAAAACCCTGCTTATTACTACAATGATCCTGCTCATTGTTCTGGGCGGCAGTATGTTTGCGGGTGTCTTCTTTGCATCAGGCGGGATGTTGGCAATCCAGACCCTGCTGAATGACCTGGGAATCCCAGCTTGGGGTGTGATTGCGTTGATTCTGCTTCTGACATTCGTAGCTGGCTTTGTCCTTGACTTGATTTCGGTGGTGCTGATCGTCATCCCGATCGCCATGCCTCTGGTGCTGAACCTTGGTTTCGACCCTATTTGGTTCTGTATTGCCTTCCTGGTGGTTCTGCAAACCAGCTACCTGACTCCACCCATGGCGCCATCGATCTTCTATCTTCGAGCAGTGGCGCCGCCGGAGATCACCCTACGGCATATGTACAGCGGTGTTATTCCGTTCATCATCCTTCAGATCATTACCTTGGCGGTGGTGTTGGTATTCCCGGATCTAGCAACTTGGTTGCCAGAAGTACTGCTGGGTTAAATGGCCGAGGCTAAACGTTGAAAATAATTCGACCACCGGTGGCGATCCGCCACCGGAACATAAGAAGGAGATCATCATGACTGTATCAGGACATCAATTGATTGGTCAGATCAGCTACCGGGGTGATCAAGCTGCCCTTGAACCGATTGACCCTGCCACCGGAGAGCGCCTGGAGCCAGACTTCCCCGGCGCCAGTAAAAGAGATATCGAACAAGCCTGCAGCCTGGCCCTGGAGGCCTTTGGTGAGTACCGCGAAACTTCTCTGGAAG
Source organism: Marinobacter sp. G5_S1_61_S3 (assembly GCF_054968585.1). Lineage (NCBI taxonomy): Bacteria > Pseudomonadati > Pseudomonadota > Gammaproteobacteria > Pseudomonadales > Marinobacteraceae > Marinobacter > Marinobacter sp. G5_S1_61_S3. The sequence continues at coordinate 39,394 of NZ_JBQKUK010000001.1, read as the reverse complement.
CGCGGGCCAGCTTTCTCGAAACTATTGCCACGGAAATCGAGGCTCTTGGCCCTAGACTAATTGAGCGAGCGATGGCTGAAACTGGCCTACCGAAGGGCCGGATTGAAGGCGAACGTGGTCGTACCTGTGGTCAGCTCCGGTTGTTTGCCTCGGTAGTGCGTGACGGTGAGTGGCTGGACGTCAGGGTGGACCCGGCGCTGCCTGAGCGTCAGCCGATGCCCCGGCTTGACCTGCGCCAGCGGCACATTGCTGTCGGGCCAGTTGCGGTTTTCGGGGCTAGTAATTTCCCGCTAGCGTTCTCGGTTGCAGGCGGCGATACTGCATCCGCGCTGGCAGCAGGCTGCCCGGTGGTGGTCAAGGGCCACCCAGCCCACCCTGGCACATCGGAGTTGGTCGGCCGGGCAATCCAACAAGCGGCCAAAGCCTGTCAGATGCCGAATGGCGTATTTTCACTGTTGTTCGGTGTCGGTAACGAGATCGGCCAGGCTCTGGTGGCGAACCCCTGCATCCAGGCGGTTGGCTTTACAGGATCGCGGCGTGGCGGGTTAGCCCTGACAGCGATTGCGCAACAGCGCAGCGTACCGATCCCGGTCTTCGCTGAAATGAGCAGCATTAACCCCGTATTTCTCCTGCCTGAAGCTGTTGCGACCCGGGCTAGCAGTATTGCCAAGGATTTTGCGGCATCCCTTAATATGGGCGCAGGTCAATTCTGCACCAACCCAGGGCTGATAATTGGCTGTCGCGGCAAAGCCCTTGACGCCTTCCAAAAAGCTGCCACGGATGCCGTGGCGCAAGCGGATGCTCAGACCATGCTGACACCGGATATACACGCAGCCTATACGCAGGGCATCGAGCGGTTGTCCGGCCATGCCGCTGTTCAGTGTCTAGCGAGTGGACAGCAAGGCGTAGCCTCCAACACCTGCCAACCCCAGTTGTTTTCCGCCCGAGCCAGCGATTTTCTCACAGATGAAACATTGCAACAGGAGGTTTTTGGGGCCGCGTCCTTGATTATCGAGTGTGAGGGACTGGAGGAGATGCAGCGCGTTGCCGAGAGCCTCGAAGGACAGCTCACAGCCACTCTGCACATGGATGAGGGCGACATGGGGGCTGCGCAATCACTACTCCCAATATTGGAAACGAAGGCTGGCCGGATATTGGTCAATGGCTGGCCGACAGGTGTAGAAGTCTGCCATGCCATGGTTCATGGGGGGCCTTTCCCGGCCACCTCTGATAGCCGCACCACATCGGTAGGCAGCGCGGCTATTCGACGCTTTCTCCGGCCTGTATGTTATCAGAATTTCCCCGACGCCCTGCGCCCGCATGCCCTGAAGGAGGCAAACCCTTATAGGCTGCACCGCTTGTTGGATGGTGAGCGGGAAGCATAGATGTGACAAGCTAGGGTGATGGGCCCGGCCGCTAGAGCGTGCCGAGCAGATAAAAAGCACGATTTAGCGGCACTTTCCATTTACTGTATTATATACGAATGAACCTGTGCGCAAGCTGGAAACCATTTATTCGAGAGTTTGAATTCATTTAGGAAACAAAGTTGACTAAGACGGGCAAGAAACTTAACAAGAACGAAATATCTCGTGAACGCAGCATGAATCGGTTGATACAGGCTGCATTCGAATTGTTTGTGATACGCGGATACCATGCCACCAGCCTGGAGGCTATTTCATCAAAAGCCGGCCTCACTAAAGGCTCGGTTTATTTTTACTTTGGCAGCAAGGAAAAGCTGATCCTGCACATGTTTGAAGTTCTTCGTGAGGATCTTGTGGATGGTCTGGTGGCCACTCTGAGAAATCCTGTCGGCAGCCATGTGGACCGCATCATCCGCTATATACACAAGGGTGCTGATTTTGGCGCGGAACGGCCCAACGAGCTGCTCTTCATGATCCAGATAGCCATCGAATTCGCTCGCCAGGAGAATGTCATCGCCACGGCAATCAGGGAGCTATACGGAGATGTACACGCCGCTGTCGAGGCGGTGGTTAGCGAGGCCCAGGCCGTTGGTTCGATGTCGTCAGACATTGACGCACGCTCGTTCGCCTCCATGATCGTGGCGGTCCACGATGGCATGATGCTGGAGTGGCACCTGCGTGGCGCTGAAATTAGCGGCCCCGATCTGGTCAAAAATGTGCGGCGCATGTTGTTGCACGGTATCGGCTAAGCTATCCCATTGGGTTTACCTAATGCTGTTTATCTCTGGGAGATAAGCTCCTTTAGGCTGACGCCGGCGCCTTTGCGGTCCCAGGTGCTGGTTTGAATGCCGCGCTGTGATAGCTGCTTTTTCTTCACCTTGTTGGTGGGTGTTCTCGGTAGTTCGTCGATGATTTCTATATAGCGTGGCACCATGAAATGGGGCAGTGCGCGTGCCAGGAAACTCAACAGCGCCGGTGGTTCAACTACTGCGTCCTCCGTGGTTACGATATAAACCAGAATATCGTCGTCGTTCTCATAGCCCGACGGAACACCCACCGCCACGCATTCCTTCACACCAGGAAAGTCAGCCACTGCAGCTTCGATATCAAACGAGGAGATATTCTCGGCCCGGCGGCGGATACGGTCGCCTTTGCGATCGATGTAGAACATGTTGCCGTTGCTATCCCTGACGGCGATATCTCCGGTATGAAACCAAAGGTTTCGCCATGCGTTCACGGTTTCTTCCGGCATACCCATGTAGCACAACATGGTAGTCCAGGGGTGCCTGGGCCTGACCACAATTTCACCTGCGGTGCCGTCCGGTACCGGACGGTCTGTTTCCGGGTCGACGACTTCCACGTCATACCATTCCGTTAGTACTTTGCCGCAGGAGCCAGCAACCACCGGGAATTGCCGTGACGTCCAACATGGGCAACCAACTTCACTCATACCCCACATTTCGATACCCTTGACGCCAAACCGCTCCAGAAAGGCATCACCATGACGTTTGGGCAATGGGCAGCACATCAGACGGGTAAGAACGTTATCTGAATCTTCGGACCGTGGCGGCTCTGCCTGGATCATTTCTATCATCGGTCCATGGGCAATACTGATGGTTGCTCCACTTTCCCGGATGCGATCCAGCCAGCGTTTAGCGTCAAACTTTCGGTCAAGAACCAGTGTTCCGCCGGCGGCAAAGATGGCGAGTACTCCCATGAACTTACCGGCAATGTGAAACAGAGGGTGGGCGCTGTAGAACACGTCAGACGCGGTCATGTCTGTTTCCCCTGCGGTGGTGTTAGCCAACAGGCAGACATGGCCATGGGGCATCACCACGCCCTTGGCGGGACCAGTGGTGCCAGATGTGAACACCACAGACGCTGCATCGGAGGGCTGAATCTCTGGCCAAGGCTGTTTCAATAGTGTTGGCTTGGCGATGAGTTCTTGGTGATGCCTCACGCGGATATTCCCTTTTGCCTCAAATGTTTTGACCAGTTCGCTAGGACCAGTTTCCGTGTTGTCGATAACGACAATCTGCCGGACGCAGGAAAAGTCCCAAGTCAGTTCGGTAATACACGGCATTAAATCAGCATCGCTGACAATCAGGCTGGGTTTGGCCAGGTTGAGGACATGGGCCAAAGAGTTACCGCGATAGCCGGTATTCGCCGACACATCGACCGCGCCAACTAGCGCTGCAGCCATCCATGCGTGCAATGCGGCAATACTGTTGGCAGCAAATATCAGGATACGGTCACCGGGCTCAATACCTACCTGAAGGAAATGCGCTGCTAGCGCCTCCGCATGGGCCATAAACTGGCCATAAGTCTCTCGATTACCCGAGACCTCGCGGGCAAAAACTGCATCGGGTGAGGCCTCCAAGCGCCGTGCAGCCACTTTGGGTAATGTCCACTCAGAGAGCGAATCGGGAATCGCGAATGCAGGTAATTGTTCGTTTAGAACCATAAAGCGTCTCCGGCTATCAAGGCGTGCCTTGTGAAATAGAATAACGATCAGTACTTGTCAAACTGGCTTGTGTATATTAAATAAATACTATACGGTCAGTATGTAAAATGGAGTGATGGAGGAAATCAATGAAACCACTTTCTGGGATCACCGTGCTAGAGCTTGGCATGGTTATGCAGGTGCCACTTGCCGGGCAGATGCTTGGGGATTACGGCGCCGACGTAATTAAGATTGAGCGACCGCCCCGAGGCGACATTATGCGGGATCTCGACGAGGTCGGCACCGCCCGCGAAGATATGAGCTGCTATTACGCTGCGGTTGGTTGTAATAAGAGGACCCTGTGCCTCGACCTCAAGCAGGATGAAGGCCGAGAAGTCCTTGGCAAGCTGATTGATAACGCCGACGTGTTGATTCACAACTTTCGGCCCGGTGCCATGGAGCGACTCGGCTTTGGTTACGAGGAAGTCTCTAAGCGCAATCCCCGACTGGTGTATGCGGTTGGTTACGCCTTTGGCGCAAAGGGCCCGTTATCAGGTATGCCGGGCCAGGATATGCTGGCGCAGTCTCTTAGCGGCTTTGCCATGAATGGGGTTGAGTCCGGTGGCCGCCCCCGTCTTACTGCCACCCCTACGGTCGACTATGCCACTGCGGCATCGTTATCTCAGGGGGTGCTGGCGGCACTTTTGGGACGGGTACGCACCGGTAAAGGTGACCTCGTAACTACTTCTCTGTTTGATGTCGCCATCGCCATGCAGCTTCTGGAAACCTCCAGCCGCACACTATACGACTACCGCACCGACTGGGTTCAGTACGCCATGATTTTCAAGACTCGGGACGGCTGGATCACCGTACTCACGCTGTTTCGGGACAACCCGCTGCAACTTATGTGCAAGGCGTTTAACGAAGACGACATGAGCGCAGACCCGCTGCTGGCCACCGCCACTCTGCAACGCAAGCATGCCAGCAAAGTACAAGAAAAATTCGGGCCTGTGATGGAACGTTACACCACCGATGAGTGTGTAAAGCGGTTATCTAAAACTGACATTCTGTGTGCCCCGGTGATGGATCTGGACGACACATTGAAACACCCGCAAACCCTGCAAAACGATATTTTGCGGGAGGTGGAAATCCCCGGCCATGGAACAGTTCAACTGGTTGGTAATCCAGTAAAACTGGCTGGCCAGGGTAAAGACAAGCCACGGCCACCGTCCGCTCTGGGCGAATTTTCACGTGAGATTCTGAGCGACTTCGATTACTCCGAAAGCGAGATCAGGGACTTCCAGGAACGTGGCGTCATTACCTGATTGACAACCATACAATACAGAGAGGCATCACTTAATGAACAGCAAATCGACATATATCAATGACGAAGACCGGTTATTTGACCACACCGTTGTAAGTCTGACAGAGCGGGCGCGTCACACCCTGAAGCAACCGTTAAAAGGCTTTCCCCACTATGCCGACACAAGGACCGGGGAGTGGACTACCACGGAAGATGGCTTCTGGACCGGGGGATTCTGGCCCGGCGTACTCTGGCTGAGCGGCTATTTTTCCGGCGATTCATCATTCTGGCAAGCGGCCGAGGAGTGGGCAGAGCGCCTGGAGCCGAGGGTTGACTCTGATTCGGTATTTCGGGGCTTCCTGTTCTATTTCGGATGTTCCGTCGGGGCAGATCTTGCGGGCAGCAAGAAAGCCGAGACACTAGCGTTAGACGCTGCCCGCAGCCTTTGTGCAACCTTTCGCTCCAATATTGGTCTTATGCCGTTGGGCACAACGGCGGAGGAAGCCCACACGGTAGGCGAGAACGAAACCAACATCGACAGCTTATCAGCGAGCTTGGTGCTGGCTTGGGCAGCTGAGAAAACTGGCGACGACAAATTTAAGGATGTGGCCATCCGCCATGCCCTTACCAACGCTCACTTTTGTGTACGCGAGGATGGTTCGGTGTGCCAATCTGCCAGCTTTGACAGCCAGACCGGGAAGGTGATCAAAACATATACCCACAAGGGCTTCAGTGCGAATTCTACTTGGGCCCGTGCGCAGGCCTGGGCCATGATGAGTTACGCTTATCTATCGGTACTTTACCCGGAGAATCGTGAAATCCGTGACTACGCCGAAAAAGTGTGTAGATGGTGGACCCAGAATGTGCCCGATGACGGGGTGGCTTACTGGGATTTCGATGCGCCCCAGGAAGCCGACACTCCGAAGGACACGTCCGCCACTTCTATCGCCTGCTATGCCTTGCTGACACTGGCTACCGTCCTTGACGACCGCCAAGCCGCGCGGGTATCTCAACGCAAGGCTCGAAACACCGTCAAAACCCTCTGTCGTGACTATGTCGCGGTCGTGCCGCGGGGCCAGGCAGAAGAGACCACTGGTGCCATCTCGCCCGCAGTGCTGACAAGGGGCTGCTTCGACCCAATGCGCGGTGTAGCCACCGAGCATGAGCTGATTTGGGGCGACTACTTCCTGCTGCACTGCCTGGGTATACTGACGGGTCTGTTGCCCACCAACAAACCTGGCTGATACCGAGGGACCAAGGCCTGAATGCTCAGCCTTGGGACATTGTGTTATCTGCTGAACATCTGGGAACTAAGTCTTGAACAGTACAATATCGGAGTCTACCTTCGAATTTAGCCGGTTAGCGGTCATGTTGAGTATATTCGGTGTTGACCCTACCCCAGAATTTCGGTCCATTAAAAACTGGAAAATCCGGCATGATTGAGCCTTGAGCAGGAGATCATGCCATGAAGCGATCCCGTTACACTGAAGAGCAGATTGCCTTTGCCCTGATGCAAGCCGAATTGGGTACGCCGGTTCCGGAAGTCTGTCGAAAGATGGGCGTCTCGGATGCCACCTTCTACAACTGGCGTAAGAAGTACGGTGGCCTCGGCCCGTCAGAGCTGAAGCGGCTCAAGCAGCTGGAGGAGGAAAATCAGCTACTGAAGAAGCTGGTGGCCGACTTGAGCCTGGACAAGGCCATGCTTCAGGACGTGGTGGCAAAAAAGCTCTGAGACCGCCTCGTAAACGCCAACTGGTGGCTGACTTACAAGCACGGTACGGAGTCAGCGAGCGCCAGGCGTGTGCGGTCTTGCAGTTTTCCCGGGCGTCTTGTCGATACCAATCGGTGGCGAGGGATTCATCGGCATTGTCGATGAAGATCCGCGAGATCACTCTCACGCGGCTTCATTACGGTTACCGGCGCGTGCATGTCCAATTGCAGCGAGAGGGCTGGCGAGACAATCACAAACGGGTTTACCGGTTGTATCGTGACCAGGGATTGTCGCTTCGCCTCAAGCGTCCCAGGCGCAACAAGGCAGCCAAGAACCGTCAGCCACTTCAACAAGCCAACCATCCCAATCACATCTGGGGCATGGATTTGTCTCGGATGCGCTTTTTGATGGACGAAGGCTACGCCTGCTGACGATCATCGACCTATTCACCCGGGAGTGCCTTGGCATTGTTGTTGGACAGAGCCTGAAGGGCCACGATGTTCAAGAAGCCCTGACGGCGATTGCGCGCTTCCGGGGCAACCCGGACCCGGACGTCCTTAAAACCGACAACGCAACGGTAGAATCGTTCAATGGACGGCTCCGGCAGGAATGTCTGAATGAAAATTGGTTCTTGTCACTGGCCGATGCCCGGGAGAAAGTCGAAGCGTGGAGGACGTTCTATAACCAAGTCAGACCCCATTCCGCATTGGAGTGGTCCACGCCTTCGGACTACGCCAGGAAACATGCGGTTTCTCGGCGAAAACAGCACCAACTGGAGCCGGATTTTTCCAACTCTGGGTGGACCTAATACAGGGTCAGGGTCAAGTAACGGACATTACTAGGGCGCGGTTGGATTAAAGACTGGGGGCAGGTCACAACTCTGGAGAGCCAAAGAAAATATCAAACTTTTGAGCTTGGTGAAGCTGAAAATGCGCGAAAATGAGGCCGGTTTTTATCAAACATTATTGTCCACCGACAGGAGAACCCACCGCCGAGGTATGGTTTTCAGGCCCCCGTGGCTATGATTCTCCGCTGAGCCCACGGATATTCCTTGACCGGCAAATGAATCACCGCTGACAGGGCGCCCACCCCAACGCCAACCCACCACACCAGAGTGTAGTTGTTGTAGATATCGTATAGGGCCCCACCCAGCCACACCCCCAGGAAACCGCCCAGTTGGTGTGAGAAGAACACCAGCCCATACAGCGTGCCCATGTATTTCAGGCCGTAAATATGCGCCACCAGGCCGGAGGTCAGTGGTACCGTGGCCAGCCAGAGTGAGCCCATGGAAACGGAAAACAGCACTACCGTCTCTGGTGTTATCGGCGTCATGATAAACGCCGCCGACACGAGAGTCCTTAGTAGATAGATGACAGCCAACAGGTATTTTCGGGAGTATCTGTTGCCCAGCCAGCCGGCGAACAAGGTTCCGCCAATGTTAAAAAAACCGATGAGTGCGATGGAAATGGCGCCCAGCCCGGATGCCGATGTCACCCCGAGGGTATAGAGCAGGCTGTCCGGTGCAATGGGGCCGCACATTTCAGTGATAAAAGCGGGGAAATGGGCCGTGATGAAGGCCAACTGGTAACCGCAGGAGAAAAAGCCGATAAAAATAAGCACGAAAGAAGGATCTTTAACCGCCCGTTTGATCACCACCCCCATCGGCTCTTCACTGCCGGTCGGCTGCTGCGGTTTTGGTGCCCGCATCAGCAGCAACGCCAACATGGACAGCAGGATAAAACCTGCGAAGACAATAAAAACCGACTGCCAGGGCATCTGGCTCAGCAAGGCATTGGCCACCGGCGGCCCGACGATCTGACCGGCAGAACCCGCCGCCGTCGCTATCCCCAACGCCATGGATCGGTGCTTGTCAGGCGCTGCCCGCCCGACCACAGCCAGAATCACCCCAAAGCCAGTACCGGCAATGCCGAAACCAACCAGCATTTCCAGCAACTGGTGTTGGCCAGGGGTGATGGCAAACGCCGACAACACCAGTCCGGTCACATAAAACGCACCACCACCAAGAATTGCTTTGCGGTCCCCAAAGCGTTCAGCGAGAGCTCCGAAAATTGGCTGCCCTATGCCCCAGAACAAATTCTGGATTGCAATAGCCAGGGAAAATGATTCCCTCGGCCAGGCGAATTCCAGGGCAATCGGCAACTGGAACAGCCCGAAGGATGCGCGAACCGCGAAACTGACGAGAATGATGATGCAGCCCGCGATCAGAACCGGATTGATCATCCGGGCATAGGTACCGGTAAAGGCTTTATCCACAATTTGAGCTCACTGTACCGACTGGCTTGAACCGGGTGGCAGGTGGGGAAATAGTTAACGATACCGTGGCAACATGCAACAGATAATCCGGCTGCCCCTGCCCCTGCCCCTGCCATTGCAGGAGCGAAATGACGCTTGCCGCCGTCCTGGTCTCCCAGATGCTGCATTACTGTGGTGATCGCGCCAGCCGGATTTTTTCGCTGACTACCTGAACTGGCCATTGCCACCCGTTGGCCTGGCTAACAGAGCCAGCTCCTTCACTAGTCAGACCATGATCAGTGTCGCGAAAACGAGATATTTGCTATTGTGCGAAGCTGATTGGTTTAGATAATAAACCAGACATGTCAGCGGGAGAGACCGAGTCGCACAATCGTGCGCCCGGCGCCGAAGGAGCAACTGCCCCGGAAACTCTCAGGCAAAAGGACCGCTGACATGAAGACTTTCCGAAGAGTTGCCAACGACTGCGTCCGTTGGCACACCGAAGGAGCAAGCGGCCGGTTCCGTTGGAGCGGTGCGTGAATCTCTCAGGTCCAGTGACGGAAGGGGTGCTTTCTACCATGCTGTGGAGAAAGGAAACCCTGGACGCCCCTGGAGAGTATTATGAAGCGAGTTGCAGTTATTGGCGGTGGTATCACGGGTATCACCACCGCATACACCCTGGCCAAGCGCGGCCTGGATGTCACCGTTTACGAGAAACACCGTTATGCGGCGATGGAAACCTCTTTCGCCAATGGTGGCCAACTGTCCGCCTCCAACGCTGAGGTCTGGAACAACTGGCAGACCATCATCAAGGGCCTTAAGTGGATGTCCCGGAGGGATGCGCCGCTGCTGGTTAACCCCAAGCCTTCCTGGCACAAACTGAGCTGGTTCGCCGAGTTCATCGCCGCGATTCCCCAGTACGAACAGAACACCACGGAAACCGCACGCCTTGCGATTGCCGCCCGGGATCACCTGTTTGCCTGGGCGCAGAACGAAGGGATCGACTTTGATCTGAAGAAACAGGGCATCCTCCATATCTACCGTGACAAGGCCGGGTTCGACCATGCGGCGAATGTTTCCAGGTTGCTGGCTGCCGGCGGCCTGGAACGTCGGGCGGTCACTCCCGAGGAAATGCGGGCTATTGAACCCACGCTGGCGGGGACCTATTACGGCGGTTTCTACACCGAAAGCGATTCAACCGGTGATATCCATAAGTTCACCAATGGCTTGGCGGAGGCCATTCTTCGCCTCGGCGTCAAAACCTGTTATGAGCACTCGGTGACGGAACTGAGTGCGGATCAGTCCCACGCCTGGGTCACCTCGTTTGATGGTGAAGAGCAAACTCGTGACACCTTTGATGGTGTGGTGATCTGTGCGGGCGTGGGTAGCCGGGAACTGGCCGCCAAGCTGGGGGACCGAGTCAACATTTACCCGGTGAAGGGGTATTCCATCACCGTTGAGCTGGACGACCAAGCCTCCCAGGAAGCGGCACCGACGGTCAGTTTGCTGGACGATGCCACCAAGATAGTCACCAGCCGGCTGGGAGATGATCGGTTCCGGGTTGCGGGTACGGCGGAATTCAGCGGCTATAACCGTGATATCCGGGATGACCGAATCCGGCCGCTCACCCGATGGGTCGAGCAGTGTTTCCCTGGGGTTTGCACCCGCCGCGTCGTACCCTGGGCAGGGCTGCGCCCCATGCTGCCCAATATGATGCCGCGAGTCGGTCCGGGCCGGTTGCCCACCGTGTTCTATAACACGGGTCACGGTCATCTGGGCTGGACCCTGTCTGCAATCACTGCCGAGATGGTGGCGGATGCTGTTGCGTCCGCGGTGTCAGGCACAACAGCGAGTACAGCCGGCTAGTGTTGGGAGATCGTGCCGAACTAACGTCGTTCGGCAGGCAGGAGTTCCTGGCTTTTGGCCGCGAGTACGGAATCAGCTACCGCTTCCCCGGCGTCGACGGCCATGACGCCCCCGATGACGATTCAACCATCGCCCGGGGGTGGATTGATGAAACCCCGCTACCGTCGGGGTTTCGCTTCACTCATTCCGACCTGACGATCTCCCACAGCTACGAATCGGTGTCGCTGGGCCATGCGCCCCTGTTGATGGTGATCGTGCTCGAAGGACGCATCCGCCTGTCGGTTGGTGCGGTCGAGCGGGAGCTTGGGAGTGGCATGGCTGCCAGCCTGCAATTACGACCGGAATATGCACTGGCAGCCTATCAGCCTGCTGGTCAACGTTTGAAAACCATTGTGTTGGCTTTTGATCCCGGTGGCCCGTTGCCGGCGCAGACCGAACAGGGGTCTCTGCGAGCCCTGCTCAGGGGGGTGCAGGACCCAGTGGTGCTGTGGGACGTTCCACCGGGTCTCATGACGGCTCTTGAGCAACCCCTTGGCGTCGGGCTGCCTGAGCTTCAGAAAACACTGGTGCTGGAAGGTCTGGCTCTGCAGTTGGTGGGTTATGGTCTTCCGGAGCCGGTGCCAGCGATTGAACGGAAAAGTCGCGCGTCCACCCAGGAACACCAGCGCCTGGAGGCCATTCGTCAGCTGATGGAATTCGCCCCGACGGACAATTACTCCCTGACGGATCTCGCCAGCCGTGCCGCAATGAGTCCCAGCAGTTTGCGTAGTAAATTCCGTGCGACCTACGGATTGTCGGTGTTCGGTTATCTGCGGAAGTGCCGGTTGAACCTGGCCTGGCATTACCTGGAGCAGGGATACTCCGTTCAGCAGGCTGCCCACCGGTCCGGCTATCGACATGCCACTAACTTTGCGACCGCGTTCCGGCGCCAGTTCGGTGTTTCTCCCAAAACCGTCGTTTGAATCACGGTATTTATCATTCCGCATATAAATTCTGTCACTTGGCATATCTAATGCTGGATCTAAAAGCGAATAATTCGCATTAAATTATCGTTAGAGCCAAGTGAGGTTTTCATGTTCCGACATTCCCGTTTGTCATTTGCGGTTGCCATGGCCCTTGTCGGTGTCACCGGCGCGCCATTAGCCGTTGCCCAGGAACAGGGCGAACCGAAAATGCTGGATGCGCTAAACGTAACAGCGACCCGCAGCGCCACGAAAACCGATACCCCGGTGATTGAAACCCCGCAATCAGTATCTGTTGTCAGCCGCGAAGACTGGGAAGAAAAAGGCGCCCGTACGGTGCAGCGCGCCGCCAGCTATACCCCGGGTGTGGGTACGAACCAGGTGGGGTCTTCCAACCGCTACGATTATCTGATTCTCCGCGGTTTTTCCGATGGCAGTATCAATAACACCTATCTGGATGGCCTGCGGGTGATGAACGACGGTGGCTCCTACAGCTCCTTTGCCATTGATCCCTGGTTTCTTGAGCGTATTGAGATTGTTAAAGGCCCGACCTCCGTTCTCTACGGCCAGGGCTCCCCTGGTGGGATTGTTGCCCTCACCAGCAAGCGTCCGGAGTTCCGGGATGGGGGTGAAATCCGTGTCTCGCTCGGCAACAACGCCCAGCGCAGCTTTGCCTTTGATGTCACCGGTTCGGTGGATGATGAGCAACGGGTTGCCTATCGTGTGACCGGCATTGCTTCCGCTGCTGACGCGCAACAGGACCACGTGGAACTGGACCGTCGCGCCATTGCCCCGTCGCTGACCTGGGACATGACCGACGAGACCAGCGTGACTCTGCTGGCCTACCTTCAACGTGATCCGGAAGGTGGCTACCACAGCGGTTTGCCGTACGAGGGCACGGTGGAGTCCCGCGACGGCCAGAAAATCGACAACACCTTCTTTGAGGGCGAACCGGACTACGACCTTTTCCGGCGCGACATGACCATGGTGGGGTACGATCTGGAGCATCGAATCAACCGTAACTGGTCCGCCTTGCAGAAAGCCCGTTACCTGGATTCGGACGTTGAGCTGAAACAGGTCTATGCCTACGGCTGGGCCTCGGCCACTGAGCTTAACCGCTACTACTCCGGTGGCGATGAGGATCTGCAGGCACTCACCGTTGATAACCAGATTCAGGGGGAATTGACGACTGGCGCGGTGGATCACACCGTATTGGTGGGGGTGGACTATCAGCAGCGTGAGAACGACGTGGTCTGGCCGTCGGGCGCCTTTCCGGCCATCGATGCCTTCAATCCTGAGTACGGGGCCGATCCCTCAGCCCTATACCCCCCGCAACGCAATCTCCGCAAGCAGAAACAGACCGGGGTCTATCTGCAGGACCAGCTGGCCACCGGTGGCTGGCGGTTGACGTTGGGTGGCCGTTACGACTGGGTGGAGATCGAGAACACCAATCGTGACACCGGTGTAGTGACAGAGCTGGACGAAACCCAGTTCAGTGGCCGTGCCGGGCTGCTCTACCTGTTCGACAACGGCATTGCACCCTACGTGTCCCACTCCACGTCGTTTTCGCCCAGCGCCTATACCGACGAGAACGGCGACCTGCTGGCCCCGAGTGAAGGCAAGCAGATAGAAACCGGGCTTAGGTACCAGCCGGTGGGAACCACGGACCTGTATACGCTCTCTCTGTTCCGCATCAACCAGGAGAATCTGGCCACCAAGCAGCCACAGGAGTCCTTCTACCGCAGTATTGGTGAGATTGAGTCCCAGGGTGTGGAGCTGGAAGCCAAGGCGCAGCTGACGGAGAACCTGAATGTCCAGGCCGGATATGCGTTCACGGACGTCACCTTTGAGAAGTCCGAGGCCTATCGCGAGGGCAATGCCGCCAGCCAGGTGCCGGAACACCAGCTGACCCTGTGGGCCGGTTACCGGTTCACGCAGGGAGTCCTTAATGGGGCAAACGCGGGATTGGGTGTCCGTCACAACGCAGACATCTACGCCGATGATGCCAACACCAAAAAGGTGCCGGACTACACCCTGGTGGATCTGGCACTGGGCTACGATTTCAGCAAGCTCGGCCTGGAAGGCGTTTCTACCCGGCTGAACGTGAACAATCTGCTGGACAAGGAATACGTGGCGTCCTGCTACAACAGTCTGGACTTCTGTTACTTCGGGGCAGAACGTAACGTTACGGCGTCGGTTTCTTACCGGTTTTGACACGTAAGCGGGAAGTGATAACGGTCATAATAAACCCTGAGTGCTGAAAACAGAGTCGATTCCGGCTCTGTTTTTAAGTAATATTACGAAACTCTTTTGAGTGGTCGTCCGGCCACTCTTCCTTGTTTCATGTAAGACCAAATAGGCACTCACCCTGTACCTTTGGGGGATTACCGGTTACACAAATATCAAGGAAGATGCGGGCCTTCTGCCACACAATTCCAACAAACCGTTTACTCAGAAGATTCCCGCAATGCCCACAACCGTTCTCTCCGGCTTTACCCACAACTTCCTGGGTAATGCACCCGCCTGGTACAAACAGGTCATTCTTCTATTCCTGATTGCCAACCCCCTGATTGTCTGGACCCTTGGCCCGGCCGTGGCCGGTTGGGCGTTGGTGGGGGAGTTTATTTTTACTCTGGCCATGGCGCTGAAGTGTTATCCACTGTTACCGGGCGGGTTGCTGGCGATTGAAGCCCTGTTAGTGGGTATGACGTCAGCGGATGCGGTGTACCACGAGGTGTTGGTGAACTTCCCGGTCATCCTGCTGCTGATGTTCATGGTGGCTGGCATCTACTTTATGAAAGAGCTGCTGCTGGTGACGTTTACCCAGATCCTGGTGGGTGTGCGGTCAAAGTCCGCGTTGTCACTGCTGTTCTGTGCTGCTGCGGCCGTTCTATCCGCGTTCCTGGACGCGCTTACCGTCACCGCAGTCATCATCAGTGTCGCTGTCGGTTTTTACTCGGTGTACCACAAGGTAGCTTCCGGCAAGGGTTATCATCACTCCGATCATAATGCCAACAGCGATGAACACGTGATTGAGTTGCACCGGGAAGACCTGGACAAGTTCCGGGCCTTTCTGCGTAGCCTGCTGATGCACGGCGCCATTGGTACGGCCTTGGGGGGAGTCTCCACTATGGTGGGCGAACCCCAGAACCTGCTGATCGCCAAGGTAGTAGGGTGGGACTTTGTCAGTTTCTTCCTGCGCATGGCGCCGGTGAGCCTGCCGGTGCTGGTGGCCGGCCTGACCACCTGCTGGCTGCTGGAAAAGCTGCGCTGGTTTGGGTATGGCGCCCGGTTGCCCAAGCCTGTCCGCCAGGTACTGGAAGAGTTTGCTGACAACGAGCGCACCAAGCGCACGAAAGCCGATCAGGCTGCCCTGTGGGTACAGGCAATGGCGGCCCTGGTGCTGGTTGTTGGGCTGGCGTTTCACCTGGCAGAGGTGGGGTTGATTGGCCTTCTGGTGATTATCCTGATCACCTCGTTCACTGGCGTTACTGACGAGCACCAGATCGGTAAGGCCTTCCAGGAATCGCTGCCATTTACCTCGCTGTTGGTGGTGTTTTTCGCCATCGTCGCGGTGATTCACGAGCAACACCTGTTCAAGCCGATCATCGATTTTGTGCTCAGCCTGCCTCAGGACCAGCAGCCGGGCATGTTCTTTATTGCCAACGGGTTGTTGTCGATGATCAGCGACAATGTGTTCGTAGCCACCGTTTACATCAGTGAAATCAAACAGGCGCTGGACGCCGGCAGTATCGACTACGAGCATTTCCAGGAGTTGGCCATCGCCATTAACACCGGCACCAACCTGCCCAGTGTGGCTACCCCCAATGGCCAGGCAGCGTTTCTGTTCCTGCTGACGTCTGCAATCGCTCCGCTGGTGCGATTGTCCTACGGGCGGATGGTTGTGATGGCGTTTCCCTATACCATCGTGATGGGTGCGGTAGGTCTGTTTTGCGTCATCAATCTGGTTTGACCAAGCGGACATCACCATACCAGGCGGTGGCAGATGCTCCGGTGTTGTCGGAATCCGACATAATGGCGACGCCCACCAGCTTCGGCGGCTCGCGGTCAAAGGCCTTGTGATAGTCCGCGACGATATCCCGTTCCACCGTGACCCATTCGCCAGTGTTCGCCGTCCCGGAGTTCACCGCTATCATCATCGTGGTATCGGTGAACGGGTTGGCAACGATCTCGCCAACCGGCAGCCGGTTGGCCCAGATGTAGTTCAGCGCATTGCCCGGCAGTTCCTCCCCGAACACCACTTCCACGGTCTTGCGTTTGGCGCGCTCGAAAAAGCCGGCTTCGTCCGGCTCGAACTCAAAGGCCACGTAGATTCGCGCAGGGTAGTCATCGCCCTCCTTTTTACGGGCGTTTCCCTGCTCATAGACGTTCGACACTTTCCACCGCCAGCGCAGGATCAGTGAATCCCCGGGTTCGACGGACACCCTGGCTATCAGCCCGGAGGCGCTGTTGTCTGTGGTGGCCTTGATCACCTGCTCGCCGTTGTCGTCCGTCAACTGATAGCGACTGTGGCGGTCTATCTTCGGAAACTCCATCGGTTCCCAGCCATCTTCCAGGGACGTTATGGTCGAAAACGCGGTGATCAGCGAGTTTTCCGTGCTGTCAGCCTGGGCCGAAGCGGCCATCAACGAAAGGGCGAGGGCGGCCGTCAGGTATCTCGGTAGCGGTGTCATGGGATGCTCCTATGGGTTCGTTTACTGATCGGTAACCGTCGAAAAAGTGCCTTGTTGCGATTTATCTTAGTCTATATAGTGTTTATATCCTTGGCTTAGTACCAGATATAGTGATCAAAGGCTGATCAATCACAGATCGCCCTCATCACGATGATCGTGGTACCGGGAATCCGGTGAGACTCCGGAACTGACGCGCAGCGGTATTGGGGAACGAGCGTGGCATAAAGACACTGGCGAATGCCGGGAAGTCGCCACGCAAGGCCGAGCCAACAGGTTCACGCCCCTGAGTCCGAAGACCTGCCAGGGAATACAACTGCACCTTCGCGTATCAAGGTGAGCAGATCGGTTTTGCGTTGTCTCTGTTCAGAGCAATGCTCGCCCCTGCGCACGCGAAGGTCTTGGCATAAACGCGTACTCAGGAGAACCGACATGTCCACTGCCACCCTGGCCGAGCCCGGCCAATCTGCCTCAACCAGCACTGCCTCCCTACAGGTTATTAAACGTAATGGCGCCCTGGTTGGATTCGACGCCAGCAAAATCAGTGTTGCCGTGACCAAAGCGTTTCTTGCCGTCGAAGGCGATGAAGCAGCAGGCTCGGCCCGTATTCACGATTCCGTGGAACAGGTTACCCATCAGGTCATGCAGGCCATCAGCCGACGCTTGAAAGCCGGCGGCAAGGTGCACATTGAAGATATCCAGGACCAGGTGGAACTGGCGCTGATGCGGGCGGAGGAGCAGAAAGTGGCCCGCGCCTATGTACTCTACCGGGAGGCCCATGCCCAGGAGCGAGCCAGCCTGGCGCCGGTGGAGGCCCATCCCACACTCACGGTGAAAAAAGCCAACGGTGAGGCTGCACCGCTGGATCTGGGGCTGATGAAAGTCCAGGTGGAGCGAGCCAGCCAGGAATTGGAGGGCATCGATGGCGAGTCCCTGGTGGAAGGGGCGCTGCGGAACCTGTACGACGGTATCGCTGAGGAGGAGGTGCTGTCTGCGCTGATCATGACCGCCCGCGGCCGCATCGAGCAGGAACCGGACTACAGTGCCGTAACCGCTCGTCTGCTGCTGGAACAACTCAGGCTGGAAACCGCGGCCGCCTTGAGCCTGCCCCTAAGTTTGCCGCTGGCGGAAATATACCCGCAGGCCCTGAGCACCTTCATTGAGCAGGGTATCCACTACGAGCTGCTGGACGACGCCATGGCGGCGTTCGACCTGGAACGCCTGGGTGCTGCCCTCAAGCCGGAGCGGGACCACCAGTTTGGGTTCCTCGGCCTGCAGACTCTCTACGACCGCTATTTCCTCAACTGGAAAGGTGACCGGCTGGAGTTGCCCCAGGTCTTCTTCATGCGCGTGTCCATGGGTCTGGCGTTGCAGGAAGACGACCCCAATGCCCGGGCCATTGAGTTCTACGACCTGTTGTCATCCTTCGACTACATGGCCTCCACGCCAACCCTGTTCAACAGTGGTACCCGACATTCCCAGCTTTCATCCTGCTACCTCACCACCGTTCAGGATGATCTGGAGGGTATCTATGGTGCCATCCGCGACAACGCCATGCTGTCCAAGTGGGCCGGCGGCCTGGGTAACGACTGGACGCCAGTCAGGGCTTTGGGCTCCCACATCAAGGGTACCAACGGCAGCAGCCAGGGTGTGGTGCCATTCCTGAAAGTGGTGAACGACACGGCGGTGGCGGTGAATCAGGGCGGCAAGCGCAAGGGCGCCGTGTGCGCTTACCTGGAAAGCTGGCACCTGGATATTGAGGAGTTCCTGGAGCTACGCAAGAACACCGGCGATGAGCGTCGTCGTACCCACGACATGAACACCGCCAACTGGGTACCGGACCTGCTGATCGAACGCATGCGCAGTGATCAGGACTGGACCCTGTTCTCGCCAAACGACGCTCCGGACCTGCATGACCTCTATGGCAACGCATTCCGGGAGCGGTACCAGGAATACGAGGCGATGGCGGCCAGGGGCGAGATTACTCTGTTCAAGACGGTGTCCGCCAAACTGCTCTGGCGCAAGATGCTGACCGTGCTGTTCGAGACCGGTCATCCGTGGATCACCTTCAAGGACCCCTGCAACCTGCGCTCACCGCAGCAGCATCGGGGCGTGGTGCACAGCTCCAACCTGTGTACCGAGATCACCCTGAACACCAGTGCGGATGAGATCGCCGTGTGCAACCTGGGGTCCATCAACCTGGCCGCCCATGTCCACAACGGTGAGCTGGATGTCCAGCGCCTAGAACGCACGGTCAATACTGCGGTCCGCATGCTCGATAACGTGGTCGACATCAATTACTACGCAGTGCCCCAGGCGAAGAGTTCCAATTTCAAGCATCGGCCCGTTGGTCTGGGCCTGATGGGCTTTCAGGATGCGTTGTATCGACTCAATCTGCCCTACACCAGCGCGGAAGCGGTGGAGTTTGCCGATGTGGCGATGGAGCAGATCAGTTATTTCGCGATCCGGGCCTCGGCTGCCCTGGCCGGTGAACGCGGTGCCTACGAGACCTACGAAGGCTCATTGTGGCATCAGGGTATTCTGCCCATTGACTCAATCAACCTGTTGAAAGAGGCCCGTCAGGACGGCGACCTGAGCCTGAATATCAGCAGCCGCCTGGACTGGACGGCGGTGCGGGAACTCATCGCCCGCAATGGCATGCGTAACAGCAATGTGATGGCCATTGCGCCAACGGCGACCATCTCCAACATCGTCGGTGTCTCCCAATCCATCGAACCGGCGTACCAGAACCTGTTCGTGAAATCGAATCTCTCCGGCGAGTTCACGGTGGTTAATCCATCTCTGGTTCGTGATCTGAAAGCTGAGGGTCTGTGGGACAACGTGATGGTGAACGATCTCAAGTACTTCGATGGCAGCGTGCAGCAGATTGATCGCATTCCGGCGGAACTGAAGGCCCGCTATGCCACCGCCTTTGAGATCGATGCCCGCTGGCTGGTGGAGGCGGCGGCCAGACGCCAGAAATGGCTGGACCAGGCCCAGAGCCTGAACCTTTACATGGCGGAACCCAGCGGCAAAAAGCTGGATGAGTTGTACCAGCTGGCCTGGGAACGGGGGCTGAAAACCACCTATTACCTGCGCTCGCTGGGGGCCACGGGTGCCGAGAAAACCGCGCCGGTAGCAGCACCGCAACCACAGGTATGCAGCATTGATGAGCCGGACTGCGAAGCCTGCCAGTAGATCCGACCGCCACCAAGATTCTAGAGGTAAACAGATGCTTAACTGGGACGACGAACCAAACACCCTAACCCGCCCGGCTGCCCAGGAGGGCCCGGCACCGGTCAATGTCGATGACAAGCGCGTTATCAACGGCGAAACCGACATCAATCAGCTGGCACCCTTCAAGTACCCCTGGGCCTGGGAATACTTCATGAATGCCAACAAGAACCACTGGACGCCGCTGGACGTGAACATGGCTCAGGACGTTCACGACTACCACCACCGCCTGTCCGCGCCGGAAAAGCACGTGTATGAGAACGTGCTGGCCTACCTCACCACCTCCGACATCCTGGCGATGCGCAACATCGGCCTGGCGGTGATGGAGAAGATGAGTGCCCCGGAATTGCAGATTTACCAAGCGCGGCAGGTGTACGAGGAAGCCATGCACACCTGGGCCTACCAGCACTGCATTGAAACCCTCAACCTTGACCAGAGCGAGATCTACAATCGCTATCGGGTGGTCCCCGCGATCAACGGCAAGATCCAGATGGCCAACCGCCGGCTGGATGCCGCCATGCGCTCTGACATGAACCTGCGCAACAAGGACGACCTGCAGGAGTTCATTATGTCCTACCTGTTCTTCGCAGCGGTCTTTGAGGGTGCCTGGTTCTACAACGGTTTCAGCCCCATCTTCGCCCTGCAGCGTCGGGGCCTGATGCGGGGCACCGGTGAGCAACTGCAGTACATCCTGCGGGACGAAGCCATGCACTTCTCGTTCGGGCTGAAAGTGGTGAACCAGATCCTGGAAGAGGAAAACATCACGCTGGACCCCAAAGCCGTGCGCGATATGTGGGACGAGTCCGAAGCCGCTGAAACCGCCTACGCCAACTACATCCTGCGGGACCCGATCCTGGGCTATTCCGCCGAGTACCACAGCGAGCAGTTCCGTTTTGTGGCCAATCGCCGGGCCAGAACCGTTGGCCTGGACGAACCGTTCCCGGGCGCGAAGAACGTCTCACCCTGGCTGGACGAGCAGGCCACCCTGCGCAAAGAGAAGAACTTTTTCGAAACTCGGGTCATCGAGTATCAGACCGGCGCGCAGCTGGAGTGGTAGCAACGTACTGACCTTCAGTCCGGCGGGCTGGCCGGCACTTACGTGCCGTTCAGAATCCAGCCTGCCGCTTTCTCCGCAATCATCAGTGTGGGGGAGTTGGTGTTACCACTGGTGATGGTCGGCATGACACCGGCATCCACCACGCGCAGGCCGGCGACGCCACGAACTCTGAGGTGAGGATCGACGACTGCCATGTCGTCGTCTGCCCGCCCCATGCGGGTGGTTCCCACAGGGTGAAAAATCGTGGTGCCAATGTCTCCCGCCAACCGGGTAAGTTCCTCATCGGTCTGGTACTGAAGGCCCGGTTTGAATTCTTCCGGCTCATACTTGGCCAATGCCTGCTGCTCTGCAATGCGGCGCGTTACCCGAAGGGAATCCGCTGCGACCTTGCGGTCTTCCTCGGTGTTCAGGTAGTTGGGGGCAATGGCGGGCTTGATTCTGGAGTCCCGGCTACGAATACGCACGGTACCGCGGCTCGTCGGGTTGAGGTTACAAACGCTGGCGGTAATGGCTGGAAAGTCATGCAAAGGCTGGCCAAATGCCTCCAGACTCAATGGCTGAACGTGGTACTGGATGTTGGCGTACTCATATTCTTCGGAACTGCGGGTAAACAGACAGAGTTGGGAGGGGGCCATGCTCATGGGGCCGGAGCGGGTAAGCAGATACTCCAGCCCAATTCGTGCCTTGCCAATCAGTGAGTTGGCCATGGTGTTCAGGGTCTTCGCGCCCCGAACCTTGTAGACCGATCGAATCTGAAGGTGATCCTGAAGATTCTCGCCGACGCCGGGTAAGTCGGCAACAACCGGGATATCGTGTTCCCGAAGCAGATCCGCGGGGCCAATGCCCGACAGCTGCAGCAACTGGGGGGATCCGATAGCGCCGGCTGAGAGGATGACTTCGCGGCGTGCGCGGGCGGTAATTTCCCCCTCTCCCGGTCGTTCAACACGTACGCCGGTGCATCGGGGCTTTTCACCGGCCGCCATGTCCAGCGCCATGACATGGGTGGAATGCCACAGTGTCAGGTTAGGGCGCGTCTTGGCTGGCCGCAGGAACGCCTTCGAGGTGCTCCAGCGCCAGCCGGAGCGCTGGTTGACTTCGAAGTAGTCAACGCCTTCGTTGTCGCCGCGGTTGAAGTCCCGGGTTCGGGGAATGCCAGCCTGAACGCAGGCGCTGGCAAAATCCTCCAGAACGGTCCATTTCAGCCGCTGATGCTCGATCCGCCACTCACCGCCGTGGCCGTGGTAATTCCCGTGTTCCGGATCGGCGTCGCCTTCTTCGTCCAACCGGTAGTGATCTTCATGACGCATAAAGTCGGGTAGGCAGTTATCCCATGACCACGCCTGCTCTCCGGTAACATCGGCCCAGTGGTTGTAATCCCGGGCCTGGCCACGAATGTAGAGCATGCCATTGATGCTGGAGCAGCCACCCAGGGTTTTCCCCCTGGGGTAGATCAGTGATCGACCATTCAGGCCGGGGTCCGGCTCGGTGCGAAAGCGCCAGTCCGTGCGCGGATTGTCGATGCAATAAAGGTAGCCCACTGGAATATGGATCCAGTGGTAATTGTCACGACCGCCCGCCTCGATCAGCAGCACCCGGTTGGCCGGGTCGGCGCTCAGACGGTTGGCCAGCAGGCAGCCGGCAGAGCCGGCCCCGACGACGATGTAATCAAACTCGTGCTGCCCGTGTGCATTGTTGTTATTGGACATGGTCTGTCTCCCGGACTGGTTTGCGTGTTACTTGGCGGTTGGCATCACAAACTCGGCACCGGCATCGATGGAGTCTGACCAGCGCTGCATAATGGATTTCTGCCGAGTATAGAATTTAACGCCCTCTTCACCGTAGGCATGGGTGTCGCCAAACATTGAGCGTTTCCAGCCACCGAATCCGTGCCAGGCCATGGGAACCGGAATGGGCACGTTGATACCGACCATGCCAATCTGAATGCGACGGCCAAATTCACGGGCGACGCTGCCGCTCTCGGTGAAACAGCTGACACCGTTGCCGAATTCATGATCATTGATCAGGCGGATGGCAGTCGCAACATCGGGAACCCGCACACAGGCCAGCACCGGGCCGAAGATCTCTTCCCGGTAAATTGTCATCTCCGGAGTGACGTGATCGAACAGCGTGCCACCCATCCAGAAACCTTCGCCGCAGCCTTCGCCCGTTGACGTTGCATCGAAGTCGCGGCCGTCGACCACCAGTTCAGCGCCTTCAGCCACACCTTTATCAATATAACCGGTAATGCGCTGGTGAGCGCTGGCACTGACAATCGGACCCATTTCGGCGTCCAGGTCCATGCCGTTCCTGACCTTCAGGCTGCGTGCCCTCTCGGCCAGCCTGGGGATGAGTTTGTCAGCGACATCACCGACCAGAACCGCCACGCTGATGGCCATGCAACGTTCGCCGGCACTGCCGTAACCCGCGCCAATGAGCGCATCCACGGCTTTGTCCAGATCGGCATCGGGCATAACCACCATGTGGTTCTTGGCGCCGCCGAGGGCCTGAATGCGCTTGCCGTGACGGGCGCCATTTTCATAGATCAGATTGGCAATCGGAGTGGAGCCGACAAAACTCAGCGCCATGACGTCCGGGTGCTCAATGAGCGCTTCCACCGCACCCTTGTCACCCTGCACCACATTGAACACGCCGTCGGGCAGGCCAGCCTGTTTGAGCAAATCAGCGAGCATCAGAGACGCACTGGGGTCGATCGGGCTGGGCTTGAGCACAAAGGTATTGCCGGCAGCGATTGCCACCGGGAACATCCACATGGGCACCATCACCGGGAAGTTAAACGGCGTAATACCAGCGACCACGCCCAGGGGCTGGCGGGTCGTCCAGTTATCGATACCGGTACTGACCTGTTCGGTATAGTCGCCTTTGAGAAGCTGGGGAATACCGCAGGCAAACTCCACGATATCAATCCCCCGGGCAACTTCCCCCTGAGCGTCGGTAAAGACCTTGCCATGTTCGCGAGTTATCGCTTCGGCCAGTTCGTCTTTGTGCTGGTTAAGCAGTTCCAGAAACCTGAACATGACACGTGCGCGACGAATCGGCGGGGTGTCCGCCCAGCTTGGGAAGGCAGCAGACGCAGCGGCCACGGCCTGATCAACATCATCGCGGTTGGCAAGAGCGGTCTGGCCTGAGACCTTGCCGGTAGCGGGATTGAATACGTCCTGAGTTTGGCCGGAGCTGCCTTCTGAAATTCGCCCATTGATATAATGCTGGATCGTTGGATTGCTCATGGTTGTCTTTTCCTGTTTTTGATTCAGTTTTTTGTAAGGGTTCTGGATGCCTTTATTCGGGGCATTCGTCGCCGCTGGATAAGAATTGAACAGTTAATTTACGGTCGGTCAGGTACCGAAGCAATTGAGTTATTTTAAATCATGATATAAGTAATGCTTATATTGGAGCTCAGGAGGGAAAGACGGCTATGCAACACTTGCAGGGATTACGTGCCTTTGTGTCTGTGGCTCGTGAGGGGAGTGTTTCCAGGGCTGCCGAGCGACTGCATCTGACACAGCCGGCCGTGAGCCTGAAGCTGAAACAGTTACAAGATGATCTTGGCCTCAGGCTTTTTCGGCGTAAGCCGCAGGGTTTGGTGCTGAGTGCTGATGGTCACAACCTGTTGCCGGTGGCCGAAAGGGCGTTGGCGGGGATAGCTGCATTTGAGCAAAGCGCCCAGGCATTGCACAGTACTGTTCGTGGACGCCTTAAGATTGGCACCATCGTGGACCCCGAATTTATCCGTCTGGGGTCGTTTCTACACCAATTGGTGGCTCGCGCGCCCCAACTTGAAACCGAGCTGCATCAGGGAATGAGTGGCCGGGTTCTGGAACAGGTTCGCAATGGCAGCCTGGACGTTGGTTTTTTTCTTGCCCCGCCAGGTCTGGGCGCTGGACAGTCATCGCCAGAGTTAATGTACAGAGAGCTGACCCGGTTTGACTATCACGTTATTGCACCGGCGGGATGGGCGTCACGGGTGGCGGACAGTCGCTGGTCGAGCCTCGCCGGGCTGCCCTGGATCGTGACACCGCCGGATTCAGTGCACAATCGGTTATTGGCTGACGCAATGGAGCCTCATGGATTGGTTCCAAATGGCGTTGCACAGGTCGACCAGGAAGCCTGCATGCTGGACCTGGTCAGGGCGGGCGTCGGGCTCAGCCTGGCCCGGGATGCCCTGGCGATGGCAGAGCGACAGGAACGGGGGCTGGTCGTTGTGGAAGGCGTGCGTATCCCCTGTGCCCTGAGTTTTATCTGGCGCAAGGACCGGGAGGAAGAGCTGGTGATTGCAGAGGCGCTGGAGGCTCTTGCTGGTGTGTGGTTGTTTGAGACTCTTGATGACATCGATCGTGAAAACCGGCCCATTAGCCCGTGACACTTTCCATCAGACGCTGGCGGAACCAAATATGGGCCGGGTCATTGTCCATCACCGGTGCCCACAGCAGGTAGACCGGCAACGAGGGTACCTCTACCGGAAACGGCAGGGTCTTCAGCCCGAATGCCCGGGCGTACTGCTGGGCCAGACGTTCGGGCACCGTGGCAATCATGTCGGAGCGGCTGCAGGTGGCCAGCATACTGGCGAACTGGGTGACCCGGGCCCCGGTTCGCCGCTGCCAACCCGGTTCGTTGAGGATCTGGTCCAGGGGCAAGCGCCGGTTCCGATCCGGCAGTACGACGTGTTCGGCGTCCAGAAACTGCTGTTTGCTGCAATCGCCCTGCAGGTCTGGGTGGTCCTGTCGTGCCACCACCGCAAGCCTCTCCGCGAGAAGCACTTGCCGCCGTAGTCGATCGTTCTCTGTTGCAAAGGCATCCACGGCAAGATCCGCTTCGGCGGTATACAGCCTCTGGGGCATGTCATCGCCGGCCAGGGCGACCTCCACCACCACATTGGGCGCCTCGCTTCTCAGGCGTGTCAGTAACGTTGGTAACACCACCATTTCGAAATAGTCGTTGCTGAGCACGCGAAAGCGTCGCTGGCTGGTGCCGGGCACAAAGCGATTGGCCGGGTCCAGTGTGTCGCGCATGGCGCCGAGTTGCTGGCTGAGGCTTCTGTGCAGCTCACGGGCGCGGGGTGTCGGCACCATGCCCTGATGGGTACGCACAAACAGGGGATCATCCAGGGTATGACGCAGGCGCTGCAATGCGGCACTGATGGCGGGCTGGCTCATGCCCAGGGTGTCTGCGGCACGGGAGAGTTGCCCGGCTTCCATAATGGCATCGAATACCGGCAGCAGGTTGAGGTCGACGCTTCGTAAATTCAGTTTCATGGATAATACTTATACCAAATATTGAATAGAAAGATATAGCTCTCCCCAGTAGCGTCAGAAGACGTACAAACCCTCGTCTCGGAGAACAATAATGGACGACCAAAAACTGACGATGCTGGTTACGGCTTTTATTGTGGTTACCGCCCTTTGGGAGGTAGTCAGCGGCCGTACCCGTGAAGGTCGCAAGAACACGCAGGACTGGCGCATGGCATTTCTTGCCACGTTCATGATGGTGGCGGTGCAAAGGCCGTTGGTGTTGCTGTTGCTGACGCTGGGTCTGTCAACGCTGATTCCTGGCAGCGCCGGTTCACTGGCCTGGCTCGAACAGGCGTATTTCTGGCCCACGTTGATCGTGTTTTTCTGCGTGGAAGAGTTTATCCACGGCAGTTTCCACCTGTTTGCCCACCGGCGCCGACCCAATAACCGTGTTCTGCAATGGGTTCAGGCGTTCTACAAGATGAGCCACCGCCCGCACCACATGTCGGGCGGCCAGGACAACAAGGGCCAATTGACGGTAACGCAGACCTTCGTCAATGGCTGGGCCTGGTGGCTGATCATGCCCAACTACACCTTCCAGTTGCTGTGTCTTTATCTGGGGCTGGTAGAGGTGTTCCTGATTGCCACCGCCTTCAAGGGACTATGGGCGGCCCATACTCATGTGAACTGGAATTATGACCTGTATTTCCACAACCACCGCTGGGCCTGGGTTCGCAAGACCATGTGGGCACTGGCGCATATTCTGGTCTTTCCCACTCAGCACCACCATCATCACGCCCGCGGGCCCAATTCAGCCAAGAATGTGACCTCCACGCTGGCGATCTACGATTGGCTGGTGTTTGGCACACTCGCCATTGAAACCAGCAAACCCAAGGTCTATGGCTGGCGCCAGAAAGACCATGAGGCGAACAGTGCATTGAAACGCTATTTCTGCTGGGATGTTCGACCCTATGTGCCAAAAACATAGGCGGTGAAATTTTTTTTGGAATAAACGCCAGGCTCAGCCGTCTCCCTGATGAAAGCCACCCGAAACGGGTAAATCAGGAGGACGTAACCATGAAAAAGCATGTACTGACACTCGCAATCTGTTCCATTCTTTCCACCGGCGTTTTCGCCGCAGAAGGGTCTGGCGCGGCCAATGCAAACGCGCAGGCTGAAACCAACATGAGTGCGGAAGCCAGCACCCGCAACGGTGTTTCCGCGAATGGTGGTGCCTCTGCAAGCGCAGAGGGCAGTGTCAACGGCGAAGCCGCTCGAGACGAAGCTGCCGACCAACGCCAGGCGGCCAGTGAAGAAGCCCGCGGAAGGGCCGATCAGGCGGTCAGCGCTGGCGTTGAAACCGGCCAGAAGGTGCGAGCAACCGCCGATGCTACAGCGGACACGGCTCGCGATGAAGCTGGTGAGAAGCGCGAACAGGCGCAAGAGCGCATGAACGAGACCCGAAATGCTGAAATTCGCGCTGAAACCAATCAGCAGATCGGAACGTCTGTATCTGAGAGCGTCCGGAGTGAAGTGCAGAACACCGTCAAGGGGACCGTGAAAGGGTCCGGCAGTGGCGGCCTGCTATAACCACTCCTCCAGACTCGCCGGGCCATAGGGCCCGGCTTTCTTTTGGACGCCCAAGTGAAAGGAGCAGACATGCAGTTGATTCAACGTATTTTGACCTTGCCCCTGGCCATTGGCCTGGCGTCACCGGTATTAATGGTTCAGGCGCAGGAGAAAGCGTCAGCGAACGGATATCTTGAAGGCGGTTACGAGCACGACAGCAACGTGACCGTGGATGAACTGAACACGTCCGCCGATGAGAGCGATCAGGCCTGGGTTTTCGACGCCGGTCTGGAAGGCATCCTGAAACCCACCGAGCGGTTAAACGTGACGCTCGGCTATTCGCTCTCGGGCAGACGGTACCAGAACCTTGATGAATTCGATCAGGACATTCACCTGCTGTCGGCCGATGTCAGTTATGACTTCGACCCGGTCACCGTTGGCACCAGTTACTACTATTCCCACGCAACCCTGGGGTCAGACCCGTTCCTCGATTTCCGGCGTGCCAGTGTCTATCTGGGCAGCCTGCTCGCGGAGGACGTTTATCTGCGTGGCAGCCTGCAGGACAAGCGCAAGGAATTTGATGACAGTGATGCGCGGGATGCCGAGATAAAAGGCGCCAGTCTGGATGCGTTCTTCTTTTTCAACCAGGCCCAGAGCCACTTTCTACTCGGCCTTGACGGTGATCGCGAAGATGCGGAGGCGAAAGCCTACGACAATGACCTGCTTCGCGTTCGGGTAGCGTTGGTGCATCGGTTTATCCTGGCCGGCGAGGAAAACCGCCTGCGGTTTGGCTGGCGTTACGAGGACAGGGAGTATGAAGAGGTGACCGTCACCAGTACCAGCCCGGTTCTGACGGACCCTCTGACCGGTGACCTTACCGAACGCTCAAGCAATGAGCGGGCGGACAAAGCCCGTATTCTGGAGGCCAGCTGGCGGATTGGACTCAACGAGGTGTTTAGTGTTGAGCCCAGTGTTTCCTGGGGCCAGTACACCTCGAACGTGGATTCTGCGGATTACGACAAGACGGTGGCGGGGGTGACGCTCAGGGCGGATTTCTGAAACCCGACAGTCAGAAATCCAGAAAGCCGTGACCGAATTCGGTGTCTCGGCCAGGACGGCCAAGATCCTTCGCTGCATTGATCAGGGCACCAATGGCCTTGTCTTCCGAAAGTTCATTACGTTGGCAGGCCAGTGCAGCGGCAACCACCGGCGACGCCAGCGAGGTGCCGCTGTCTGCAACCATGCCGGCATCAGGGTGTGCTACCGGAACGGTGACGCCGTTGCTGGCAAACATCACCTGTTCACCCCGATTGGCCCAGCGGTAGAGCTTCCCGGAACTATCAGCCGCCGTCACACCGATCACTTCTGTGTAGGCGGCCGGATATAATGGCGGGGCAGAGGGCCCTTGATTGCCTACCGCCGCAACCATCAGCACGCCGCGCTCCGTGAGGCGGCTCACCGCCGCAGCGAGAAGCTGGTTGTCCGGGCCGGTCAGGCTGATGTTGATAACCGACAAATCCTGACCGGCCAGCCAGTTCAGGCCTTCCAGTAAATGACCAAGTGTGGCGCCTGAGAGGGTGCGATCCCGGTCATAGAACACCGAGGCATTGAAGATCGTAGCCTGCGGCAGCCGGGCAGGCCATTGCCCAGGCCGGTTGCCCACCAGCAGGCTGGCGACGGCCGTGCCGTGAATCATAGGCTCAGCGAGACTTCCTTCCATTTCCGCCAATGCCAGAAAACGCTCCTGCACAACCTGTGCACTTTCAAATACCCGATGGTCTGTGGCAATCGACGTATCCACCATTCCAACGCGAACCGGGGCGGTGCAGAGGCTACGCCACTGTGGCACTTTGGTCTCTGACAGGGGCTCTTTCGCACCCGTTTGCGGAGCATAGATATGGTTGCGGTCCAGCCGATCCGCGAGTTCTGGTAGGGCGTCCTGTAGGGCATTATGGGAATCCAGCTCGGCAGTGACCCGGAAGCGCACCACGGTCATTCCCAGGCCGGTCAGCTCTCGGCGTTCGAGAACTGTGATCTCCGGCTGGTCAAGGCGGGCGAGTTCCGCAGCGGTACCGGTCACCAGCCACTGACCTTCCACGGCACGGAAACCGTCGTCCAGTTGGATATCATTGAACGCTTTCTGTCCCTGACGCGTGAGAATGGAAAGGACTGACGGTAACGCTTCGAGCTGTTCCATGAGCTCTGTGGCCTGTGTGTTGATCTGCTTCTCAAGGCGACGGTCCATGGCCTGCTCCACCATGCGCTGTGTCTTCTGTTCAACCTGGCGGGTTATTGGATCTATCTGGCCGCTGGTTACGTCACCGACACCGATGGACAAGGCCGGTGCGGAAAGCGTGCAAAGAGCGATTGCAGGGAACAAGTGTCTCAAGAGAAAAGGTTTCATCGTGCCCGTCCGATTAAAGATGTGTGTCATACGATACAACGGCCCGGCGGAAAAAAAATTCCTTCGTTCATGGAATAAATCGGTTTCACGACCGTTTTACCGATAGCACCTTTGGAAATGGAAGGCTATGAAAGAGGAAATCACCGAACTATTACCAAGGCTCCGACGATTCGCCTACTCGTTGACCGGCTCCCTGTCAGACGCCGACGACCTGCTACAGAATACGGTGGAGCGTTTGTTGACCCGGGACATGCCGGACGACGCCGACCTTACCAAGTGGGCATTCCGGGTTTGCCGTAACGTCTGGATAGACGAGTGTCGCGCGCGTAAGGTTCGGCGGGACGCCGCGGAACATCCGGAGTTGACGGATGGCCAGGTGATCAATGGCGAGCACCAGACCACCAAAGAGATCGAATGGCACCGAGTGGACGCTGCGATGGCAAGATTGCCACAGGACCAACGCCAGATTATCTCCCTGGTGGCAATCCAGGGCATGCCCTACAAAATCGTGGCTGAGATTCTGGAAGTGCCCAAGGGTACGGTGATGAGCCGGCTGGCCCGAGCCAGGGCGGCATTAAGCGAGGCCCTGGCGCCTGTAACCATGAGGACCGATTCATGAAGATGACTGATGAAACCCTGTCGGCTTTCCTCGATAACGAACTGACCGACGCGGAGATGGAAGCGGTTCGGGACCAGATTGAGAAGGATCCAACGCTGGCAGATCGACTGGCCGAGATGGCGTCCGTGGATGCCGAACTACAGGCCCATTACGGCTCGATCGATGACCGTCCCATGCCGGCATCAATTACCCGAATGCTGGAGGAAAAGGCCTCCCGGAGTGCTGCGCCCGCGCAGGACAATGTGGTCACTTTTCCGTGGTGGCGCAGGCTGCCCGGCCACACGGGTAAAGCGATCGCCGCCGCTATCATCGCGGGGGTGGCGCTGACGCAATGGCTGACGGTAGCAACGGACGGCGATCCGATGTCGCCCGCGGTGGCGAACGTTCTGGATAGCCAGCCCAGTGGCGAAGTTTACCAGGTTAATGACCAGGCAAGCCTGACGCCGAGACTGACGTTCCAGAGCCAGGCCGGCCAATGGTGCCGTCAGTTCCGCCTGGAGACGCAAACGTCCGCGTCGGAGCAAATTGC
This sequence comes from Marinobacter sp. G5_S1_61_S3, assembly GCF_054968585.1. Taxonomy (NCBI): domain Bacteria; kingdom Pseudomonadati; phylum Pseudomonadota; class Gammaproteobacteria; order Pseudomonadales; family Marinobacteraceae; genus Marinobacter; species Marinobacter sp. G5_S1_61_S3. The sequence goes on along the minus strand of NZ_JBQKUK010000001.1, from coordinate 8,086 downwards.
CTGTCGCACTGGCGAGGGTTCCTGGGAACAGGTGGCCACTGCCGAAGCAGAGCCTTCCCTGGCACCTGATGTATACCAGACAGCGAGCGGTGGCAGTGTGCTTGACGAGGAACTGGACCGGATGATGGCCACGCCCCCCGTTGGGCCGAACCAGGAGCGTGCGTTGCTTGAACAGCAGTGGAGGCGTAATTAACAGTCCTGCGTCCCAGCGGTTTGCGGTTCCGGTGGATGGCAACACGGGGGAATCCAGCTAGTATCAAGGTGTTTATCCTTCGCTGACCTGATGGGGCCGTAATGACCGAATACTTTATCCAGGCGTTTATCTATCTGACCGCTGCTGTTGTCGCGGTGCCATTGGCGAAGCGCCTGGGTTTGGGGTCGGTATTGGGGTATCTGGTGGCCGGTGTCGTCATCGGGCCGGTGACGGGGCTGGTGGGCCAGGAAACCGCAACCATTCAGCATTTTGCCGAGTTTGGTGTGGTCATGATGCTGTTTCTGGTGGGCATGGAGCTGGACCCGAAATCCCTCTGGGCCATGCGAATTCGTTTGCTGGGCCTGGGCGGCCTGCAAGTGGTGCTCACCTCCGCTGCCGGAATGGCGATTGCCTGGTGGATGGGGCTGCAATGGCAGACCACCGTCGCCGTTGGCCTTATCTTCTCGTTGTCTTCCACCGCCATTGTGCTGCAGACCCTGAACGAGAAAGGACTTAGCAAAACCGAGGGGGGCCGGGGCGCTTTCTCGGTGCTGTTGTTCCAGGATATTGCGGTCATTCCCATGCTGGCGGTGATTCCCCTGCTGGCGATATCCGAACTGGCGGGCGTTGGGGTGACGGACCCCGGGCACCAGGGCGGTTTCAGCCTGGTGGCGCATCTGCCAGGCTGGGCTCACGCCCTGGTGGTGATCGGCTCTGTGACTACGGTGATCGTCGGCGGTCATTACCTGAGCCGGCCCCTGTTTCGTTACGTGGTTCAGTCCGGTATGCGGGAGGTTTTTACGGCCACCGCGTTAATGCTGGTGATCGGTATCGCCGCGCTGATGAGCATCGTCAATCTGTCGCCGGCGCTCGGGGCCTTCCTCGCCGGTGTGGTGCTGGCCAACAGCGAGTTCCGTCACGAACTCGTGGCCAACATTGAGCCCTTCAAAGGGCTACTGCTCGGATTGTTTTTCATCACGGTGGGTGCCGGTATCAACTTTGAGGTGCTGGCGGCGCAATGGGGCACAGTGATCACATTGGCGCTGGCGGTTATCCTGGTCAAGGCAGCAATTCTGCTGCTCCTGGCATTGTTATTCGGGCTGCGGGGCCGTGATGGCTGGCTGTTCACCCTCGGGCTGGCCCAGGCCGGCGAATTCGGCTTCGTGCTGCTGACCTACAGCATGCAGAACAGTGTGATCCCCGCGGACATCGCCCAGCTTCTGGGATTGGTGGTGGCGCTGTCCATGTTCCTGACGCCGCTGTTGTTTATTGCCTACGACCGGCTGATCTTGCCGCGGTATCGTGAAGCCCGCAATGAGCAGCGGGAAGCCGATGTGATCGAGGAGCAGGCGCCAGTGATCGTGGCCGGGGTTGGACGATTTGGCCAGATTGTGTGCCGGTTGTTGCGCGCCAACAAGATTCCCATTGTCGCGCTGGATCTGGCCCTGGATCAGATCGAAAACCTGCGACGTATCAACATCAAAAGCTATTTCGGTGACGCCAGCCATACGGGGTTACTGGAAACGGCGGGCATCGCCCACGCGCGCTTGCTCGTGGTTGCGATTGACGACCGGGATAGAGCCGTGGCCCTGGTGCACCATGTCAAACAACACTACCCCGGCGTCTGGGTACTGGCACGGGCGTTCGATCGGGGCCATGGCTATCAGTTGCGCCAGGCCGGCGCTGACGACGTCGTGAGCGAAACCTACCATTCTGCGGTGGAGCTGGGTGGCCATGCACTGACCGCATTTGGCGTTCACCCATTGCGGTCGCGGCAGATGACCTGGGCATTTATCAATAATGAGAAGTCCCACGAGGACGAACTGTTCGACGCCTGGAAGGAAATCGAAGAGGGTATCCGCTTTAGCCCCCGTTATGGTGAGCTGTTCATGAAGCTGGAGGACACCCTGAGTGACGTGATGCAGCAGGACTGGGAACCGCCCAGCCGTGAGGAGGTGCCCTTGTGGTCACCTCCCAGAACGGATGAGTGATGTCTGCGATGCCTAGTTGGTGCTGAACCTGAACCGGCGCCGACCCCATCCCATCATAAACAGCAGGGCCAATATCGGCCAGGACATGCTACCGCCACCACCGCCTGACGATGAGTCGTCAGAGGCCGAGCCGGAGGAAATGGAGTTGTCCACTTGCTGGACGTTGTAGGCCGACAGCTCGGCGTCCGGATCAAGGGAGCTGTAGATCCGCCCCACACCCTCCGCAAAGGCCTCAATTTCAATAGTATTGTCCAGAAGCTGTCCATCCATGGTGATACGGGTTTGTCTGAGTGTGACCAACACGGCACGCGGCTCGCCGTCTACGCTGGTTGTGGACTCCTCAATCAATTCAATGGTCGTGGTGAAATTGACCTGATTGCCCTGCCGGCCATTGATGTAGCTGGAGAGGGTGGCACGTGAAGTGACACTCGTGCCCAGCTCAAGCGAGCTGGGGATCATTAGCAGACCATCCCCGTAGGTGATTCGAATCCGATCTCCTTCCGAATCAACAAACCGGCTTTCAAGCAGATAGACGCCAGTAGTACGACGTACCAGGCGGTCATCGCCATTGGGAAAAATGAACTTGAACATACCTGCGCCGCTTATGGATTCGCTTCGGAACTGGTAGCCATCCGATGGGTCGGAGAAAACCCAGGTGATGTCCCCCAAGGGGAAAAAGTCCATCGTATTGTGGGTGGGAAAGTCGTCAGAAACGTCGGGATTGTAACCGGAGGCGACTTCTGAGGCGTTCGTGGCGCCGTCACCGTCATAGTCCTGGGACGCATCATCGGGATTGTATGGGTCGAGCGCCAGATACTGGTCTTCCAGCGAGTCTGGCAGGCCGTCTCCATCGGAATCGAGGTTGGGATCCCCTGCAGGATAATCCTCCTCATCGGTCATGGATGTACCGTTGAGGTACTCGCTCAGATTGCTGTAACCGTCTGCGTCCAGGTCTTCCTGGGCATCGGCACTGTCAAAGGGATCCAGTCCCACTGCGAGTTCGTCTGTGTCGGGGATGCCGTCGTTGTCGGAATCATTGTCACAGGCGTCGCCAAACTCATCGCCATCATGATTGTCTTGATTGGCATTGGCGGTGTTGGGGCAGTTATCTTCGAGGTCAAACAGCCCGTCGTCGTCAGTGTCCGCTGTGAAATCGAGTACTGAGATGTCAGGCCCCCCGCTTGCGGCCATTTCAATCGCCACCAGGTGGGCGCCATAGGCCAGAATACGGGTGTCCAGGGCATCGAATATAGAGTTCTCTTCAAGGAGCTCGTAGTTGTCGGACCAGGTTTGCAGCACGGCATTGCCATCAACTGCTGCAATGGTGTGGAGGGTATCTCCCGTCCAGGCGGCGTCTGTTATTTCATTGGACAGATAGTTGAGTTCGGCGAGGGAATAGGCGTCGTGGAGCTTGCCTCCGCCGGTCAGCAGCAATTGGCCTGCAGGGTCGAAGTGCAATGGTGCGGCTGCGTAGCCGCTGCTGTGATAGGGGGAGTCGCCCTTGCTGCCCAAAAGCCCGGTGGTTGAGCTCAGCTCGGACCATTCAATGTCATTGGGCGATGTTCCGGACCGGAAGTGATAGATACGCTCGGTGACAGGATTCCATAGGTATTCTGAGCTGGCGTGCCGCCATTCAACGGAGTCCACCATTGTTCCGGATGCGTCAAAGCTGTAAAACCGCTCCCAGGCACCGGATGCATCCACCGCAAAGAGATAATCGCCTGCGGATTCCAGACCCAGAACACTTTGTGGCAGGTTGGTGAACGGAGTTTCCTGAAGTGTCCCGGTGGACATGACTATCTGGCTGATCTTTCCACCAGTGTAGCCCAGGTAAAGTCGCCCATGGGCTGGGGAATACGTCATCCACGTGGGTGGGTTCAGCAGGCCGATGCTGTCAACATAGGTTTGCGTTTCCGCCGACCAGATGTGAATGGCCAGTGTCTCCCGGTCGGCCAGATACAACAGGCCTTCCTGGCTGTCGAACTCGATGAAATCCGGGATGAAATCCGAAGTTTCCGGATTGGGGGGCTCGCCTGGCGATGGCGTGGCAAGACTGTCGAGGTCCAATACTTCAACACCGATCTGACTGCTGTTCTCGTAGAAAGCAAAGACAGCGTCACCGTAGCTGGCAATTTTCAGAGGTTGCTGGTTGAGGCCCATCTGAGCCACTTCCAGCATGGCGTTGTTGTATTGATGAACGGTATTGCCACGGAGCACCAGCAGGTCGCCCTGCCAGAAAGTCATATCGTCAAACGCGCCAGCAAGGCTGCCGGCGTAGGTCAGGTCGTTGGCGAAATAAAGGATGCCCTGATTGTCGAGTACGCGACTTTCATCCGGGAACAGGTAAAGTTGACTGGCACTGGGATAATCCCCGTGGGCGGGGCTGTCCATATCGCTCCCCATTGTGCCATCCGCATTGAGTGGGATTTTAACAATATCGGACGGTGAAGTGCCGTCTGACCGATAGTACAGCGCTGACTGTGCTGGTGATCCCACAGACCCGGTCCCCCTGTAGAAAACCGTTTTTTCTTCTATGAGTGTGTAATCTGACAGGTTCCGAGCCATGACCCGGTTGAAACCCTGTACCAGATAAAGGGCGTTTCCTACCGCATGGAGTGCCGTCATGTCTTCGCCGGTGTTGGCAATGAAAGTCGGTGTCTGCGAATCGAGATCTATTGCGTAGGCACTGCGCCGATAGGCCACATACAGATTGTTACCCTGAATTTCTGCGGCTGTTGGTACGTTATTGAGGGGAATATCCGACAACATGGATTGCGACACCATGTCGTAGCGGACGACTTTATTCGGGGCAGCGAAAGTGAAATAAATCACACCATCGTCCTGGTCGATATCAACCAGCGCAGCGTGAGAAACGGTCGAAAAAAAGCAAAAACACACCAGAAAGAACGCTTTCAGCGCCTTTGGAGAATGTCGCATACAACGTTCCCTGTTTAAGTGACTGGACAACGATACTGAACGCGGATCAGGCGTTCTTCACACACATCACGTGCGTCGTGCACGGTATGATGTTAATTGATTAAGGATAGTTAATCATCCGCGGCATTAACTTGATAGGTGTCTCATTGGGGAAACCCCAGTCTGTTGATTCTCCACTGAAGGTTCTGTTCATTCATGCAAATACAGCTATCACATTTGTGGAATATCTGTTCGTTTTTGAAAGGGGTAGTCTGAATTCAATGAAACACGAAGGAGAATTCAGACATGAAGGTACTGATTGTACTGGCCCACCCGGAAAGGCGGTCATTCAGTGGGGGTTTGGTGGATGTGGCTACGGAAACCCTGAATCTGGCGGGGCACGAGGTAGAAATAGACGATCTCTATGGGGAAGGTTTTGATCCGGTGGAGCGTTCGTCGTGGTATGGCAAGCGTCAGGATGAGTGCTATTTTGCTCCGCTGACGGAGCAGCGGGCTCACTATGATGCCAATGCATTACCTCAAGACGTGCAGCGTGAGATAGCCAGGCTGAATTGGGCCGATCTGGTGATTTTCCAGTTTCCGCTATGGTGGCATTCTCAACCCGCCATATTGAAGGGCTGGTTTGATCGTGTGTTGGTCTATGGCGGACTTTACTCGGGAAGCATGCGCTATGATCGTGGCTATTTTCGCGGTAAACAGGCGATGTGTTCCGTGACCACAGGTTCGCCGGAGCAGGCGTTCATGCCATTTGGCCGCGCCGGCAATATGGTGGAATGGCTGTGGCCGGTTCATTCTTCACTGTATTACGTGGGCTATGACGTGCTGGCACCGCACATAAGCTATGGGGTGCAGGGTGGCGGCATCCGCTATCAGGAGGAAGGCGCGTTCCGGGACCATCTGGAGGCACTGAAAGACCAGTGGGCGCACCGGTTGTCGGGGATTGAACAGGACGCGCCAATTCCCTTTACTGGCTGGAATGACTGGGACGATGCCGGAGTGCTCAAACACTCGAATCCGACGCGTTGGCGGTTGTGAGCAACGTTGTGATTTGCCCTGAGAAGACTATGCTTGAGCTAAGGCCCGGCAGAGGAGAGCATCGCCTTGGCACAACAACGGGACGTCACGGTCTTTTACGATGAACGGGTATTGGCCCATCACCCCGATACCAACATGGATTTCCTGCCCGGCCGCCTGGACAAACGGGTACGTTCCATTCTTTCAGGCCTCAATGTGCAGTGGAAGTACCCCGAGCATCCAGGCCGTATTACCGCGATCATGGACTTGCTTGCCCGTGATCCCATTCCCGGTGTCCGGATCGAGCCTGGTAAGGCGGCAACGCCGGATCAGTTGAGCCGGGTTCATACGACTTCGTTCCTGGACGACATATTCTCATTGCGGGACGAAAGTGCGTGGCTGGATGTGGATACCACAGCCGTTTCACCGGGCAGTGTTGAAGCTGCCGAAGTCGCTGCAGGCACGGCCATCGCAGCCGTGGAAGCGGTGGTTGAGGGCCGAACGAACAGCGCCTTCGCAATGGTCAGGCCGCCTGGTCACCATGCTGAGCCAGTACGCGCAAGGGGGTTCTGCCTCTTCAATAATGTTGCCGTTGCGGCTGCACACGCGCAGGCGGAGCTGGGCTGTGAACGGGTATTGATCGTCGACTGGGACGCCCACCATGGCAATGGTACCCAGGACATCTTCTGGGCGGATCCGGACACCATGTTTTTTGATATTCACCGGGCCGCACCATTTTACCCAGGTAGTGGCGCGTTAACCGACGTAGGCGCCGGCCTGGGCGAGGGCACCACCATTAACGTGCCCATGCCCGGTGGCGCGGGCGATGTCGCTTACCTGAAAGCGCTGCGGGAGATACTGGTACCCGCCGCAGACTACTTCAAACCGGACCTGGTACTGGTTTCCGCCGGCTTTGATGCCCATTGGTACGACCTGGCGCTCAATGTGTCCTACGAAGGCTTCTCAGCCATGACGGGCATTGTGCAGGAAATTGCGGACAAGCACTGTAACGGCCGGCTGGTCATGGTGCTGGAGGGCGGTTACAATACCGAATCATTGTCTCATGGCGTGCACGCAGTGCTTCGGGCACTGGCCGGTGGCACGTTGGCGGAACCAAGGGTCTGCGGCATGGAAGAAGTGGACACTGCCATCGATTTTCATAAGGGCGCCTTCGAGCCCGATAACACGGATTAGTCCTTCTCTGCAGCCTTCCCAAAAATAAAATAGCGGTTTCCTATCGAACGGCTAAAAACAATCAATTTGAATGTTTTTGATCAAATCAATACTTTAGCCAACTCAAGTTAGCCAATGCCTAAACTCAACCAACGGGAGATATCTACTATGGGTATGATTAACAGCGAAATTAAACCGTTCAACGCCACCGCCTTTAAAGGCGGCGAGTTCGTTGAAATTTCTGAAGCCGACGTAAAAGGGAAGTGGTCTGTCTTCTTCTTCTACCCGGCCGACTTCACTTTTGTATGCCCGACCGAGCTGGGCGACGTTGCCGACAAGTATGAAGAGCTGCAGAAGCTGGGTGTGGAAGTATTCTCCGTATCCACCGATACGCACTTTACCCACAAGGCGTGGCACAGCAGCTCCGAGACTATCGGCAAGATCAACTACTTCATGGTAGGCGACCAGACCGGCACCATCACCAACAACTTTGGTGTGATGCGTGAGGGCCAGGGCCTGGCAGACCGCGCTACTTTCCTGATCGACCCGGATGGTGTTATCCAGGCCATGGAAATCACTGCCGAAGGTATCGGCCGTGACGCTGACGACCTGCTGCGCAAGGTAAAAGCGGCTCAGTACGTTCGTAACAACCCCGGCGAAGTTTGCCCGGCCAAGTGGAAAGAAGGCGAAGCGACTCTGACTCCGTCACTGGACCTGGTTGGCAAGATCTAAGGTTTCGGTAACAGTGAAACCTGTAAAAGGCCCGCTCTGCGGGCCT